>JAAYJD010000257.1 GCA_012523135.1 Clostridiaceae bacterium
AAGAACTGCCCGCGCGGCGCGTCCAGGCGCTCGTAGGTATGAGCGCCAAAGTAGTCGCGCTGGGCCTGCAGCAGGTTGGCCGGCAGGAATTCGCAGGTGTAGCCGTCAAAATAGTTGAGGGCCGAGCAAAGCGCGGGGGCGGGGATACCCAGCTTCACGGCGGTGGCCGCGACGTTGCGCCAGGCCGGCACCAGGCTGTCGATGGTCTCCTTGAAGTACGGGTCCAGCAGCAGGTTGCTCAGCTGCGGATTGTTGTCGTAGGCTTCCTTGATCTTGCCCAGGAAGACCGAGCGGATGATGCAGCCGCCGCGCCACATCAGGGCGATGCCGCCATAATTCAAGTTCCAATTGTAGGTCTTGGCCGCCGCCTGCATCAGGATATAGCCCTGGGCGTACGAGATGATCTTGGCCGCGAAGAGCGCCTTGCGGATCTCTTCGATGAAGGCCTCACGATCGCCCTCATATTTCTCAACTTTCCGGCCAAAAGCACGCGCCGCGACGACACGTTCGTCTTTCATCGCCGACAGGCAGCGCGAGAAGACCGCTTCGCTGATCAGGGTCAGCGGCACGCCCTCGTCGAGCGCCGCTATGCCCGTCCATTTGCCGGTGCCCTTCTGTCCAGCCGTGTCAAGGATCTTGTCCACGATCGGCTGGCCGTCCTCATCCTTGAAGGCCAGGATGTCACGGGTGATCTCAATCAGGTAGCTGTCCAGCTCGGTGGTGTTCCAGCGTTTGAAGACCTCGTGCATCTCGCCGGCCGACATGCCCAGCCCGTCGCGCATCAGCTGGTACGCTTCGCAGATGATCTGCATATCGCCGTACTCGATGCCGTTGTGCACCATTTTAACGAAATGGCCGGCGCCGTTTTCGCCCACCCAGTCACAGCAGGGCGAGCCGTCTTCGACCTTGGCGGCGATCGCCTGGAAGATCGGCTTGATGTGCGGCCAGGCCGCCGGCGATCCGCCTGGCATGATCGACGGGCCGAGCAGGGCGCCTTCTTCGCCGCCGGACACGCCGGTGCCGATGTAGAGCAGGCCCTTGCCCTCGACGTATGCCGTGCGGCGGATCGTGTCCGGGAAGTGGGAATTGCCGCCGTCGATCAGGATATCGCCGGCTTCGAGATACGGCAGGATGGTCTCGATGAAATCATCGACCGGCTTGCCGGCCTTGACCATCATCATCACCTTGCGCGGCTTGGCCAGGTTGTCGACCAGTTCCTGCAGGGAATAGGTGCCGATGATGTTCTTTCCCTTGGCCCGGCCATTGACAAAGTCGGATACCTTGGAGACCGTCCGGTTGAAAACCGCCACGGTGAAGCCCTTCGACTCCATGTTCATAACCAGGTTCTCGCCCATCACGGCCAGGCCGATCAGGCCAATATCTGCTTTTTTCATTTTCTTAACCCCTTTCAGCGCTTGACGCGGGCGTTGCCCTGCCAAATGCTCCAGACCTGTTCTTCGTCAGCCGGTGTCGCATAGTCTGTCAGCAAGGTGACGGTCAGCGCGCCGGTCGCCCAGGCGAACTGCAGGCAGCGCTCAGCGCTCCAGCCCCGGAGCACACCGTAGAGCAGGCCGCCGACAAAGCCGTCGCCGCCGCCGATGCGGTCGAGGACCGGAATTTCACGCGGTTCGATCACGTTCCATGCCTCACCATCCAGGCTGAGGGCACCCCAGTTGTGCAAATTGGCGCTCTTGACCTCACGCAGCGTGTTGGCGAACAGCGTCACATTCGGAAAGCTGGCCTTGACCCGCTTGATCATATCCTTGAAGCTGTCGATTTTCGATCCGAGCGACTTGCCGCCGGCTTCGGGGCCCTGGACGCCCAGGCAAAGCTGGAAGTCTTCTTCGTTGCCGATCAAAACATCGCTGATCGAAGCAATTTCTGCAAAGATGCGGCTGAGCTCCTCTTCCCGGTTCTCCCAGAACGACGCGCGGTAATTGAGGTCGAAAGAAATGACCGTGCCGTGCTTTTTGGCCGCTCGGGCCAGCTCCAGGCAAAATTCGCCGGTTTTGGGTGACAGGGCGGCGATCAGGCCCGACACATGCAGGATCTGAACGCCTTCCTGGCCGAAGATCCGGTCGAGGTCGAAATCCTTGACGTCCAGCATGCGTCCGACCTCACCCGCACGGTCGTTGTGGACACGCGGTCCGCGCATGCCGTAACCGCTGTCGGCGATGTTGAACTGGTGGCGATAGCCCCAGGGCCCGCCCTGGTCGAATTCCTTGCCCTCATAGTCGATGTGGCGGTAAGCCAGTTCGCTCTTGATCAGCGACGCGATCGGGCTGCCGGCGACGAAGTTGGTCAGGACCTTGACCGGAAGGCCCAGCGACGAGGACACGTTGAGCACGTTGGTTTCAGCACTGGTCACCTGCATGTCGTAGTGGCGTGCCGTGTGCACGGGCTGACGGTCGAGCGGGGTGATCCGGACCCCCATGCTGCTCGGAACCACGAGCGAATAGCGACAATTCTGTTTAAGCTGGATAGCCATATTCAATACCTCTCTTTCCTGGTTGCTATCTGGCATAGCTAATATTATTATAGGGCAGGTCAGGCATACGGGCAATTGCAGGTATTGATAGAAGCCGGCCCGGCCTTTGCAAAAATTGACCTGCCGTCAGTCGCCGATGATCTTGATCAGGACACGCTTGGGCCGGCGGCCATCGAACTCCCCGTAGAAAATCTGTTCCCAGGGACCAAAGTCCAGCTGTCCCGCCGTCACGGCCACGACGACCTCACGGCCCTTGACCGAACGCTTCAGATGTGCGTCGGCGTTGTCTTCGTAGCCGTTATGCGCGTACTGGCTGTGCGGCTTTTCCGGGGCCAGCTTTTCCAGCCAGCGCTCCATGTCGCCGTGCAAGCCGCTCTCGTCGTCGTTGATGAACACACTGGCCGTGATGTGCATGGCGTTTACCAGGACCAGTCCCTCGCGCACGCCGCTTTCCCGGAGGGCCTGGACCACCTGGTCCGTGATGTTGACAAAGCCGCGCCGTGCCGGCAGGGTGAACGTCAGTTCCTTGCGATAGCTTTTCATGGGAGATACCTCCTGTTCAGGCTGAGCTGCGCACGATCAGGGTGCTGGGCAGGACAATCTGGCGCGGCTCGTGCCCGGGGTCGCGGATCTGCTCCAGCAGCATCCGCACCCCCTCGCGCCCCAGTTCATCTTTGGGCTGGCGCATCGTGGTCAGGGGCACGCACAGGTATTCCGCCAGGTCGATGTCATCGTATCCGCTCACAGCCAGGTCGCCCGGCACCGCCAGGCCGCGGTCCTGGATCGCGCGGATGGCGCCGACCGCAATCAGGTCACAGCCGCAGCAGACCGCCCCCGTGCAGGGCGCCGCTTCGAGCCATTGGCTCATGGCCTCATAACCCGAAGCGATGTCCGGCTGGCAGTGACAGACCGCGGCATCGCACCAGTTCAGGCCGGCTTCCTGGAAGGCGCGCCGGTAACCGGCGATCCGGCTCTGGCCGCTTTGTGACGCCTGGGGCAGGCTGAGAAAACGGATCGGGTGCCGGCCCGTCTGAATCAGGTGGCGGACAATCTCGTACCCGCCCCGTTCGTTGTCGTTGACGACACTGTTGACCGGGACCGACCGGCTGGATCGCATCAGCAAAACCAGGGGGACGCCAAAATGAACCAGGGTACGGATCTGGCTGTCATCGGTGTTCAGCGGTGCGGCCAAGAGCAGGCCGTCGATCCGCTTGTTTAAAAGCAGTTCGATCGCGGCTTTTTCACGCTGCGGGCTCTGGTCCGTGTTGGCCACGATGACACTGTAGCCGGCCTGCGCCGCTTCCGACTCGATGGCCCGGATAACCTTGGCCAGGACGAGCTGCGAGCTGTCGGAAACGACCACGCCCAAGGTTCGGGTCTCTTCCACCCGCAGACTGCGGGCGACCTGGTTGGGCCGGTAATTCAAACGGCGGGCGATCTCGGTGACCCGCTGACTGGTGTCCCGGGAGACGCTGCCGCGCCCGTTGAGCACGTTGGAAACCGTCATCATGGACACACCGGCCTCTGCGGCGATGTCTTTTAGAGTAACACGCTTGTTTTTTCTGATCATCAGGTCCTCCGCTGCAGGTTGGAAAAGGAACGGTTGAACGTTTGACATGACTGCTGTCGCTTTGATTGTAACGGTGCGCTCCGCTTCTGGCAAGCTGGCTCAGTTGACACCTTTTTGCTGCCGGCGCTATAATAGCAAGGGAAATTGATCGTTAAACTCGCGGTAAAAAACACACATCCAGGAGGTATTCGCATGACATTGGCAGGGAAAACGGCATTGATTACCGGCGGTGCCCAGGGCATCGGCCGGGCCATCGCCTCTGAGCTGGCCCGGCAAGGCGCCCGGGTCGCCATCTACGACATCAACAGGGAGCAGGCCCAGGCTGTGGCAGACGACCTCGTCCGGGAGGGCTGCGATGGGGTCGCCGGCTATGTCGACGTCGCCAGTCTGGACAGCATCCGGGCGATGATCGGCGAAGCAGCCGAGCGGTTGGGCTGGCTCGATATCGTGGTCAACAACGCCGGCATCCTCTCCTCGACGCCGGTTCAGGAGATCACGGAAGACGAATGGGACCGTATCATGGCGGTCAACCTCAAGGGCAGCTTTTTCGTCGCGCAGACGGCTTTCCCCTATCTAAAGGAACGGCCGCAGCCGCGGATCATCAACATGGCCTCGCTGGCCGGACGCATGGGCGGCTACGAAAGCAGCCTGGCCTATGCCGCCTCCAAGGGCGGCGTCATCTCCATGACCTACGGGCTGTCGCGCCAGTACGCGCCGTTCGGCATCACGGTGAACAGCATCTGTCCAGGACCGACCGAAACCCCGATGATCCGCCAGTGGTCGGATGCCCAGCTGGCCGGCCTGCTGGCCAGGATCCCGATCGGCAAGATCTGCAAACCGGAGCACATCGCCCTAACCGTCGCCTTCCTGGCCAGTGACGCCGCCGAGGTCATCACCGGCCTGGCGCTGGACATCAACGGCGGCTTGTATGTCGGGTAAGGGCAGGTGAGCGCCATGTTTCGTTACGGCCTGGTTTGTTCCCTGGAAACCCTGACCCCGGACAAGCCGTCTGTTTTCCAGGGTTCGCTGGAGGGGTATGCCGACAAGGTGCGCGCGATCGGCTACGACGCGATCGAGCTGCATCTGCGCAACCCGGCGCAGGTCGATCCCGACAAACTCAAGAGCGGTGCGGCCAATGCCGGGCTCTTTTTCTGCGCCCTGTCCACCGGCCTGGAATACGGGCTGAACCACCTGTCCCTGATCAGCGACGAAGCCAGGGTGCGGCAGGCCGCGATCCGGCGCCTGACCGAGCACATCGACCTGGCCGCCGAGCTGTCCTGCGGCGTGGTGATCGGCACCATGCGCGCCAACATCCCGGACAGGCGGCAGCAGACCCGCTATCTTGGCTACCTGAGCGAAGCGCTGCTGACACTGGCCGACTATGCCGCGCCGCGCCAGGTCACCTTGCTGGTCGAGTCGATCACACGCTACATCGACAACTACCTCAACACGGTGCCTGAAACGGCGGCCTACCTGGTCCAGCTGAACCGGCCCAATCTGCTCCTGCACATCGACACGCATTCGATGCAGATCGAGGATCCGGATTTCCCGGCCGCGATCCGGGCCAGCAAACCCGTGCTGGGCTATGTGCACGTCTCCGATTCCAACCGCCGCTTCCCGGGCGGCGGCAACATCGACTTTAAAACGGTCCTGCGCGAACTGCGCGCGATCGGCTACAGCGGCCTGCTCACCAGCGAGTGCCTGCCCTGGCCGGACGCCGAAAGCTCGGCCCGGCTCGGTCTGACTTACCTGAAAGCGCTGGAAGCCTGCCTGGATGTCGAGGCTTATCGCCTGGCTCCAGCCGAACCAGAAAGGATACCTCATGTCTGAAAACGCCTACCTGCGCTGGCTGTCCGGCGCGACCCGTTCGATCTACTGGCACGACAGCGCCGTGATGGCGGAACTGGAAGATGCCATCGGCAACGGCGCCGTCGGCGTCACAACCAACCCGTTCCTGGTCAACGCCACGCTGCGTGCCCATCCGGCCGACTGGCTGGCGCGCGGCATCTCCGCGGGCCAGACGCCGGAAGGCGACGCACGCGCCGAGCACCTCATCTGCCAGGTGGCCGGCCAAATCGCCGCCCGGGTGGCGGATTTTCGTCCCCGCGGTTTCGGTTACGGCCATTGCTGCGCCCAGGTCAACCCCAACCGGCCCGGCCATGCCGCGATCATGCGGGCGATGGCCGACCGCTATGCCCAGATCGCACCCAACATCACGATCAAGCTGCCGGCTACCAAGGCCGGTCTGCTGGTCCTGGAAGACTGTGTCGCCAAGGGCTATTCGGTCGCGGCGACGGTCAGCTTCACGGTTCCGCAGGTGCTGGCGGCCGCCGAGGCCTACCAGCGCGGCGCCGCGCGCTGCCGGGCGGCCGGCCGCGAACCGGCCCTGGGCATTGCCGTGCTGATGGTCGGCCGGCTGGACGACTACCTGCGCGACGTGATGCAGGAGAGCGGCGGCCCGGCGACCGAAGAAGACATCATCTGGGCGGGGACGGCCGCGATCAAGCGCGCCTACGCGATTTTCCAGGAACGCGGCTATGAATGTGCCCTGATGCCGGCCGGCTGCCGGGGCACCTACCACATCACGGAACTGGCCGGCGCACGCATGATCATGTCGATCGCCCCCAAGATCGCCGCCGGCCTGGCCGGGCTGCGCGGTCCGTTCAGCGAAAAGATCGCCGATCCGGTCGAACCGGCTATCCTGCGCCGGCTCCAGTCGATGCGCGAGTTTGTGCGCGCCTACGAGCCGGACGGTATGGCCCCGGAGGATTTCATCACCTACGGATCGACCAACCGCACCCTGAACCAGTTCTGCGACAACGGCTGGAACCCGCTCCAGACCCTTGACATTTAAGGAGGTACCCGATGGCACAGACCTACTTTGACTGGCTGTCTTACCAGACGCCAACCCGCTGGTGGCATGACTCGGGCAGCCCGGACGAGATCCAGCTGGCGCGCTCCCGCGGCGCGTTGGGCGTCACAACCAACCCGGTCCTGACCTACCGCACCTTCCAGAACGAGCCGGATTTCTGGCGCGAACAAGTCCAGGCCATCTCCGGCGATTTGGAGCTGGAAGCACGCGCCGAGGCGCTGCTCAGGCTGGTGGCCGTTTACGCGGCCAGCCAGTTCAAGGACGTGTTCCAGTCCAGCGGCGGCCGGCAAGGCCTGGCCCTGGGCCAGCTCAACCCCGGCCGGGCCGGTGATGCGGCCGGCATGCTGGCCCAGGCGCGCCGCATCCATGCCTGGGGCGACAACATCGCCATCAAACTGCCGGCCACCCGTTCCGGCGTCCGTGTCGTTGAAGAGCTGGCCGCCGAGGGGATCCCGGTCTGCGCGACGCTCAACGTGTCCGTCGCCCAGGCGCTGGCCGTCGCCGAAGCCTACGAACGCGGCGCCGGCCGCGCCGAAAAAGCCGGTATCCGCCCGGCCCTCTGCCTGGTGGTCCAGCAGGTCGGTCGTCTCGACGACTACATCCGCGATGTCGCCCACGACATGCAGGCGGCGGTTAGCGAAAACGACGTCATCCACGCCGGCCTGGCGGTTGCCAAGCGCACCTATGCCCTTTTCGAGGAAAAAGGCTACCGCTCGGTAATCATGCCGGCCGGTCTGCGCGGCGCCTACCACCTGACCGAGATGGCTGGGGCCAAGGTCACCTTCTCGATCACGACACGCGTCCAGGACATGGTTCTCGCGGCGGATCCGCCCCGGGAAACCGGCATTGACAAACCGCTCGACCAGGGCCTGATCAACCGGCTCTGCCAGATCCCGGAGTTTGTGCGCGCCTACGAGCCGGACGGCCTGAATCCCGGCGAATTCATCACCTACGGGGTCATCCAGAAGCTGCTTTCCCAGTTCACGGAGACCGGTTGGGCGCCGCTGGAAACCTACAACAGCACGAAGAAGTCAGGCCGCTGGATCTAGGCGGCACGACACAGGAGGATATCGTGATGAAAAAATTAGGCTTTATCGGACTTGGCATCATGGGCAAACCCATGGCCATCAACCTGATCAAGGCGGGCTATGATCTGACCGTCTACGACATCAACGCGGAAGCCGTCACGGCCTTGGCCGCGGCCGGGGCCAGGGCAGCCGCTTCGATCGCCGAAGTCGCCCAAACGAATCCGGTGATCATCACCATGCTGCCCAATTCGCCGCACGTCAAGGCGGTCGCGCTGGGTCCGGACGGAATCGAAAGCCACGCCAGGGCCGGTACGCTGCTGGTCGACATGAGCTCGATCGCGCCGGCAGCTTCCCAGGAGATCGCCGCGGCACTCAAGGCGAAAAAGATCCGCATGCTGGACGCCCCGGTTTCTGGCGGCGAACCGAAGGCGGTCGACGGGACACTGGCCATCATGGTCGGCGGTGACGAGGCTGATTTTACTGAAGCGAAACCGCTGTTTGACATCCTGGGCAGCTCCGCCGTCCTGATCGGGCCGGTCGGCAGCGGCAACACCTGCAAGCTGGCCAACCAGGTGATCGTCGCGCTGAACATCGCGGCACTCAGCGAGGGCCTGATGCTGGCCAAAAAAGCCGGCACCGACCCGCAGAAAGTCTTCGAGGCGATCCGGGGCGGCCTGGCCGGCAGCACGGTCATGAACGCCAAAGCCCCCATGATCCTGGCCGGCAATTTCAAGCCGGGCTTCAAGATCGACCTGCACATCAAGGATCTGGCCAACGCACTGGATACCGGTTACCTGACCGGAGCGCCATTGCTTCTGACCAGCACGGCCATGCAGATCCTGCAACAGCTGCACGCCGGCGGCGACGGGCAGAACGACCACTCGGCCATCGCCAGGTTCTATGAAAAAGTAGCCGGCGAAACGATCGGGGACTAATCCGGGCGGATCTGGCGCAGCAGCCGGATCTCCTCGGCATAGCCATCCACTTCGTTGGGCGTTTCAAGATAAAAGGGCAGGTCCCTGAGCAGCGGATGTGTGATCACCCGGGTCACAGCCTCCAGGCCCAGGGTCCCCTGCCCTATTTTTTCGTGTCGGTCCTTGTGGCTGCCGAAGGGATTCTTGCTGTCGTTGAGGTGAATGGCCTTGAGACGATACAGGCCGACGATTCGGTCAAATTCAGCCAGAACGCCATCCAGGTCGTTGACGACATCATAGCCGGCGTCGTTGGTGTGGCAGGTGTCGAAGCAGACGCCCAGCTTATCCGGCAGCGCCACCCGGTCGATGATCGTCCGCAGTTCCTCGAAGCGGGAGCCGACCTCGCTGCCCTTGCCGGACATCGTCTCCAGCAGCACCAGCGTCGTCTGGTCTGGTTTGAGGATCGTGTCGAGCAGGTCGATGATCAGGTCGATCCCCTTCTCGATCCCCTGGCCGACATGGCTGCCGGGATGGAAATTATAGTAGTTGCCCGGGGTCGCCTCCATCCGCAGCATGTCGTCGGCCATGACCTCGAAGGCAAATTCACGAACGCGCGCATCGGCACCGCTCGGGTTCAGGGTATAGGGCGCATGGGCCAGGATCGGGCCGAAGCGATGTGCCTCGGCCAGTTCCCGGAACCGGGCCACATCGGCGGCATCCATATCTTTGGCTTTGCCGCCGCGCGGGTTGCGGGTGAAGAACTGGAACGTGTTGGCGCCGATACTCAGCGCTTCCTCGGCCATGTGCGTGTAGCCTTTGGCAGCGGACAGATGGCAACCCAGTAAAAACATATCGGCCTCCCTGTTCTGCCGGGCCACTGCGCGGCCCGGCAGGCTTTTCTGGCCAGATTATACCATACCGGCCGTCACTCAATCGCCGAGAAACGCGCCGAAGGTCAATAGCAGCGGGTAGTCCTTGATCGGGATGTTCTTGAGCAGGCGCCGTCCGCCACCCAGGTTTTCGACCATGCTGTCCGGGAACCGGTAAATGCTGCCGTCAAGCAGGTCGACCAGGCGGATGTCTTCATCCAGGGCTACGGCCTGCAGCGTTACGGTCGACTCGAATTCAGTTGTCATCAGGTCTGAGGAGCACCAATAGACAAAGGCGCATGAGCCGTCCGGCTTCCTGAACCCGGAGCTGATCAGGTTCGGCCCGTCGAAATCCTGGCCGAACACCCGTTCCGACCGGCCCGGTTTGCGCAGCATCGGCAGGTCCGCCGGGGTCACTTCGCCGGCAAAGACAGAGCAGATCGTCTGCAGGGCGTAATAGGAGGGTTTGGGCGTATAGACACCGGATGAAAAGCCGTTCTCGTCAAAATCGGCGCCCAGTACGCCGAAGTAGCCGTAGTCGAGGTAGGAGTTTTTGTCCGCGACCAGGCCGTTCAGGGCTTCGATCATGTCCATGCTGGAAAAATAGGACGTGAACGCGACCGGGGAGATCAGGTCGGCCAAGGTGTGGCGGGCCAGTTGCTTGGCTTGCTTGCGTGGCGTCCAGGCGCCGCCTTTGAGCGCGCCGGCACCGCCGCTGCGCGACTGCGAGCCCGATTCACCCTGGATGATCTCGATGGCCGGGTTGTAACGGCTGCACAGGGCCTTCAGCGCGGCGACACGCTCAAAGACTTTTTCCTCGCGCGCCGTGTACTCGTGAAAGCTGACCGCGTCCAGGTACCGGTGCAGGCCGGTGGCCAGGGCTTCGTCAAGGTAGAACAGGTCCCACAGGCAGATGGCGCCGCCGATGATGGTGGCCTCCGGATAGGCGCTCCGGATGGCCTGGGCGGTTTCGATGGCGAAATGACCGTACTCGGTCGCGCTGACGCCGTGTTTCCAGCACCACTGGCCGTCCGGCTCGTTCCAGATCTCATAATGGGAGATCCGGTTGCGGTAGCGGACGACCGTGGCAGCGACATAGGCGCGCCACGCTGCGCGGGCTTCCTCGGTGTGGATCGGCGGGCAGCCGACCGCTCCGAACACCTTATCGGCCGCCTCGTCGTACAGGCCGTTGCCATAGCACAAACACAACCAGGGCTTGAGACCGCGGCTGACCAGGTTGTCGACGATCGCGTCGAGCCAGCTGAAGTCGTAGCGTCCTTTCTCCTTTTCAGTCCGGGCCCAGCCAGACTGGATGCGGACCCATTTGACGCCCAGCGCGGCGACCGGATCGTAGGCTTTCTCCGGATCGAAGACGTTACGGTCCAGTTTCTCAAAACCGATTCCGATCCGGGAAAAGGCGATATCGCGCGCGTGACGGGCCTTGACTTGTCCCGTTTTGATTAGTCTTTCCATTGTGAGCCTCCTTTTTCTGACTAGAATTACCACTCCCTGCTCTTATTATGCCTGAAAACAGCGTTTCTTCAAGCCGAATCCAATGGTTTTTTGCCCGGGACTGGCAAAATCACATAGCTGTGCTATGCTGAAAAAGGTTATGCCGGATCAGCGAGGACATGTCCATGCCAAACCACCTTAAAAAACCGATGACTGCTTTACGCATCGCTTTTCTGGCTGCGGCAGGTTTGGCACTGCTGATCGAGCACGCGGACCGTTTCTGGCTGATCATGCTGCTCCTGATCTGCGCGATCCTGCCCCTGGTGCTGCTGGGCCAGCCGTTATCTGGTCGGCACGGCTGGGCAGACAAGCTGCTCTGGCTGGCCAGCGCGGGCGCGGCTGTCGCCGCGCACCTGACAGCAGGGGGGATCGGCTCGCTGCTGCTGATCGATTGGCTGATGATCGAAGCCTGCCTGGTGTTCAGGCCGGCCGTTTTCGTCATGGGCCAACTGCTCCTGCTGTTCGTTCTGATCTGGCCGCCGCGGCTGCCGGATCTCGTGCCGCAGGTAGCTTTCACGGCAGCCGTCGCCGGCCTGGGCTGGTTGCTGCATCGCATCCGGCTCGAACAGGCCCGGCAGTCATCCTCCGTGACCAGGCTGCGCCTGGCGGGCAAAGACCTGCAGCTGCAAAGCCAACAGCTGGCGTCACGGCAGCAGCTCGAGCTCGAGCAAACACGCCGGGCGGAGCGCCGCCGGATGGCCCGCGGCATCCACGATACGCTTGGCCATACCCTGACCTCGGTCCTGGTGCAGCTGACAGCCGCGCTGGAATGCCTGCCGTCTCGCGAAGGCAAGGCGTATGACCATCTCATCCAGGCCCAGCAGGAGGCGCGCAACGGCCTGGCCCGGGTTCGCCAGACGGTTGAGGCGCTGGACCGCCAGGGCCAGACTTTGGCCGAAAAGCTGCAGGCGGTCATCCAATCCGCCCAGACCGGCCTGGCCATCCAGATCCTGCCCCTGGTTGAACCGGCGCTATCGCTCACGCCGGCCGCTGAGGAGCTGGTCTTGTCGGCTTTGCAGGAAGGGCTGACCAACGGGGTCCGCCACGGCCAGGCCACGCGGTTCGTTTTTCGTCTCGAGCAAGCGGATGACCAGCTGCTGTTTTATTTGGAAGACAACGGGCATGGCTGTCCTGAACCCAAACCAGGTTATGGTTTGACGGCGATCACCCAGTCGGCAGGACAGCTGGGCGGTGTCTGTACGGCCGGCAGCGCTGCGGGCGAAGGCTTTTGCCTGCGGATCGCTTTGCCTCCCCATACCGTCGTTAAGACCGATCCAGATCCGGCAGCCGGATCTTTGCATGGGGAGGGCATGCCATGATACGCATCATCCTGGCCGATGACCAGCGGTTGATGACCGACGGCCTGAAAACGATTTTAGAAACACGCGCCGACATCCAGGTGGCCGGTCTGGCCGCCAACGGCCGCCAGGTTCTGGACATCCTGGAGAACCGCGCGGACCCGGCGGACCTGGTGCTCCTGGATGTGCGTATGCCGGAGATGGACGGGGTGCAGACGGTCCGGGCGATCAAGGAAAAGTGGCCGCAGCTGCGGGTCCTGATGCTGACGACATTCAATGACGAAACCTATCTTTTGGACGCGCTGGCGGGCGGCGCCGACGGATATCTGCTCAAGGATATGGAAACCGCGGACCTGTTTGCCGCGATTGACCAGGCCATGGCCGGCCACCTGGTGCTGCCGGGCCAGGTCGCCGACAAGCTGCGATCAAGCATCGCCAGGCTGAAGGAACGCCAGCAAAACCTGGACAAGCTGCGCCAGGCCGGCTTCAGTCCGCGGGAAATGGAAATCGGCGCCCTGCTGGCCGAAGGCTACACCAACAGCCAGATCGCCGCCGCCCTTTACCTGACAGACGGAACGGTACGCAACTACGTCAGCGCCATTTATGACAAGCTGGCCGTAACAGACCGAACCCAGGCGGCGCTGCACCTGAAGCGTTATTTTACGACTTAACCCCCGGGCAGAAAACCTGCCTGTCATGAAAATCATGACAGGTGAGATGACATCCGTATGACCGCTGTACCGTGCGCCGGACAGCGGTCTTGTTTATGCTGAAGGTAACCTGAAGGAAAGGATCTGATCGTATGCGCACCCCATTCAGAAACACCCGGCTGGTCCTGCTGGTCGGCCTGGTGCTGATCGCCGTCACGTTATCCGCCTGCGCCCCGGCCGCTTCCGGAGGCATCAGCTGTGCCGAGACCTACCTGCAGCACCTGATCGACAAAAACTACCATGAAGCCTATGCGCTGCTGTCCGACTACGACAAGCAGAACATCCCGGAAGACCTCTACCTGCGCTGGCGGGAAGCGGTGGCCCAGGTGATCACGATCGAGTCGGCCGAGGTCAACACGAGCGTTGATAAGTTCCCCGACTACAAATACCAGGGTACCGCGATCGGTTATGCGCTCGGTCTGAAGATCAGCCGCGAACAGGAGACAAAAATGGGCGGCATCGAGCTCGACGGGTATAACCAGCCGGCTTACCGCCAAATGGTGGTATACGAGAACGATCAGTGGAAAATGCTGCTGTTGCTGTCTGACCTCGAGGTGACCGTTGCCGGATACGAGGCCTTCCTGAAGCCGGCTGCCCGCTGATGCTGCAGGTAATGCTTCGCTACCTGGCGCGGGACATCCTGCGCCAGGGCTGGCGGTCCGGCTTCGTCCTGCTGATCCTGGCCCTGGTTTCGGCCGCCCTGATGGCGTCGCTGTCCCTGGCCGAAACGATGGTTCGCTCCGGGATGCGCCAGTGGCAGGCAGAATTCGGACAAAGCGACCTGCTGATCCAGGCCAGCCGGCAAAGCGGCCAGCCGTTGTTCCGGGCCAGCCTGATCGATACGACGGGTCCGGAAATCGATCTGGCGGTCGGCCGGCTGACGGCGCGAGGCCAGATCCGGACAGCGGGCCGGACCGAGCCGGCCATCCTGACCGGCGCCAGCCTGGCCGACCTGACCCGGCTGGTCGACCTGCACCTGAAAGAGGTCAAACCCGACCTTTTATTCACCGGCCGCCAGGCCATCCTCAGCGCCGCGGCAGCGGCGCGTCTGCAGGTGATTGTCGGCGACCTGGTCGAATTGGAGATCCAAGGCAACCGCCACGCTTTCGAGATTGCGGCCCTGGCTTATGCCGAAGGCCCGTTCGTCCAGGAAGACGGCCCGATCACCGTGCTGGTTCCGCTCGATAAACTGCAATCGGCCATGGGGGTTCCGGACCGCGTGGACAGCATCACGCTGCGCCTGGTCGACCGGGCCAGCCTGGGACCGGTCATGCGCGCCATGGCGCAGCGCCACCCGGCCCTTTCGGTGACCGAAAGCTATCCGGAGGACCACGCCCGCCTGCAGGCCAACCGAACCCAAGTCCCCTTTCTGTTCATCTCGATTATCCTCTGTTTTATGGCGATCTCGGTCCTGGTCATCCTATTCACCGGCCTGGTGACCGAACGGCTTGCCCTGATCGGCTTGTTCCGGGCATTCGGAGCGTCGCGAACTGAAGCGCGCCGCGTCCTGCTGGCAGAAAGCCTGTGCTTTGGCCTGCTGGGCGGCATAGCCGGCTGGGCGTTGGGCATCGGTCTGCTGGCTGTTCTGGTGCGCCAGCTCAACGCCGGTACGCCCAACCGCTTCCTGGCCCTCCAGACTGGTTGGATCCAACTGGCGTTATCGCTCGGTACGGCCCTGGCGGTCAGTCTGGCCGCATCCTGGCTGGCCTTCCATACAACTGCGCGTTTGTCGGTCAGCAGCCTGATCCGGGGACAGGCTGCCGACCATGGCAGCGGCCGCCTGCGCCCGCTGCCGCTCATCGCCATGCTCCTGGCGCCTTTGACGCTTCTGCTGGCCTGGCAAAATGAAAAAGGCCTCGTCGTGTACCTGCTGGCGCTGGTCGTCCTGCTGGCCGGACTGGTTCTGCTGCTGCCCCGGCTGGCGCCGGCCTGGCTCAGCCTGAGTCTGAAAGCCGGCGCCAGGCGAGCCGGACCTGGCATCATCACGGTCTATCAGGCCCGCCGCTCGCGGGACTTTCTCGTTCTGGTCACCTTGCTGTCGCTGATCGTCACCACCGTCCTGATCGTGCACGCGATTTCGACCAGTGAGACGCGCGGCCAGGTCCAGCTGTCCGGACAGATCCATTACCAGCTGGAACTGTTCATAACGGACCTGAACCGGAGCGGCATCAACCGCATCAGCCAGATTTCAGGGGTTGACGCGGCTTGCCCGCTCTACACTTCGGGATCGGTGGAAGTCGCCGGCCAGCGCCTCGCACTGTACCGGGTCCAGGGTGTGCCGGAAACCTACAGCGGCACGTTTCGCGACCTGCAGCTCGATCCCGCGCAGCCGACGGCCTGGCCGGACCTGTTTGCCGGGCGCGGTCTGCTGCTGACACAAACCATGCGCCGCATCTACAAGGTCGCCGCCGGCGACCCGCTGATTCTTAAAATCTACGCCCGGGACCGGTCGTACCGGGAAGTCGCCTACACCGTCGTCGGCTTTTTCGACGACTACCAGACCAAGCTGGGCCGCTATGCCCTGATCTCCGACGTGTCTTTCCGCGAAGATTTCGCGGCCGGAGACTATGACAGCGTGCTGCTCCAGACAGCAGACGCGATCAGGACCCGGGACACCATCCTGGAAACGCTGGGACCCAGGCCGCTGGAGCTGCTGGTGCAGCGCGACGTGCTGGCCGATCTGGCCCGCGAGGGCCGCCAGGTGGTCGCCGCGCTGCAGCTGATCGCAGCTTTGTCTGTTCTGATCGGAATCCTTGGCCTGACCAACACCGCCTTGCTGCTTTTCATGCGCCGGCGGCGCGAAATCAGCCTTTACTACGCGTTTGGTCTGACCTCCGACCATATCCTGCGCCTGTTCCTGGGGGAGCTGCTGCTGGCGGGGGCGCTGGGCTCCCTGAACGGGCTGGCCGGCGGGTTGCTTGTCGCGGCCGCCGCGCTGCCCCGGCTGGTGTTCGCGCTGCAGATTGCCCTGCGCATCTCAATTGGCCGCCCGGTTTTTTGGCTGGGGCCGGCCGTTGGCATGGGCATCGCCGCGTGCGTATCGCTGCTCTGCCTGGTGTTCTTAAACCGTTCCAACCCGATGCGCGGGCTAAGGGAAGGAGAATAGCCATGACCGTGCTGTCCTGCCGGAACCTGACCAAAGCGTATGTTCTGGGCGAACAGGTGACACCTGTCCTGCATGATGTCTCCTTGGCGATCCGGGCCAATGAATTCGTGGCCGTGATGGGCCCGTCCGGGTCGGGCAAGAGCACCCTGCTCCATTGCCTGGGCCTGCTGGAACCGATCGACCAGGGGGAACTGTCGGTGCTGGGCGAGCAGACGGCCGCGCTGAGCGACCGCGCCAAGGCCAGAATGCGGCGCAGCCATATGGGTTTCGTGTTCCAGTCCTTCTACCTAGTGCCGGGTTTGAGTGTGCGGGAAAACATCCTGCTGCCGCTTTTCATCAATCGCATCCGTCTCGATCGCGACGCCCGGGTCGACCGCATGCTGGACCAGGTCGGTTTGTCCCACCGGGCCGCCTATCGGCCCAACCAGCTATCCGGCGGCGAACAGCAGCGCTGCGCGCTGGCCAGGGCCCTGATCGGACACCCGGACCTGCTCTTTCTCGATGAGCCGACCGGCAACCTGGACAGCCAAAACGGGGCGGATATCCTGCGCCTGGTCAGCGAGGCCGTTCGCAGCAGCCACGTGACGGCTATCATGGTCACCCACGATCTGGCGGCCGCCAGATGCTGTGACCGCATCATCACGATTCGCGACGGCCGGATCGAACGCATCAGCAGCAACCGCCAGGCAGCGGTCAAGGAGGTTCCAGATGATGACACATAAACAAAAAATCTGCCGGATCGGCGTCCTGGCCTGCCTGGCCGTCCTGCTCGTCTGGCTGGCAGTCGGCTGCCAGACGCAGGCCGACCCGGGACAAGCCGAACCCACACCAGGCGGTGAACCCAAACCGGGAGCAGTTACCTTTTACGGCACCGTCAACCGCGGCCAGGTTCAGGCTGTCTCCTTGCCCTTCGCCGTCCAGGTCAACGCCTGGCTAGTCCGGGAAGGCGAGCGGATCGAGGATCAAAGACCCTTGCTGCAGCTGGACCTGGACCCGCTCCGGCAACAAGCGGACGACCTGGAGCGCCAACGGCAAACACTGCGCGGCGCAGCCGGCGTCCTGCAGGCACAGGCGGATTGGACCGACCAGCGCAGCATGGCGGTGCAAGAGGCCTTGAAGGTCGACCTGGAACCGGGTCTTGCCAACCTGGAGAAATGGTACCGGGCCACATCGCGTACCCGGCGCAGCCAATACGCAGCTGAACTGCGCCTGTTTCTAGACGGCCTGGAAAGCCTTGACCTTTACGGTTCCCTGCTGGCCCTGACCCGGGATGCCGACCAGGTCGCGGACCTGGCCCGTCCGATCCTGATGCGGCGGCAGGCAGACCTGAGCCGTCAGTGTGACGAGTATCGGCTGGCGCACATGAATCTACAGCAGCAGTTGCTGGAGAACCGGCTCGCTCAGCAGGCGGTGGACACCGAGCTGGAGCAGCTTGCCGCACTGCTGGACGGATCCTGGCGAACGTCATTCGGCCGGATCGACGACAAAGGGCGGCTGCTCTATAGCGGGGAGCCCCGGATGGTCGATGCGATGCCGGCCGATTGGCCGGCGGCGTTTTCGTCCGGCGAACCGCTGCTGCTCCTGGCGGAGGCAGCGGTGCATAGTCTGACCATCCAGGTCGAAGAACAGCTCGTAACGCAGGTGGTTCCCGGCGCACCCGTGCTTATCTCGCCACTTTATGACCGCACCCTGGCCTGGACCGGTGTGGTTGCCCAGGTCAGCGCAAAAGCTGATATAATCAATGGCGAAACAGTCGTTCCGGTTCTGGTGACAACCGAGGCCGACCTGCCAGGGCCAGGCTACACCGTTATCGCCAAAGTCCTTCCGGTTAACGGCTGATGGTGATCCGATGAATCCGCTGTCCGCGCTCGCCTATTACCGCTGTTTTCGCAAACGGCTGCTGCTGCTGTTCCTGCCGGTCATGCTCTGCGTGATGGTCCTGTTCCTGATCCAGGCCGTGATCGTATCCAGCATCCAGCTTGAGCACCGGGCTTTTGTTGTCACCCGCAAAGCCTATACCAGCATCCAGGCCAAGGGTAAACCGATCAGCCTGGACACGATCGCGGCCATTCGCCTGCACGAGAACACCGCCCGGGTCGCGCCCTGCATCCTCAGCCATACGGAGATCACCAGCCTGCTGAGCCGGATCGGGGTTCGCGTCTATCTGCTCGGCGACCCGGATATGCGGTTGCTCATGGAGCGCATGGACGTCTCCCTCGTCTCAGGCCGCCTGCCCGCTGCCGGCAGCGACGAGATCGTCCTGCACGACGTTGTCGCGCGCAACAAGGGGCTGGCGGTTGGCGACCGGCTGGGCAGCGATCTTGATCCGTCCGAGACCTTGCTGGGCGCCTATACCCTGGTCGGCCTGTTGGAGGGGGACGCTCTGTGCGGCTTTGCCTCGCTGGAAAACTGGCAAACGGTGCACGATGTGGCGGTCCCCGAGGAATACGGCATCCTGGTCATGCCCCAGCCAGGCCGGCTGGCCGCGCTCAACCAGTTTGTTGCCTATCTGCCGCTCAGCGGCAACGAACTGAGCTCACTGCCGGTAAGCACAGCGACGCTCACCGAGTCGGCTAACCGGATTTACTTGCTGTTGAATACGGTTTTTGTCGCGGTTTTGCTGATCAACGCCATCTGTGTCAGCTTCCTGACCTACCTGTTTACCTTGAGCCGGTCGCGCGAGTTCGCCGTGCTTAACGCGATCGGATATAGCCGGCGGGCCATTTTCCAACGCAGCCTGCTCGATGTCCTGATTCTCAACCTCCTGGCGGCGGCAACCGGCCTCCTTTTCTCCCTGCTGGTGGCCCTCGGCCTGCAAGCCACATTCTTTCTGGCCGCCGGCCGGCCGCTGACATTGCTATCGCTCCAGGTCTGGCTGCCGGCGCTCTGTGTGCCGCTGGCCTCTGTGCTGGCGGAAATGGTGGCCATCCGCAGCATCTTCAGTCGGCTGGATCCGATGCAGCTGCTGGACCAGGACGCCTGAGCTGGCGAAAGGAGCCTGACATGCAGCTGGATGCCTTTGAGCTGTCCCTGGTCTACCCGGTTCTTTCCGGTCCGCCGGTCGTCGCCCTTGACCATGTGAACCTGACCGTGCGTACAGGTGACCTGATCGGAGTCCTCGGTCCGTCCGGCAGCGGCAAGAGCACGCTGCTCTACTTGCTGGCCGGACTGAAAAAACCGTCCTCGGGCGCCGTTTTCCTGGACAACCAGGACTTGGCCAGCCATAACGACGACGAGCTCGAACGCCGTCGTCTGGCCAGTTTCGGTTTTATCTTTCAGCGCCATTACCTGCTGCCTCACCTGGATCTGCTGGACAACATCCTGCTGCCGGTCCAGCACAACAGGCCCCAGGCAGCCGAAAAAGCACGTCAGTTGGCCGGAGAACTGGGGCTCGACGTCGACCTGAAGCGCCGGCCGCATGAGCTTTCGGTCGGCCAGCGCCAGCTGGTCGCGGTCGCCCGGGCCCTGATCAACGATCCCGTCCTGATTTTCGCCGACGAACCGACCGCGTCGCTGGACAGCGAGACCGGCTTGCGCGTGATGGACTGCCTGGCCCGGCAGCTGCATCGGGCCGGCATGGTCGTCGTGACACACGATTTCAAGATCCTCCACCAGGCCACGGAGATCCACCAGCTGCGCGACGGCCGGATCCTGGCCTGAATTGCCTGCAGCGCCTGGCCATGCTAAAATAAATGCATCCGCCACCTGCTGGCCATGAAAGGAACACGTCCATGATTGAGAAGATTGGCTGAACGAAAAAGGCGCACAAGCCGGATTTTTTGCTTGTGCCGCTGCAGGCAGTGAATCTTCTTCAGATAGGACCTGGGCGACCGGGACTCGGCACGGCTGGCTTTCCGGCTGTGATACGCGTTAAAACCTGCCTGCGGCAGGTTTTTTGGAGGGTATCATGACGGTTCTTCAGGTTTTACATCTATCTAAATCGTACACAGACCGAAGCCTGCTCCAGGATCTGACGTTCAGCCTGGGCGTGGGCGAACGGGTCGGGCTGGTCGGCAACAACGGCTGCGGCAAGACCACACTGCTGCGCATGCTGGCTGGCCAGGAAGTGCCGGACAGCGGCGAGATCCGCCTGGCCAGCCATCTGAGCGTTGGCTATCTGCCCCAGCTGCCGGATCCGCGGGCCGACCTAGACAGCCTGCAGGCTCAGCACCGGGCCGGTGAAAAACCGCAGTTGGCCTGGCAGCTGAATCCGGAAGGTCTGGACGAGCGGACCGTCGCACAGGCCGCCACCTTGTCCGGCGGCGAACGGACCCGCCTGGCCCTGAGCCGCTTTTTGGCGTCAGCCCCGGATATCCTGCTGCTGGACGAGCCGACCAACAACCTGGATCTGGATGGGATCCAGACCGTGATCCGCCTGCTCCAGGACGCCATGGGCAGCATGATCATCGTATCCCACGACCGCTACCTGCTCGATCAGCTGGTCACGCGCATCCTGGAAATCGACAACACCGGCATCCGCTCGTATACTGGCAACTATTCCCAGTACCGGGCGGAAAAGGAACGGCTGCTGCAAGAAAGCCTGCATCGCTACGCGGAAAGCCGAAAACAGCAGCGTCAGTTGCAGGAGGAGATCGTCCAGAAACGCCAGTGGGCCGACAAGGCGCACCGTGATTCGACCAAGATGGACTCAAGCGGCAACAAAATGGGGCTTAAGGAATACAAGCGCGTCAAGGCCGGCAAGCTGGCCCGCAAGGCCAAGCAGGATATGCGCCGGCTGGAGCGGCTGCAGCAGGAAACCGGAACCAGGCCAAAAACGGAGCTGAAAACCACCATCGCGTTCGATGGCCAGGAACGGCATGGCAAGCGCATTCTGGAAGCGGTCGGACTCGGCAAAGCCTACCCGTCCCACCCCCTGTTTTTTGACAGCCACTTTTTCATCCTGCGCGGTGAGAAGGTCGCCCTGACCGGACCGAACGGCTGCGGCAAGACGACGCTGGTCCGCCTGATTCAAGGGCTGGAGCCGCCCGACAGCGGGCGGCTGCTGGTCAGCCCGAGCTGTTCGCCGGTCGTGATGGGCCAAACCCTGGAGCGGCTGCCCTCCGGTCACACCTTGCTGTCCTACCTGACCGGCAAGCTGGGCAAGCTGGACGGCGCGGACCGGGCCACGCTGGAACAAATGGGTTTTACGAACGCGCATCTGCTCCTGCCAGCCGACCGGATCAGCCCTGGCGAACTGGTTCGCTTGCGCATCGCCGAGCTGATCCTGACCCACCAGGATTTCCTGATCCTGGACGAACCGACCAACTACCTGGATTTACGGGCGCGCGAACAGCTTGAACAGGCGCTGGTCCAGGTGCAGGCGACGCTGCTGCTCGTCTCACACGACCTTTACCTGCAAAAGGCCGTGTGCGATAAGGTGCTGGTCTTCACGGAAGGCCGCATCATGCGCCGGGAGGAATCCTTTGCCGACTACCTGGAATACGAACGCGGCCTCTGACAGCCGCCCTCCGGTTGTGATAGGATGGATATAGAACGACAGTCGCACACCAGGAGGACGCACGCATGGAGCGTATCCCGATCTTGCATCGCCGACCCTTTATCGTCTCGGGCATTTTCGCCTTGCTGGCCGCAGGGGTCATCGTGCTGGGCATTTATCGGCTGAATGTCTTAAGCGACTTCGACGCACCCGGCTACATCCTGATGGGTATCCTGTTGCTTGTGACCGCTCTGACCATCGCTGTGGTCTACGGTTTGCAAGAAAAACAGTTCCGCAAGGCGATGCGCCAGCCCCTGATGATCTATACGCTGGATCCGGTCTGGCTCAAGGAGATCATCGCCAAAAACAGCGCCGAGATCAGGGGCCAGAACAAGGTCATGCTGCTCGTGATGGTCTTCTTTTGCGCCCTGATGGCGATCATCTTCCTGTTTCTGGGCGAAGACGGACGGATGGTCAGCCTGGCCATGGTCGGCCTGGCCGCCTTTCTGGCCCTGGCCGCCTGGCTGATCACCCAATACCGGATCAGCAAGCTGAAAAAGGGCGGGCAGCATGTTCTGCTCAGCCCGGACGGCGTTCTTTTCCTGGGCCAGTTCCACACCTGGGCGTTGCCTGGCGGTCGCCTGGACCAGGCCGCTTATGATCCGCCGGTCCCGGAGCGCGGCCAGGCTGGTACGATCGAACTGGTTTATTCGCTTCCGGGCCGGTTCAACCGCAACCGGGCGGTCCTCCATGTCCTGGTCCCGCCGGAGCTGGACGACCAGGCCCGGCAAAGCCTGATCCAACTGCGCCTTAAAAACCGTCTGAAATAAGGTTCTCTCATGTTTAACAGAAGAAAAAGACGCAAATAGCAAAAAAGCCTTGCCTCTGACGTTACGTCAGCGTCTATAATGAGCGGCAGGAAGGTGAGGAATCGTCATGCTGATTAAAAAAGCTGCCCAGGCAACTGGCCTGACTGAACGTGCGATCCGCTTCTACGAGGAGGCGGGCCTGATCGCGCCCAGGCTCAACGCGTCGCGTTTCCGCGATTACCGCGAGGAAGATCTGGAACGGCTCCGGCAAATCGCCGCTCTGCGCGGCCTGGGCTTGTCCCTGGACGAGATCACGGTTTTTCTGACCCAGCCTGAACAAGCCCGGGACTTGCTTGAAACGGTGCGCCGGCGGCTGCAAGCCAAGGCAGACCGGGCCCAGCAGGGCGAAGCCGCCCTGGCCCGGGCGCTGCAGGCTGCCCCGGCAGCACAAGACTCGTCCGACTGGATGCGGCTGCTGGCTGTGCCCGGTAACCGGCCGAAGCCGCCGCAGGCAGGCAGCGCGAAGAAACGGTACACAGGAGGAATCCCCATGCGCGAATCAAAAATGAGTTCCATTATCTGGATCGCGGGTCTGCTCGCGGTGATCGCAGGCGTCATCCTGGCTTTTGCCGGCCTGCTGATCGCATATCACAACAACCAGCCGTTCCCGCTTGGCAACGCCTTGCTGAACCTGATCGTCACGATCATCCCCGGCCTGGCCGCCATGGCGCTGGCCGAGGTCCTGGAAAACCAGGCGGCGCTCCAGCTCCAGAACCAGCGCCTGCAGCTGAGCCTGCTGGACATGGCTGACGGCGCATCAGACGAGGTGGTCGCGGAGACGCCCCCAACCCAGACCTGGAAGTGTGCAGCCTGCAACGGCCTCAACGCGTCGGACGCCCTCTACTGCCGCCACTGCCAGGCGCTGCGCGATTTCAGGGCCCGCTCCTGATTTCAAACTTTCGCCAGGCGGATCACGTTCCAAGACAAGCTGGGCAGCCGGGCGGTCAGCGTATCGCCGTCGGCCTGGGCCTGGCTGATCCGCCTCGGTGCGACTCGGTTCGGGTTGTCCAGGCTGTTGACCGCATCCAGCTGGTCGTGAGCCAGCACCAGGTGCTCCGTGACGCGCCAATTCCCCAGCCCGTTCAGGCTGGCATTCAGGGTCATTTCCTCCTGACCGTCCTTGTTGACCGCAAACAAGGTCAGGATATCTCCGGTCTCGCCCAGGACAAAAACGGCATCCAGGCTGGGCACGTCTGTAAAATGCCTGCTGTCGTACTTGGGGGCGTCAACCTGCGTCTGCAGCACCGTGCCGCGGCCCCAGGAAGACGCGTGCAGGAACGGATAGTAGATCGTCTGGCACCAGGCCGGCCCGCCGGTGGCGGTCATGATCGGGGCGATCACGTTGACCAGCTGGGCCAGGCAGGCGATCTTGACGCGGTCGGCGTGGCGCAGCAGCGTGATCAGGAGACTTCCGACCAGCAAGGCGTCGGCGAAGGTGTAGACATCCTCGACCTGGGGCGGCGCGATCGACCAGGGTGCGATCTTCTTGTCCTGGCCGTGGCTGTGGTACCAGACATTCCATTCGTCGAAAGACAGGTGGATCTGCTTCTTGCCTTTCTTCTTGGCCTGGACATAGTCGCAGACGGCGGCCACCGAGCGAATGAAGGTGTCCATATCGAGCGAACGGGCCAGAAAGTCGGCGATATCGTTGTCCGCGTTGCTGTAGTAGGCGTGCAGGGAGATGTAGTCGACCTGCTCGTAGGCATGCTCGAGGACGGCGGCTTCCCAACTGGCGAAAGTGGGCATGTTCTTGTGCGAACTGCCGCAGGCCACCAGCTCGATCGAGGGATCGGCCCACTTCATGGCTTTGGCCGTCTCGCAGGCCAGCCGGCCGTATTCATCGGCCGTCTTGTGGCCGATCTGCCAGGGACCGTCCATCTCGTTGCCCAGGCACCAGAGCTTGATGTCGTGCGGCGTTGTCCAGCCATGGGACTGGCGTAGGTCGCTCCAAGCGGCGCCGCCGGGGAAGTTGCAGTACTCCACCAGGTTCCGTGCCTCTTTCATGCCGCGGCTGCCCAGGTTGACCGCCATCATGACCTCGGCTCCGGCTTTGGCTGCCCAGTCGGCAAACTCGTTGGTGCCGACCCAGTTCGGCTCGATCGTGCGCCAGGCCAGTTCGGCGCGGCGCGGGCGATTCTCGCGCGGTCCGACGCCGTCTTCCCAACGGTAGCCGGAGACGAAATTGCCGCCGGGGTAGCGAACCAGGGGCACCTTCAGGGCTCGAACCAGTTCGAGGACGTCGCGGCGGAACCCCTGCTCGTCGGCCTCCGGGTGGCCCGGCTCGTAGATGCCGCCGTACACGGCCCGGCCCAGGTGCTCGATAAACGATCCGAACAGGCGCGGATCGACGGATCCGACTGTAAAATCCATGCAAATTGAAAGCCTGGCGTTTTTCATGTGACCTCCCGGGCCAGCCCGATTTTTCGGCTATGCCTGGGCCGCCTGCAGCTTCATTATAGGCAATCCGGCGGGCATTGGCCAGACAGGGGCGGCGTGATGGCGTATAATGGAGGCACCGGCCCGGTCATGGCCGCTATTTACGAATGGAGGCAGTCAGATGAACAAAACCGCTTTTTTCGTCTTCCGGGGAGATCCGCTCTGCTTCATGCACGTCATGCTCAACGCCCTTGATATGCAGACCCGCAATATGGATGTGAAAGTGATCCTGGAAGGCGAGTCTGTCAAGCTGGTCCAGGCACTGATTGAGTCGGGCAACAAGCTGTTCCAGCAGCTGATTGACAAGGGTCTGATCGACGCGGTCTGCAAGGCCTGCTCCGCCAAGATGGGCGTGCTCGCCTACAACCAGGCATCCGGCCTGCCCATGGCCGACGACCTCAACGGGCACCCCGCGATGTCCGCCTATCTGGACAAGGGTTATGCGATCGTCACAATGTAACCCTCGCGCTTGACGCTGTTGCCCCTCTGTGGTAAAAAAGGGACACACGAGGCCAGCAGAAGCTGCCGTATTGCCTGAGACGACACGATCGACACGCTGGAACCACGAAGGGGCCGCATCTATTTTGGCGCCTGCGTGGTTTTTTCCGCAGGTGACCGCTTCGAGGAGGCTTTACCGATGAACCCAACCCGAAAAACCCTGATCCGCCTGATCCTGGCCGGCATGTTTCTGGCCCTGGGACTGGTCCTGCCCTTCCTGACCGGCCAGATCCCGCAGATCGGCTCCATGCTGCTGCCGATGCACATCCCGGTCCTGATCTGCGGCTTTGTCTGCGGCTGGCCCTACGGCCTGGTCGTCGGCCTGATCACACCGGTTCTGCGCAGCCTGCTGTTTGGCATGCCGCCGATGTTCCCAGTCGCCGTGGCCATGGCCTTCGAACTGGCTGCCTACGGGTTCATGACCGGTCTGCTCTACAAGTTGCTGCCCAAGAAGATCCCCTTCATCTATGTCACCCTGGTCGCGGCCATGATCGTAGGCCGGGTCATCTGGGGTCTGGTCATGTTCCTGCTGATCTCATCCGGCGGCAACGCCTTTACCTTCTCGGCGTTCCTGGCTGGTGCGTTTATCAATGCGGTCCCCGGCATCGTCGTTCAGATCGTCCTGATCCCGCTTATCGTCCTGGCCCTGCAGAAGGCTCACCTGATGAAATATGCCGACTGAATTTACTTTTCGCGACTGCCTGGGTCTTCATGCCCGGCGATACCCGCACATGGAGATCCAGGATCTGGTCAAGCTGGCTTACCAGGCCAGTCAGGGCGGCGGCCACCTGGTCGCCTCTGAAGCGGATGCGCTGGCCTTTCTGCGCGCCGAAAGCGAGCAGACGCGGACTGAACAGCATGAGCCGGAACCGGATGTCTGCGAACCGGCCGGCCCGGACTTCTGTCGCGTCCACCTGCGCGCGTTGCCCGCGGCGGGGTTGTCCCTGGATACCGTCGCCCGGGTCTTTATCCTGAGCGCCGCCCAGCCGCCGGGCGGACAGCAGGCACTCGACGACCTGCTCGGCCAGGTCCGGGCGGCGCTCGAACAGGATCTGCCCCTCGCGCGGCCAATCGGGCTGGCCGACTGGGACCGCTGGATCGCCGCCTACCGCGCCCAAGGCTGTCCGGCGGTGCATCACAGCGACGCGTACCGGCTATCCTACCGGCCGGCCTACCGCCTGGTGACAGCGCGTTTCGCCAGGATCCTGCCGCTGTTCCAGGCGATCGACCCCTTGCTGCGCGACAAGCCGCGCGTCGTGGTCGCGCTCGACGGCTGCAGCGGATCGGGGAAAAGCACCTGGGCAAATTTCCTGCACGAGGTGTATGGCGGCAACTTGTTCCACATGGACGATTTCTTTTTGCGGCCCGGACAGCGGACCGAAAAACGTCTGGCGGAGACGGGCGGCAACATCGATTACGAGCGGTTTGCCGCCGATGTGCTCGCCGGCCTGGCCGGCGATGCGCCGTTTGGCTATCGCCGCTACGACTGCCGGACGCAGACGCTGGGCGAACCCATCCTGGTCAAGCCGGCCCGGTTCAATCTCATCGAAGGCGTCTACAGCCATCACCCGATATTTGCCGGCCATTATGACCTGAAAGCCTTTTTGCGCGTAACGGCGGACCAGCAGCACAAGCGCATCCTGGCGCGCAGCGGTCCTGAGCTGTACCGCCGTTTCGTGAACGAGTGGATACCGATGGAGAACCGTTATTTCAGCACCATGCAGATCGCTGAAAACAGCGACCTGATCCTGGATGTGTGAGGCAGTCCGATGATCCTCTTGCGCGGCAGGTACAATACGGCCAAGGTGTTCACCGACAAGCTGGAGCCGCTGGCCCGGGCCCAGATCGAGCGGCTGCTGGACCAGCCGTTCGTGTCCGCCAGCCAGATCCGCATCATGCCGGATGTGCACGCCGGTGCCGGGTGTACGATCGGCACCACGATGACGATCCAGGACCAGGTCGTGCCCAACCTGGTCGGCGTCGATATCGGCTGCGGCATGGCGGTCGCCGTCCTGGAGCAGGAGGATCTGGACCTGGCCAGGCTGGACCGGCTGATCCACCAGGCGATTCCGGCCGGCTTTGCGGTACGCAAAACCGCCCACCCCCTGCACAGCGAGCATGAGCTGGAGCAGCTGCGCTGCCTGCCGGTCATCAACGCCCAGCGGGCCCGGCTCAGCATCGGCACGCTGGGCGGCGGCAACCACTTCATCGAGGTCGACCGGGACGACGACGGCTGTCTCTACCTGGTCATCCACACCGGCAGCCGCCACCTGGGCAAGCAGGCGGCAGAGCATTACCAGAAAGAAGCGGCCCGCAAGCAGGCCGGTTCGGGGATCGACCGCGACCTGGCACCCTGCGAAGGCAGATTGCTTGACGACTACCTGCACGACATGGCCCTGATCCAGCGCTATGCCGACCGCAACCGCCAGGCGATTCTGGCCGAGCTGGTCCGTCTGCTCCGCCTGGATATCGCCGACAGCTGGTCAACCATCCACAACTACATCGATCTGGACAGCCGCATCCTGCGCAAGGGCGCCGTTTCCGCCCGGGCCGGCGAGCGGCTTCTGATCCCGATCAACATGCGCGACGGCAGCCTGATCTGCCTGGGCAAAGGCAACCGCGACTGGAACGAATCGGCGCCCCACGGAGCCGGACGCCTGATGAGCCGCACCCAGGCCCGGAAGACGATCTCGCTGGACGATTACCGGCGCTCGATGGATGGCATCTACACCAGCACCGCCAACCGGGAAACGCTCGATGAGGCGGCTTTCGCCTACAAGCCGCTCGACGAGATCCTTGATAACATCGGCGATACCGTGACGGTCGTCCGGCGCATCCGGCCGATCTACAATTTCAAAGCTGCGGAATAAGCAGTGAACGGGAGCGATGTCGTATGGTCTATCGGATTTTAGGGAAAACCGGTTTTAGAGTCAGTCTCGTTTCGTTGGGCAGCGGCGGACACAGCCGAATCGGCCTGGCCACCGGCAAAACGGCCGCCGAAAGCGTCGCAGTCGTCAGGCAGGCGTTGGAACAGGGCATCAACCTGGTCGACAGTTCCGAAATCTACGGAACAGAAGAGCTGGTCGGCCAGGCACTCGCCGGCTGGCCCAGTCACAAAATCATCCTGTCGACCAAAGGGGCTGTGACACAAGATAACCGGCTGAAGACGGCCAGGCAGCTGGAGGAGAGCCTGGAAAACAGTCTGAGGCGGCTGCAGACCGATTACGTGGACATCTACCATCTGCATGCTGTCAGGCCTGCCGATTATGACGATGTCGTCAGCGAACTGGTTCCGGTGCTGCAAAAACTGAAGCGGCAGGGGAAAATCCGCTCGATCGGCATCACGGAAGCCTTCGCTTCGGATCCGACCCACCAAACCTTGCGGCTGGCCGTCAAGGATGACTGCTGGGATGTGATGATGGTCGGCTTCAACCTGCTCAACCAGTCAGCCAGAACTCGTGTCATCGAGCCCGCCATGCAGAAAAACATCGGCATCCTGGACATGTTTGCCGTCCGCAAGGCCTTGATCAGCCAGGAAAACCTGGCCGCTCAGTTGTCCGTGTTGTATGACAAGGGTTTGATTGATCCCGACGCGTTGGACATCCAACACCCGCTCGCCGATGTTCTGACCAGCAGCGGCTGCCGGAGCCTGACCGAGCTGGCTTACCGCTTTTGCAGCAGCGAGCCGGGCATCCATTCCATTCTCAGCGGAACCGGAAATATCCGTCATTTGCATGACAACATCCGCGACATCGCCAGGGGGCCGCTGCCCGAGGCGGTCAGGGATAAATTAGTCGGCTTGTTTGCCCGCGTGGACTGCGTCTCAGGACAGTAGCGGCCGTTGCATGCCGGCGCTTCAGTCTCCTGTGGCGCCGGCGTACTGAAGCAGGATCTCCTGCAGCTGGTGCTGCAGCTGTCCTGCCTGCCCCTTGGCCTGGGACAGTTTAAGATCCAGCTCGCGTTCAACCTGGTGCAGCTTGCCCTTGATGCGCTGGACCGTGTCCAGGTCCTCGCGCACCCGGTCGCGCACCGACAGGTCCGTGAAAATGTTGTCGAAAAAATAATCCAGGGCCCGCGTGCCGCTGGTGTAGGTGTTGAGCGCGTCGCCCAGATCCATGCGGATATCGGCCAGTTCGGAGCGCAGGTCGCGCAATTGGGCGGACAGATGGCTCATCAGGTCGCTGGCGGCGTCTAGATGGTTGTACTTGGCTACGTGGGTGACGATGCCGCCCTTGAACCAGACATCGTAGCTGCTCCAGCCTTCGGCGGAACGCAGCCGTTCCAGCATGGTGTCAGCTGTCGCCTGCGCCCGGCGGGCGACGGTGCGGGCCTGCTCAATTTCACCGACCTGGCTGTTGACCTGGGACAGGGCGGCTTCCCGTTCGCGGTACGGATCGGCGAGCGCATGCGCCGTTTCGGCGCGGATACCGCTTTTCAGATCGGCCAGTGCCTGGTTCCAGGCGCGTTCGGCCTGGCCGGCTGCCATGATCTGCTGCTGTTGCTCCAGCAGCGCCTGCCGCAGGTAACGCTGCTCTTCCCGCAGTTCGTCCAGCCGGTGGCAGGCTGCGACCAGCTCAGCTTCTTCTTTCTGGCGGCGCGCATCCAGCTTGCGACTCAGGCTGAGGATGTAGTTGCCCAGCGATTTTCCCTCAAGGCGATCCACATCGGCCTGTTCGCCGGCCAGGACCGCTTCCTGGTCCATGACGTTGCGGTCGGCTTCCTGGAGTTTCTGGCGCAGCTGGGACGCACGCCTTTGCAGGATCGGCAGGCGGTCTTTGTCCGCTTTCCAGGCCATCAGGGATTCGCTGTCGGGGATCTTGTCTATCATCTTTCTCGCCTCCGTGTCTGCATCTGGACTTTTGCCCAGCCCATCTTAACCAATTCGACAGGCCAGCGTCAAATATCTATAATGGTCCTATCATCCCGTGAAAAAGAGGTGCGGATATGCGAATTTATGTCATGGTTGACGCGGAAGGCTTATGCGGCATTCACCTGCGCAGCCAGGTCATGCCGGACGGCGAGCGTTACGCCGAGTTTCGCCACCTGATGACCCAGGAGATCAATCACTTCGTCAAGGCGCTCAAGGATGCCGGCGCCAGCCGGGTGCTCGTCCGCGATGCCCACGCGGCCGGCAACAACGTGCTCTGGTCCCAGCTGACGGACCTGGCGGACGGCTACATCATGGGCAACAGCCACGGGCAGCGCATGCCGGGGCTGGCGGACTACGACGCGGTCGTCCTGCTGGGCTACCACGCGATGGCCGGAACCCCGCAGGCCATCCTGGAGCACACCATGTCTTCGAAAGCCTGGCAGAATTGCTGGATCAACGGCGCGCTGAGCGGCGAGGTCGCCCTGGATGCGGCTTATGCCGGTGAGCTGGGCAAGCCGGTCATCCTGGTCAGCGGCGACGACAAGGTCTGCGCCGAAGCCAGGCAGCTGCTGCCGGATGTGGTTACGGCTGAAGTCAAAAAGGCTTTGTCTTTGGAAGGCGCCGTACATCTGCCGCCCGGCCAGGCTTTCGCCCTGCTCGGCGAAAAGGCCCGGGAAGCGCTGGCGCGTTTACGCGCCGGACAAATCCCGCCTTTGCAGATCGCCCATCCCGTCACGCTGCGCCTGGAGCTGGTCGAGCGGGGCCAGATTCCCAACTCGCTGGCCCGTCCGGACCTGGTTCGCGTCGACGGCCGTACCTGCGAGGTGACGGCCGACACGATCGAGCAGGCGATCGACCGGCTGCCATAAGCCTTTCAGGCGAATATTTGCCGGCAGAAGGCCACGGACTTGAAGATCGCCGCGTCCAGTTCGCTTTCGCTCGCCCCCTGGGACAGATCGCGCCAGACGCGGATGTCCTGGCCGACCTGCCCGCCCATTTTGACGAACGGTTCCATGACAATCGGGCCCTGGTAGTCGATGCCCTTGAGGGCCGATGCGATTTCCGCCCAGGGCATCCGCCCCTGTCCGGGCGGCTTCCGGTTGGTTTCCCCGATGTGGAAATGGCCCAACCGGCTGCCGGCCTCCTGGATGGCGCCGGCAAACGAATCTTCCTCGATGTTCATGTGGAAGGTGTCGAGCATGACCTTGACGTTAACCAGGCCGACTTCCTGGACGAACTGCACCGCTTCGGACGCGGTGTTGATCAGGTAGCCTTCGAAGCGGTTGAGCGATTCCAGGCAGTAGGCGATGCCCAGGTCTCGGGCGATCGCGCCGACCGCGCGCACGTTTTGCACGCTGCGCGCCCAGTCGCCGGGCTTGTCGATCGGCCGGGTGTAGTCCACCGGCCAATAGGAATAGATGCCGCCTCCAATCGAGCGGATGTTCATGAAGGCGAGCCGCTCCAGCAGATCGGTGTAATAGGCGATCGCTTGCCGCTGCACCGCCGGATCGGACGAAGCCAGGTTCTGGGCGGCCGACGGACCGTGGCCGGCCGTGAGCATGACGCCCAGATCGGCGGCCTCATCCCGCAGACGGGCCATTTCCGTCCGGCTCATCGCCGGGACCGGCGTGCAGGCAATCTCCAGGATATCCAATCCCAGCTGGGCGGCCTTGCGGATGTAGCGGCTGTAGTCCGTCTGCCAGCGATCTTCCCAAAACGCATAATAAATCCCGATGCGGGGCATGGTCAATCCCTCCTCGCGCATGCAATCAGCCTTTCAGCTTCCAGACCAAATCCTGCAGCATGAGCTTTTCGGCCAGTTCGTCGACATCGGTTCCGGCATGGATGTGGACCAGTTCGAAATCCAGCATCTGAGCCAGGGTACGCATATGCTCGATGGTCAGGGCGTAGCTCATGATCGAGTGGTGGGCGCCGCCGGCTTGCATCCAGGCTTCGGAGGCGCGCATCAGGTCAGGCAGCGGCTTCCACATGACGCCGGCAATCGGCAGTTTGGGCATGGCCCGGAGCGGTTTTTCGGCCAGCACATCGTTGACGATCAGGCGGAAGCGGTTGCCCATGTCGATCAGGGAGACCAGGATGGCCGGCCCTGTCCGGCCGCTGAAAACCAGCCGCGCCGGGTCGGCTTTGCCGCCGATGCCCAGCGGATGGACCTCGATGCGCGGCCGCCCGTCCGCGATGCTGGGGCAGACCTCCAGCATGTGGGCGCCCAGCACCCGTTCGTTCCCTTGCTCCAGGTGGTAGGTGTAGTCTTCCATGAAGGAAGTGCCGCCATCAAGGCCGGCGCTCACCTTTTTCATCACAGCCAGCAGGGCGGCCATTTTCCAGTCGCCTTCCGCGCCGAAGCCATAGCCTTTGGCCATCAGGTCCTGCACGGCCAGGCCGGGCAGCTGCTCCAGGCCGGCCAGATTCTCAAACGTGGTGGTGAAACCGGCAAACCCGCCCGCGGCCAGGAAGCGTTCCAGGGCGACCTCGATCCGGGCCTGGTAGCGAATGGCGTCGGGCTGACCGGTCGCCTGGTCGTAGGCGGCCGCATAGGCCCGCATCTGGACCTCGATGTCGGCTTCGGAAACCGCCTGCACGGCGTCGGCCAGTTCGCCGAGACTGTAGCCGTTGACCTGCCAGCCCAGGCGAATCTGGGCTTCCACTTTGTCGCCCTCGGTGACCGCGACTTCGCGCATGTTGTCGCCGAAACGGGCGATTTTGAGTTTTTTGCCTTCCGCCAGCCCGATCGCAGCCCGGGCCCAGGCACCGATGCGGCGCTTGGTGGTTTCATCCTGCCAGTAGCCGACGACCACCGGGCGGTTCTTGCGCAGCCGGGTCAGGATGAAGCCGTGCTCGCGGTCGCCGTGCGCCGACTGGGTGAGGTTCATGAAATCCATGTCGATGCTGTCCCAGGGGATCTCCCGGTTGAACTGCGTGTTCAGCTGCAGCAGCGGTTTGGTCAGCATGCGCAGCCCGGCGATCCACATTTTGGACGGCGAGAAGGTGTGCATCCAGGTGATCACGCCGGCGCAGAGCGGGTCCAGGCTGGCCGCTTCGCAGACGGCCTGGATCTCGTCGGACGATTTGACCACGGGCTTGAAGACGACGCGTCCGGGGATGCTTGCATCCCCGTCCAGGTGTTCGGCGATCACGCGGGAGTCGCGGTCGACCTGGGCCAGGGTCTCCTCTCCGTAGAGGCCCTGGGATCCGGTCACCAGCCAGAAGGTGTATACGGGTGGTTTTTTCATAAGCAATGGTCCTTTCATCGGCCCGATGCTGTCCGTATCGGTTGGATCAGGCCAGAACGGTCTCGACCCTTGCGCGGATGACCGCCTTGTCCTGCTCCGTCAGCGTGTAGTAGCCGCTGTTGTCCCGGCTGGTGTCCTGGTTCTCGACGATCAGGACGATGCCCTGGTCCTGTAAAATCAGGGCATGCCAGACGCCTTTGCGGATGTTGTAACAGGTGTTGGCCTCCATTTCGACGACATGGATCTCGCCCGGATTGTCCGATCCGTCGGCGACGATCAGGGCGCAGCGACCCTGGAGCAGGACAAAGACCTCGTCCGTCAAGCCGTGGTACTCCAAGTAGGACAGGGTGTCAAGGTTGCGGGCCGGGTCCTGGTTGAAAACGGCGACGCGCCAGTTCTCGTAGTGCATCAGGGGATGGTAGCCCGGCTCATGGTTGGCTGTCACATCGATCAAATGGCTGGGTATCTGCATAGGGCCTCCTTGAACGGCGGTTATTTTGAGCAAGCGATGGTTTCATGATACACCATTATGTTTGGCGTCATCAAGCCGACTGCCGGTCCCCACGAGACACCTGTTCCGGGCTTGATCCTATACCCGGCTTGCCCTCTGTGCTAAACTGAACACAACCTTCAACATGACAGGCTTGGGAGGATGAATACCATGCAGCAAATTACCGTAACCGATCACGCGCCAAGCCTTTTACCGGATGGAAAGCAATGGAAACTGGCCTGGGCCGACGAGTTCGACGGGACCGAACTGGACCGGAGCAAGTGGGATTTCCGGCTGCACCTGATGCAAGAGCGCCACGAGACGTTCACGACGGAGGGCGTCGTTGTGCCCGGTGACAGCTGCGTTTATCTGAACCTGGTCGAAAAAGACGGCCAGTATTATTCGCCGCACCTGCAGACAGGCTATAACTTCATGGACGAGACGCCGGCCAACGGCCGCTACGGCAAGTTCACCTGGCCGATCGCGGAATTCAAACAGCACAAATTCCTCCACCGCTACGGCTATTACGAGTGCCGCTGCCAGCTGCAAAAGCAAGCGGGCTGGTGGAGTGCATTCTGGCTCCAGTCCCCGATTATCGGCTGCTGCCCTGATCCCGCCGTTGCCGGCGTTGAGGTGGACGTGATGGAATCGTTCCGGCCCGGCTGGGTAACCCAGCCGATGCTGCACTGGGGCGGTTATGGCGCCGACCACAAAGACGAACCGGCGCGCGAGCCCGGCAGCGATGTCTTCTTCAACGACGGGTTTCACGTATTCGGCGTGCTCTGGGAGCCGGACGGCTATACGTTTTATTACGACGGGGTCCAGACCGGGCACAAAGCCTGCCAGGCGGTGTCGCACACAGACCAGTTCATGCTCATTTCCACCGAATGCCAGGGTTACCGCACCGGTAACCAGCCCTCAGATATGCTGAAGAAGGTTGTCTTGCCGGACGCTTTTGTCGTCGACCACGTGCGCGTCTTCGACCTGCTGTAAGCCTCGCGGCAGCAACCGCTATCTATTCGCGTGCCTTTGACAAAACGCATGAGCTTGGACAACCAGGACAAGGGGCAAGAAAAATGGACAAAGAACATCGCGCCGGCAACGCACCGCAGGGAAACAGCCCTAACGACGCTACCAGCCAGGCTCTGCCAGGCCTGTTTTTCGATTGCTGCCCCTACCCGGTTCTGCTCTTCGATTGGTCGGGGAAACTGATCCAGCTGAATCAGGCTGCGATGCAGGACGATTTCCTTCCCGTTCCACCTGATTCCTTGATCTCTTTCGACCTGCTTGCCGATCCGACTTGCGCCTGTCTGGGCTTCCAGCAGGCTTTTCAGCAGGCATGCCAGGGGGATACGATCTGCCTGGACCATGTCAGGATCCCGCTCAGGTTAATTGCGGCACGTTACGCAGCGCCCTGCCCGGAGGTTGACGCAATCGTCCAGGATGTCACATTTTTTCCGCTAACGAGCCAAAATACAACGCCTGCCGCCGTCGCAGCCTTGCTGACCAACCGACGTATCTTTCACGGTAAATGCGAAATCGTGCAGGCCATGGCCTATATAGCCTGCCACAGCATGGAGCGGCTGGATGTCGACGCCATGGCCAGGTCTGCCGGCCTCAGCCAGGCGCACTTCACCCGGCTGTTCAAGAAGCACACGAGACTGACGCCGCATGCATATTTCATGACCTGTAAAATCGATCAGATCAAGGCGCGGCTGCTGGATGAGAATCTGACGATTGCCCAGGCTTTTTCCGCCTGCGGCGTCGATTACAGCGGACATTACGCCAAGGTTTTCAAGAAGTCGACCGGCCAGACGCCAATGGAGTACCGCAAAGGCCAAGGCACGCAGTTTAATTAAGAACATCACATCTGTTGTAACAAAAACGAAAAACGGTCACAGGGTCAAATAGCATTTTTCTTACTTTCAATGATTGTTTTAAACCTATCCGGATGTGTTGATATAAGATAATATGGTTCATGAGTCCATGGAACAGTCGCCGATAAAAAAGATATGAACTTTCATCCATTTTTCATTCAGGCATTTTGACAATCTGATAACATCTGGCATATGCCTGAATTCATATGTTTTATCGTCAATCTCACCTGACGAAGCATGTCACACGTGGGGAAAACAAAAATCGGAGGAAAAGCTATGAAGAAAATCATCTCAATCGCCTTGATTTTGGCACTGCTTATCTTGAGCGCCGGCTGCACGGGACCTGGTTCAACGACCAAGGGCGATGCAACAGGCGGCCAAACCACCAAATCAGGCGGGCAGACCACGACCGCAACCACCACCAAGGAAACCAGCAAGCCCGTCAACGGCGATGCCGACGATACGGTCTCTGCCGCCTATGGTGTGTACATCGAAGCTAAATCCGAAATGATCACCAACCTTATGGACGGATTGGGGGAAAATGACGAAACCGCCATGATGGTCCTCGATCTGCTTGGTGTGACCATGCTGGATTTGACATTGCTGCCGGCCAGCCTGTTTGGTCTCGGTGAAACGGCCGTTAACGCCGGACTCGGCTTCCTGGGAGCCAGCGATGTCCGCTATTCGGAAAACGGCAACCAGTACAAGGTCACATACAAGGAGAAAGAGGGCAAGGCCATCAATGTGGAGGGCACCTATGACAAAGGCGCCAATTCCCTGGTCTGCTCATCCAGCACGGACGGCAAAGTCAATCTCTATTCGGAGTATTACGAGACGTCGTTTGGCTATATCGGCCAGTACTACCTGATCGGAGACGATGACGCCATCACGGTTTATCAGATCAGCATACAGGGAACAGACGGCGTCCTTGGCATTTCGCAGTCCGGCGACTATAACCCGTTGACCGGCCGCGAAAACGTGGATTTCCCCAAGGAATGCGACGCCTGGTATGCGATATCAGAACAAAAGATTACCGGCCTGACCGCCGACGGCAAGGAGATCTCGTTCACCGCCAAAGGTGAATGACAAAACTGGAGCCTGGAATTATCGGACCTCGCCGCACCAAGCGGCGGGGTCCTTTTCAGCTAACAGCCTGTGTGGTCTTTCGCTTGCACCGCGGTTTCTTCACTGCAGGCATAGTAGGACTCCTGACAAGATCATCGTGGCAATCTGTCAACATAGAAGCATTGCCATATCAACCATATGCTGGCCTGCCTGTTACAGCCTTTAATGATTGATCTGTCATGCCTGCAAGAGAATCAAGCACCTTTCTAATTGTGGTAATCTGAAATATTGGGGTCTCATCGAGGAGATGTTATCGTGAGCATCAACGAAATTTTAGTCCGGCAACGGCTTGTTTTGACCGGCCAGGCGGTTGACCACCTGTGGCGCCTTTCCACCGTGCCCATCGAGCGGTTTGTCAACAGTGACCTGTCTGCTGCCGCTGAGAGCCATTTGCATCGGACGCTCGAAGCCATTTTCGATGTCGGACGGCTACTTTTGTCAATCAATGGAACGAACGAGCCGGCTCAGAAAGACGCGTCCATCGTGCGAGGTTTAGCCGAAAAAGGAATCATCAGCCCGGGGCTTCGTGCAACACTGACCGAAATGGCCGGATACCGCGACCGGTTGGTTCAATTGGATAATCTGGTTCCAGACGAGGAAATCCATACGATCATGAACCACCAGCTAACTGATCATCATGACTTCATCACGCAGATCGAAAAATATCTCAAATCAGCCGTTACGTGACCGGATTATCCAGACTGGCTCTGACCTGGTTCAGGTATTGCCTGGCGCCCTGCTCGTCGTCGATCGGATAATCGTGTCCCATGCTCGTCCCCACCGCCAGAGCCAGCAGGTGAAACAGGTCCATCATGGTCTCGATGGCGGCCCAGATATGTTGGGACGCGCTGTCGCAGTATCTTGCGGCAAATAACCGGTACCGATCTGGCGATAAATAGCGTTTGAAATACTTGCCCGACTTGCCGACCGACAGGTTATACCCGTGGACTGACCCGATGTACCAGCCGATCATGTCGTGCAGTTCGGCGCGGACAACCACCTGGAG
>JAAYJD010000038.1 GCA_012523135.1 Clostridiaceae bacterium
CGCGATTCTATTGTCGATTTTGCCCGACAGTTTGATCTGGGCGTTTTCAGTGCAATCATCTTGTTGATCCTGCTCTTTTCAATGCTGCGCAATATCGAGAAACGTCACCGGGTCAGCAACCAGCTTTTCGCCGCTCTCCTGGTCTGCATCCTGCTGCAAACGGTTTTCGACTTTCTCAGCTGGGTCTGGGAGGACCTGCCCGGGCAGGCTGCGCGGATGGCCAACCTGACCAGCAACCTGATTCTGTACCTGGTCACGCCCCTGCCGGCGGTCGCCTGGCTGCTCTACGTCCATGAACAGCTGTTCGGCAGCAGGCGCGCCTGGCTGCGCCTGGCACACCTGCTGGCGGCCCTGGTCGGCGCGAATGCGATCCTGGCGCTGTGGTCCCTCAAAACCGGCTGGTTCTTCAGCGTCGATCTGGCCAACGACTACCAGCGCGGCCCTCTTTTCATCCTGCATGCCCTGATCCCCTACGGGTTGCTGCTTGTCTCTTTTGTCATGATCCTGCGCGCCAACACCAGCACCGAGCCGGAACTGAACCGGGCGCTGCTCGTTTTCATCGTGCCGCCCCTGATCGTCTATTTGCGCATCCAGAACCGGGGACTGAGCACCGACGCCCTGACCGGCACCTTCAACCGGCGCCATTTCGAACGGATCATCCAGCACAAGCTCAGCCGCGCCGGCCGCGAGGGCTTTTCCGTAATCATCGCGGACCTCAACGATTTCAAGCAGATCAACGACCGCTTCGGCCACGCGGCCGGCGACGAGGCGCTGCAGCAGGCTGTCCAGCTGCTGCGCCAGACCCTGCGCCAGGACGACCTGATCGCCCGTTTCGGCGGCGACGAGTTCTATGTTCTGCTTGACATTCACGATGAAAATCTGTTGCAGGAAATCGTGCGCCGGATCGAGGAGACGTTTACCCGTTACAGCACCGGGGCCGTCTCATCCTACCCGCTGTCGGTCAGCATGGGCGCGGCCGTATACCAGGCGCAAAAACACCCGACGGCAGCCGCGTTCCTGGCTTTTGTCGACCAATTGATGTACCAGGACAAAAACCGCCGTCAGGTGCGGGTGGCAAACATGCCGTTTTAGTGTGCGGCAACGACCGGGTTTCTGAGGACGCCGATGCCCTCGATGCTGATTTCGACGTCATCGCCGGGCTGCATCGGGCCGACGCCCGAAGGCGTTCCGGTCGTGACGATATCCCCGGGTTCCAGCGTCATGCAGGCCGTGATAAAGGCGATCAGCTCGCCGACCGGCCAGATCTGGTTGGCGGTTGAGGACTCCTGCTTGATTTTGCCGTTCAGGCGGGTGCGGATGGCCAGGCGGCCGGGATCGACTTCGTCAGTCACGACCGGCCCGATCGGGGCAAAACCGTCGAAGCCCTTGGCCCGGGTCCACTGGCCATCCTGCTTCTGGATGTCGCGGGCGGTCACATCGTTCAGGCAGGTGTAGCCGAGAATATAGTCCGCCGCCTGTGCGGTCGGAACATGGCGGGCCCGCTTACCGATCAGCACGGCCAGTTCGCATTCGTAGTCGACCCGCCGGCTCAAGGCCGGCGGCGGCAGCACGATCGGGCTGCCGGGGTCGTTGACCGCGGTCGATGGCTTGATGAAGATGATCGGCGTCTCGGGGACATCGCTGTCGAACTCGGCGATGTGGTCGCGGTAGTTCTTGCCGATCGCCACGATCTTGCCGGGTTCGCAGGGTGCCAGCAAACGCACCGACATCAGGGGCACCGGCTGGCCGAGCGGGACGCCGCGCTGGTAAGGCGCCGCCGTCAGCGGCTGGATCAGGTCGTCGGTCAGCAGCATGCCCCAGAATTTCAGGTCTTCATGAGCATAACGGATGTAACGCACGGTGTTTCCTCCTCTGTTCTGGCCAATTGGATGTCCGACGGGCTTGTCAGCCGATCAGCTGGCGGATGAACGCTTCGGTCTGCTGGCGCAGCTGACCGTACTGGCGGTTGTCGATCAGGGCCTTGGGCAAGAGCGAACTGCCCATGCCGACGCCGATACAGCCGGCCTTGAGCCAGTCGGCGCTGTTTTGCGGCGTCACGCCGCCGACGGCGACCAGCTTCAGCTCGTCGAGCGGCGCCAGGACATCCTTGACATAGGCCGGCCCCAGCTGGCTGGCCGGAAACAGCTTGAGCACGTTGACACCGGCCTTGACCGCCGTCATCATCTCGGTCGGGGTCATCACGCCGGGGATGACCGGGCACCGCTGGCGACGGGCGATCGCGACCACGTCGAGGTCGAGGTTGGGGGTCACCAGGAAGCGGGCTCCGGCCGCGAGGGCGGCCTGCGCCCGGTCGGGCGTGCTGACGGTGCCGGCGCCGATCAGCATCCGTTCGCCCAAAAGCCGCTGGGCCCGGGAAATCTGCTCCGCCGCGCCGGCGCTGTTCATGGTCACTTCGATCAGGCGGATGCCGGCCTCGGCCAGGGCGGTGAACACCGGCTCGAGCTGATCCTCCGGCAGGTGGCGCACGATGGCCACCACGCGGTTTTTTTCCAGTTGCTCAATCAGGTTTTGCTCGTTGTCATGTTTTTCCATATGCTTATTTTACCACTCCGCGACACTGCCGTCAGCCTGGCGCCAGACCGGGTTCTTCCAGCTGTGACCGATCCGGGCCAGCTCACGGACCTTTTCTTCAGCGATCTCGATGCCCAGGCCGGGCTTGTCCGGCAAGGCGACATAGCCGTCCGCGTAGGCGAACACGCCCGGGTCAGCCAGGTAGTCGAGCACATCGTTGCCGACGTTGTAATGGATCCCCAGACTCTGCTCCTGGATTACGGCGTTGGGCGAGCAGGCGTCGAGCTGGAGGCAGGCGGCCAGGGCGATCGGGCCAAGCGGGCAATGCGGCGCCAGGGCGACATCGTAAGCCTCGGCCATCGCGGCGATCTTGCGGCACTCGAGAATGCCGCCGGCGTGCGACACGTCCGGCTGGATGATGTCGACATAGCCTTCCTGGAGCAAAGTCTTGAAATCCCAGCGGGTGAAAAGCCTTTCACCGGTCGCGATCGGAATTGAGCACAAGGCGGCGATGTCGCGCAGCGCCTCCAGGTTCTCGGACAGGACCGGCTCTTCGATGAACATCGGACGGTACGGCTCCAGTTCTCGGGCCAGGACCTTGGCCATCGCCTTGTGGACCCGGCCGTGAAAGTCGATCCCGATGCCCAAGCCAGGCCCGCCGACCTCGCGCACGGCCGCGACCCGGGCCAGGACCGCGTCGATTTTCACATGGCTGTCGATGTAGTGCAGCTCTTCGGTCGCGTTCATCTTGACGGCCTTGAAGCCGCTGGCCAATTGTTTTCTGACCGCCTCGGCGACATCGTCCGGACGGTCGCCACCGATCCAGTTGTAGACCTGCATGCGGTCACGGCAGCGCCCGCCCAGCAGCTCGTAGACCGGGACGCCGTACAGCTTGCCCTTGATGTCCCAGAGGGCTTGCTCGATGCCCGACAGGGCGGATGTCAGCACCGGACCGCCGCGGTAAAAGCCGCCGCGGTAGATGCTCTGCCAGATGTCCTCGATCCGGCGCGGGTCGCGGCCTTCCAGGTAGGACCAGAGCTCGGTGACGCAGGCGGCCACCGTGTCGGCGCGACCTTCGACGACCGGTTCACCCCAGCCGACAAAGCCGTCGTCGGTCTCCAGGCGCAAAAACAGCCAGCGCGGCGGGACCTTGAACAATTCATAATGGACAAGTTTCATGGTGATTCTCTCCCCTCTCAGCGCTGCACGCGTCCGGACGCATCGCCCTGGAGCAGCTTTTCGACTTCAGATGCGCTCACACGGTTGAAATCGCCGGGGATGGTGTGTTTGAGGCAGCTGGCGGCCGTGGCGAACTCCAGTGCGCGGCGGTTGTCCTGGCCGCTGACCAGGCCGTGGATCAGGCCGGCGCAGAACGAGTCGCCGCCGCCGACACGGTCGACAATATGGCGGATCTCGTAACGGCTGCTGCGGAAAAAACCCTGTTCGTCGCGCAGGCAGGCCGACCAGTTGTTGTGGTCGGCGCTGATGCTCTCGCGCAGCGTGATGGCCACCAGGCGCACGTTGGGATAGGCTGCCAGGACGCGTTCGGTCAGATCCGCGTACGCGGCCTCGTCCAGCTCGCCCGAGGACACGTCGCCGGCCGCCTCGATGCCCAGGGTTTTCTGGCAGTCTTCCTCGTTGCCGACCAGGACGTCGGCCAGCTTGACCAGCTCCGGCATGACCTCGTGGGCTTTTTTGCCCCAGTTCCAGAGTTTGGCCCGAAAGTTGAGGTCGATGGACACCGGCACGTCCAGGCGGTTGGCTGTCTGGACGGCCTCCAGGGCGGCGGCGGCGCAGCTGGCGCTGATCGCCGGCGTGATGCCAGTGACATGGAACCAGTCGGCGCCGCTAAGCAGGCGGGCCCAGTCGAAGTCGCCGGGGCCGGAGCGGGCGATGCTGGAATTGTCGCGGTCGTAGATCACCTTGGAAGGGCGCTGGTTGGAGCCGGTCTCCACGTAGTAGACACCCATGCGCCCCTTGTCGCGCCGGATCTCGGAGACGTCGACGGCGAATCGGCGCAGTTCGGCCAGGCAGGCGTCGGCGATCTCGTTGCCCGGCAAGGCGGTGACATAGACCGCGTGGTGGCCGAAGCCGGCCAGCGACACCGCGACATTGGCCTCGCCGCCGCCAAAGGTCATCTCCAGAAGGGCACTCTGGCCCAGCCGCTCGTGGCCGGGTGATTTCAGTCGGACCATAATCTCACCGAATGAAAGGATCTTTTTGCTCATGGGTTTTCCTCCTCTTGCTTGCGGGCGCGCAGGCCCTCTGTCGTTAGGGAATCAAATCGTTCTGGATCGCAGCCCATGCGCCGGGAAATGGCCAGGGCCGTTTCCCGGATGGCCGCGAGCACGTCGCTGTTCGGCTGGTCGAAATAATCGCACCGGCTGCCGGCGGTGCTGAGGGCGGCGATGACCTGGCCGCGGTAGTCCAGGATCGGGCAGGCCGCGCAAAACACGCCCGGCTCATGCTCTTCCCGGTCGAAGGCGATGCCGCTTTGGCGCACCTGCCGGATTTCGGCCAGCAGGCGCACCGGGTCGGTTTCGGTCTTTTCGGTGTAGGCTTTGAGCGGCGCGGCCTGCAAAAGGTCCCGAACCTGGCGGTCATCCAGGGCGCCGAGCAGCACCTTGCCCAGGGCCGTGCAGTGCAGCGGGCTGCGTTTGCCGATCTGGGAATACATGCGGATCGAATGGACCGTCTCGATTTTTTCGATGTAGACGATTTCGTTGCCGTCACGGATCGCCAGGTGGACCGGCTGGCCGACTTTTTCGACCAGCCGGCGCAGCCAGGGCTGCGCCTCGGTCTTGAGCTCGAGGTTGTTGAGACGCAGGCTGGAGATCGCGACCAGCTTGAGGCCGACCAGGCAGCGGCCGTCGTCGCGTTTCTCGACGAAACCGCGCCGGATCAGGGTGCTGAGCAGCCGGTGCACGGCCACCTTGTTGAGGGCCATGCGCGTGCCGATCTCCATGGGACGCAGCCCCTGCGGCTCGTGGGCCAGCAGTTCCAGCAGAGCCAGGGCCCGGTCGACGGTCTTGAGGCCGGCATCCGGCACAGGATCCACCGTTAACCGGCCAGGCCGCGGGCCAGCCGGATCTCACGGATAAAGTCCTTGGCCACAGCTGTGATCGCGACGTAGTCGCCGCGCTTGGCGCCACCGGTCAGGGCGCTGCCGGCGCCGAGGGCCACCGCGCCGGCCTTGATCCACTCGCCCGCGTTGGCGACCGTGACGCCGCCGGTCGGCATGATCCGCGCCTGGGGCAGCGGGCCGCGTACCGCCTTGATCATGGCCGGGCCGAACAGCTCGCCGGGAAAGAGCTTGATCAGGTCCGCGCCAGAGCGCATCACCTCGACCATTTCCTTGATCGTCATCGCGCCCGGCATGACCGCGATCTGGTAGGTCTGGCACATCCGGACCGTCTCCGGATCGAAGCAGGGGCTGACGACGTAACGGGCCCCGCTCAGGATGGCCTGACGCGCCGTGGCACCGTCCATGACGGTGCCAGCCCCGATGATGATCTCTTCCGGCTTGTAGCGGCCGGCCAGCTGCTCGATGATGGCGCTGGCGCCGGGAACGGTGTAGGTGATCTCGATCGCCGCCACGCCGCCCTCGATACAGGCATCCGCGATGCGGGCCGCCTGGTCGCCGGATTCGGCGCGCACGACGGCCACCAGACCGCTTTCTTCGATCTTGGCCAGGATTTGCTGCTTGTCCATGAAGACCTCCAAACAAAGTGTTACACTATTTGTAACTCGATTTCAGATATGACATTTTCATTTTATGCGTTGGTCCATGAAACGTCAATGCAAAGCAAGCCGCATTTTGAAATTTTGAAAAGATCCAAACGCTCTGTGCGTTAACGGGTGCACGACAATTTTGTGAGAAAGCAGCCATAGCAC
>JAAYJD010000258.1 GCA_012523135.1 Clostridiaceae bacterium
CTTTGCGGGCATTCAGGATACAATGGGGCTGCAATCAATCCGAACGCCCCCGGAGGCGTGATTATGCTGCTGCTCGAGAAACTGATCCTGCTGCTGCTGTGCCTGGCGCTGTATTTGCCGGGCAACCTGACGATCTATGCTGTCGTCCCCGTCATCGCGGCCCTGACCGCCGCCGCGCTGGGCAGCTATCTGGACAAACCGGCCTGGCGGGCCGCGCTCTTCGCGCTCTACGCGCTGGGGTGCCTGGCCGATCCCCGGCTGGTCTTTTTCCTGCCCCTGATCGGCATCGACCTGTTCCAGGGCCGATTCTGGCCCCTGATCCTGCTGGCTGCCTGGCCGCTTGCCGCCAGCTTGCCGCGGCTCGACTGGGGTCTGGCCCTGTCTGTCGCGATCCTGATCGGCCTGGCCTGGTTTTTGCAGGACCGGGGCCTGAAGCTGGCCCGCATCCGCAGCCAGGCGACCGAATACGAGGATCTGACCCGGGACCGCGCCCTGCGCCTGGAGCAGAAAAACAAGGCCCTGATGGAAAAGCAGGACTACGAAGTGCGCGTGGCCACGCTGCGTGAGCGCAACCGGATCGCCCGCGACATCCATGACCATGTCGGGCACCTCCTGACCCGGGCCATCCTGCAGCTGGGCGCCATTCAGACCATCAGCCGCAGCGGGCCGCTGCACGAACCGCTTACCGGTTTAAAGCAGACGCTCGACGACAGCATGACCGAGATCCGCCGGAGCCTGCACGACCTGCACGACGCGTCGGTCGACCTGACCGTCGAGCTCGAGGCCATGGTCGGGCCGTTCACCTTCTGCCCGGTATCCCTGGTGATTGACCTCAGGGAAAAGCCGGATCAGCCGCTTGTCCTGGCTTTCCTGGCGATCGTACGCGAAGGCCTGTCCAACATCGCCCGGCATTCAAACGCCACGCAGGCTTCGCTGCTCCTGCGCGAGCATCCCGGCTTTTACCAGCTGACGCTGCGGGACAACGGCACCAGCCAGGAAGCGGACGGGCCTGTCGACCTTGAGCAGCTGACCGGGCAAAAATCGTCTGGGATCGGCCTGGCCGGCATGGCGGAGCGGGTGCGCGCCCTGAACGGCCAGATCAACATCCGGCGCGAACAGGGTTTTGTCATCCTGATCACGGTGCCGCGCCAGGATCGGACTGGAGGCAGAAGAGATGAATAAAAAGAAAATCCGGGTCCTGATCGTCGATGACGACCAGCTGGTCCGGATGTCCCTCAAGATCATCATCGGGGCCGACCAGGAGCTGGAGGTGGTCGGCTGCGGCAGCAGCGGAGAAGAGGCCGTCCAGCTGTTCGATGGCCACAACCCCGATGTTCTGCTCCTGGATATCCGCATGCAGCCGACCGACGGCCTTGCGGCCGGTGAACGGATCCTGGCCCGCCATCCGGACGCCCGATTGCTCTACCTGACAACCTTTACCGACGACGAGTACCTGGTCCGGGCGTTGCGGATGGGCGCCTGCGGCTATTTGCTCAAGCAAAACTACGAAAGCCTCGCGCCTGCGATCAAGGCCGTCGCGTCAGGTCAGCATGTTTTCGGCGACAACATCATGGCCCGGATCCCGGTCCTGATCGGCGGACGGCTGCCCGACTTGTCCGGCTACGACATCCGCGGCCGTGAACCGGACCTGATCGAGCTGGTCGCCGAGGGCCTTAATAACCGCGAGATCGCCGAGCGGCTCAACTTAAGCGAGGGGACTGTGCGCAACCAGCTGTCCGTGATCCTGGACAAGCTCGGCCTGCGCGACCGCACCCAGCTGGCCGTCTTCTATTACAAGCAGCGCCAGCAAAAGCTCTGAACGGTTACTTTTTCAGCGCCTTGTCAAAGGCGACATCCGACGGGTTGAAGTTGATGCGCTTGACCATCTCACAAGCTTCCGTGGCGCCGAAGACGCGGTCCATCGCGCTGTCTTCCCATTCGACTGAGAGCGGCCCGTCGTAGCCGATCGCGTTGAGCTCGCGGATGATGCGTTCGAAATCGACGCTGCCGTGTCCGGGGGAGACGAAATTCCAGCCGCGCCGCGTGTCGCCGAAGGTCAGGAACGAACCCAGGATGCCTTCCGTGCCCATCGTGTTGACCAGCACATCCTTGACATGGACATGGTAGATCCGGTCGGCGAATTCACGCAGGAACAGATGCGGCTGGATGCCTTGCCAGACCAGGTGGCTGGGATCGAAGTTGATCCCCAGCGTCGCGTTGTCGGCGAATTTTTCCCGGAACAGCTTCTGGGACGAATAGAAGTCAAAGGCGATTTCGGTCGGGTGCACCTCCAGGGCGAACCGGACGCCGCAGCGCTTGAACTCATCCAGAATCGGGGTCCAGAGCGTGACGATCTCGTCGTAGCCGGCCTCGATCATCTCGTCGGTCGTTTGCGGGAAGGAGTACCAGTAGGCCCAGATCGGCGACCCCATGAAGCCCGTGACGACCGAGCAGCCCATCGCCTGGGCCGCGCGGGCGGTCAGTTTCATCTCCTTGATCGCCCATTTGCGAATGGCCTTGGGGTCGCCCTTGACGGCGTCAGGCGCGAACCCGTCGAGGCGCGGATCGTAGCGGTCCCCGACGCACTGGCCGGCCAGGTGGTTGCCCAGGGCCCAGCACTGCAGCCCGTAACGGGCCAGAATCGCTTTTTTCTCGGCCACATAGGCCGGATCTGAGGCCGCGCGGCTGACATCCAGGTGATCGCCCCAGCAGGCGATCTCCAAGCCTTCGAAGCCCATGCTGGCCGCCAGGCGGCAGATTTCCTCGAAGGGCAGGTCTGCCCATTGTCCGGTGAAAAGTGTAATCGGTCGTGTCATGTGCTTATCCTCCTAGTCATCTGCCGGCACATCGACCCAGACAGCTCCCTGCCTGGAACTGGCCACGCAGCTCTCGATGAAGCGGACGCCGTCGATGCCCATCTCCAGCGTCGGGTAATCCGCTTCGGCTTCGTCAGCGTCCTGCCCGGCGATCTTTTGCCAGATCGCGCGGGTGAAATCAGCATACAGGTTGGCATAGGCCTCGTGGTAGCCTTCCGGGTGACCGGTCGGGGTGCGCGCGAGCGCGGCCGATGCTGGCGACAGGTAGCCGGCGCCGCGGGAATAGATCCGGGGTGCCTGGCCCTTCAGGGTGACCTTGAGATAATTGCTCTTTTCCTGGTCGAATTCGATCGCACCTTTTGTTCCGAAGATGCGCACCTTGAGACCGTTGTCGTTGCCGATCGCCACCTGGGAACACCAGTAGCTGCCCCGGGCGCCGTTGTCGTAGCGCAGCAGGATTTCAGCGTTGGTGTCCAGCGTGCGGCCCGCGCCGATGACATCCAGGCTGGCGCACAGCTGGCGGATGCGTAGACCGGTCAGGTAGCGGACCATGTTCTCGATGTGGGTGCCGATGTCGCCGGTGCAGTTCGACGCGCCCGCCTGGGCCGGGTCGGTGCGCCAGGCCGCTTGTTTCTGGTTGTCCTCGAGCCGGTCGATCAGCCAGTCCTGGGGGTACTCGCCCATCACGACCAGCACGTCGCCGATGTCACCGCGCTGGATGATCGCGCGCGCCTCGCGCACCATGACGTGGCCGGTGTAGGCGGAGGCGACCGCGAACAGACAGCCGCGTTCCCGGGCCAGGCGTTTCAGTTCCAGCGCCTGGGCGGCGGTGACGGTCAGCGGCTTTTCGCACATCACGTGGATGCCCTGTTCCAGAAACGCCCTGCAGGCGTCGAAATGGCTGCTGTTCGGGGTGGTGACGATCGCAAAATCGATCGGGTCATCGCGACGGCCCTCCATGCGGGCCATGGTTGTGAAATCGGGATAGCCACGGTCCTCAACGATCCGCAGCGCCTCACCGGTCTGGCGGTTTTTGTCTCCGTCGCGGGAAAAACAGCCGGCGACCAGTTGGGCGCTGTTGTCCAGGCCGAGCGCGGCCCGGTGCACGCCCCCGATAAAGGATCCGGGACCGCCCCCGACCATGCCGCAGCGCAGCATCTGTCCGGGAGTGCCGGCTTTCCTGCCTTCGATCATGACGCATCCCTCGCTTTCCAGGCGATTGCCCGTTGTATCAGCATCCGTCACCAAAAGGCAGCGCCTTCCGGCGACCATTCCCTGCTTCTTATGGTAACCCGATCCCGGCATCGGTGCAAGACATGTCAGGTTGCGGCCGGTAGAATCCGCATGGGCGGCTCACCGGCCTCCCGGGCCCGTGCCTGGAGCCGGCCGGCCAGCAGGCGGCGCAGACTGGCAAGATCTGGGTCGCTGACCCGGTTGTGCCGCTGGCAGGGGTCTGTTTCGTTGTCGAACACGTATCGCTCCGTGTAGGCGTCGGCATACGGGTCGCCTGACGGGTCCTTGTCCGGCGCCCAGACGCAATACGTGTAGCGCGGTGTGCGCAGTGCCCGGCCGACAAAACTTTCGCTGATCTGCACGTAGGCTTCGTCACGCCAGGGGGCTCCAGCCAGGAGGCCAGACAGGCTTTTTCCCTGCATCCCGTCCGGATTGGCCCCGGCCAGGTCCGCGATGGTCCTGGGAATATCAAGCAGTTCGACGACATGGTCGACGGTTCGGCCGCCGCGAAATCCGGGCCCGGCAATGATCATCGGGATGTGGATGGTGTTCTCGTAGCAGGTCCGCTTGTAGTCGTCGAAACCGCCGGGCGCCAGTTCCGCCATGTGGCTCTTGAAATGGCAGCCGTGGTCCGAGGTGACGATGATGACGGTGTTTTCGTACAAGCCCCGCTGCCTGAGCCTGGCGATCACGCGGGCCAGGTTGTCGTCCAGGGCGCGGCAGCAGCCCAGGTAGTCCGGCAGCTGAGCCTCCCAGTCGCCCACGCCGGGGACCAGCTCCGGCGGCGCAACGAAATCCTGGAAACGCGCCCGGCTCCCGTCCGGACCCTCGAAGCGGCCGCGGTCGTTTTGGTGATGGGGCTCGATGTGGGACAGGAACAAAAAGAAAGGGTTGTTGTCTTGTTCCCGGCGGGTGTCCAGAAATTTGAGAGCATAGTCGGTCACGCCGTCGGTTCGGTAGCCTGAAAAGCGCTGCTTGTGCCCGTCCGCATCGAAAAGATAGCCGCCCATGCCGTGTGAGGTGAATTCCAGGATATCGGAAGCCACCCACCAGCTGTCATAGCCGCCGCGCCATTCGGGCGGAATGGGGCTGGTTTCGTAATGGGTCTGGCCGCGGGTGGTCGCCAGGTGCCATTTGCCGACATAGGCCACGTCGTAGCGGGCTGATCGCAAACGCCGCGCCAGAGTCGGGATATCCCGGGGCAGGGCAATGCCGTTCTTGAAGCAGCCGGTCTGGGTGGGGTACAGCCCGGTCTGCAGCATGGCCCGGGCCGGGCCGCAGACCGGCTGGTTGGTGTAGGCGCGCTTGAAATTGACACCTTCGCGGGCCAGGGCATCCAGCGTCGGGGTGACCGGCAGTGCCTGGCCGTTGCAGCCCAGGGTGTCGAAGCGCTGCTGATCGGAGAAATAGACCAGGATGTTGGGCTGTGACATCGGATCGGACCGCCTTTCGTGAAACGAGGCCGGCGAATCAGCCAGCGGCGACTTTGACAGGCTGCTGTTTGTCCTCCGTCAGGTTGCGCACCCAGCGGAAACGGTTGACCTTGATCGCGGCCACGATGCATTTGAGCAGCTGGTCGGATTTGAGCAGGGCGAATACGACGACCGGGGAGGCGTGAAAGACGAAGGCCGCCAGCGATGCCGCCGGAATGACAAAGCCCCAGATATGGATCAGGTCGTTGACCAGCACGAAATGGGTGGCGCCGCCGGCCCGGACGATGCCGGTCAGGCTGGACATCTGGTAGGCGGTGCCGACGATCATGATCGCCAGGACCAGGATAAAGGAGCGCACCATGGCCAGCGTTTCAGGTTCGAGGTCGTAGATCAGGGGCACCAGGAAACGGGTCGCGTAGATGGCGATACCCGAGATGACGCCGATGATCACGAAAATAACCTGGAGGGTTTTGACATAGGCGCGCAGGCGCGTGATGTCGCCTGAGCCGACGGTCTTGCCGACGATGATCGCCGTGGCGCCGGCTGTGCCGTAGCCCGCAACCCCCATGATCGAGAAGATGACGTTGGCGATGCTGACCGAAGCCAGGGCGGTCGCGCCCATCCGGCCCATGATCGCGCCCTGGACAGCCAGGTTGATGCCCCAGAAGATGTCGCCCAGGATGACCGGGAACCCGTAGCGGAAAAAGCGTCCGAGCAGGTCGCGGCCGCCGCGCAGGATATCGCGCAGCCGCAGCATGAGCTTCTTGTCGATCAGGCGGACATACGCCACCATGATGACGGCCTCCAGGACCCGGGCCACCAGCGTGGCGATGGCGGCGCCCCTCAGGCCGAGTGCCGGCGCACCCAGCTTGCCGAAGATCAGGATGTAGTTGAGCGAGACGTTGACGGAAAACGTCATCAGGGAGAGGTACATGCCGATGCGGACCGTCTCGACGCAGCGCATCGAGGCGATCAAGACCTGCGTGACGCAAAAGAAGACATAGGTGTAGCGGATGATCGTGAAATAGCGCATGGCCTCGGTCTTGACCGCGGCGTCGTCGGTAAACAGGCTGAGAACACCGGACGGGGTCAGCAGCGTGACGATGAACAGCAGCAGGCCGGCGGCGAAGCCGAACTTGAGCGCGATGGCCACGACGGACTTGACCCCGACGACGTCGCGCTTGCCCCAGAACTGGGCGCCGAGGACCAGCATGGCCGCGCTCAGACCCATGACCAGCATGTGCAGCAGGTTCTGCAGCTGGTTGCTGACATAAGTGCCGGACAGGGCCAGCTCGCCCAACCGTCCGACCATGATGTTGTCCGCCAGCCCGACCGAGTAGGTGATCACGTTCTGCAGCGCCAGCGGCATGGTCAGGCGCAGCAGCTGGCGGTAGAAGTCTTTCTCGCGCACCATCAGCATCGGGTTGTGCCTGCCTTCCCCAAGTCTTCCTGGCCGATCAGGCCCAGTTCCCTGAGGACCTGGCGCAGCTTGTCTTTTTGGGCCGGCTCCAGTTCGGCGATGGGATCGACACATTTCCCGATCGCAAAGCCCAGCATGTTGAGACCTTCTTTGATGGCCTGGGGAAATGTGCCCAGGTTGGCGGCCAAGCGCAGCGGCGCCAGCCGGAACTGGGCGTCAAGCGCGCCGGCGAGGTCGCCTGACCGGTATTTTTCGTAGATCTCGACCACCAGGCGGGGCGCGACATTGGCTGTGGCGGCGATCGCCCCGGCTGCCCCGTGGCACAGCCCGGCGAAGATCAGCGTGTCGCGGCCGAGCAGAACCGAAAAGTCCGGCAGATGGCGCGTCAGGCGCAGGTACTCGGCCGTGTTGGTCATATCCCCGGTTGAGTCCTTGACGGCGACGATGTTCTCGATCTGCGCCAGCCGGGCGACGGTCTCCGGCTCGATCGTCACGTTGGTCTTCGGCTTGTTGTTGTAGAGGACAACCGGCAGGCGGGTCGAGGCCGCGATCGTCTCGTAGTGCCGGAACAGCTCTGCCTGGGTCTGGGAGATGAACATCGGGGTGAGCACAGAGACGGCATCGGCGCCAACTGCTTCGGCGATCTTGCAAAATTCCACTGCACCTTGAGTGGTGATGTGGTTGGCGCCCGCATAGACCGGCACCTTTCCGGCGCAGACCTTGACGGCATGGGCCAGGATCTGCTCGGTTTCGGCGGGGGAAAAGGCATAGAATTCGCCGGTGGTGCCCAGGGGGAAGATGCCGTGCACCCCGTTGGCCAGCAGGTGCTCGATCAGCCGCTGCTGGGCGGCCGCGTCAAAGCGGCCGGCAGCGGTGACAGGTGTGACGATGGGCGGGATGATTCCATGAGGTTTGAATGCGGTCATCAGGTCCTCCTTGGCGTCTGGTCTAGCGGACCAGGCATGGTTTTTTGGGGTCGAATGTCCAACCGGGGATCAAGGCCTGCATGCCCGCCGCGTCGTCGCGGCCGGCCAGGCTGCGGGCCAGGTACTGCTGGTGGGCCACCTCGATCTGCTCCCGGTCGACCTCGATGCCCAGACCGGGCTTGTCCGGCAGTGCAATGCAGCCGTTGACGATCGGGAAAGGCGAGCGGGTCAGCCGTTCGCGGCCTTCCTGCCAGATCCAGTGGGTGTCGATGGCGTTGAGCGGACCGGGGACGGCCGCTGCCGTGTGGACGACCATCGCCAGGGAAATGTCAAAGTGGTTGTTGGAGTGGCAGCCCCAGGTCAAGCCGTAATGGCGGCAGAGCTGTCCGACCTGGACGGATCCGGACATCGTCCAGAAGTGGGGGTCGGCCAGCGGGATGTCGACCGATTGCAGGGCCAGGGCATGGACCAGCTCGCGCCAGTCGGTGGCGATCATGTTGGTTGCCGTCGCCAGACCGGTGGCGCGCCGGAATTCGGCCAGGACCTCCCGGCCGGAGAAGACGCCCTCGGCGCCGCAGGGATCTTCGCAGTAGGCCAGAACGTCCCGGAGCGGGCGGCACAGGCGAACCGCTTCCGCCAGCGACCAGCAGCCGTTGGGGTCGAGCGTGATGCGGGCGGACGGAAACGCCTCCTTGAGCGCTTTGACGGCTGCGATTTCCTGGTCGCCGGCAAATACGCCGCCCTTGAGCTTGAAGTCCGAAAAGCCATAGTGCGCCCGGGCCGCTTCGGCCAGCCGGACAATGGCTTCGGGTGTCAGGGCCGGCCTGTCGCGCAGCTGGTACCAGCCGCCCTCCGATTTTGTCGTCTCCGCTTCGCTGCGGTCGCCGATGTAGAACAAGTAGCCCAGCATGCGGACCGAGCGGTGCTGCTGGCCTTCGCCGAGCAGGCCGGCTGCCGGAACGTCCAGGAACTGGCCCAGCAGGTCGAGCAGCGGCGCCTCGATGGCGGTCAGGACATGCACGCCGGTGCGCAGGTCAAAAGTCTGCCGGCCGCGGACATCGGCATCTTTTTGCTGCGCCAGATGTTCTTTGACCGCCAGCAGGGTCTGGCGGTAGTGGCCAACGCTGGTGCCGATCACCAGCTGACGCACAGCTTCCAATGCCCGGGTGATCTTGCTGCCGCCCGGCACCTCGCCGGCGCCCGTCCGTCCGCTGCTGTCGGTCAGCAGGACAATGTTGCGGGAAAACCAGGGCGCATGGGCGCCGCTCAGATTAAGCAGCATGCTGTCCCGTCCGGCAACCGGGATGACTTCCATTTCTTCGATTTTCGGCAACATCGCAAAGCTCCTTGTCGCGTATCTTTAACGATACAGGCAATGCCTGCATTGTACCATACCGTCGCGCCGCGCGCACAAAAAACGCCCCGTGTTCACCAGGAACACGGGGCGAATGGCTGCCGGTTTCAGCGCCGGGTCAGTCTTCCTTGTTTTCCAGCTGGCTGAGCCGGCTGCGGATGTTCTTCAGCTCATTTTCCAGGGCATCGGCCTGATTTTTGAGCCATGTCTTTTGTTCCGCTGCGTCGGGCACGCAGGGCGCATACGGGGCATAACCGCCGGCGCCAAAGCCGTACGGGCGTCCGGCTGCGAAGAACCGGTTGCGGAAACCGCGGCCGCGGCCGGCACCGCATCCGAATGCACCGCTGGCGTAGCCGGGCGCCGGATACCCGGCGCAAGTGCCCATGCCGCGTCCGCTCATCGGACCGACACCCATCGGGCCTGTTCCATCTCCTCTTGGCATGTTGTTCAACTCCTTTTCATCTTGACTTCCATGTTCTTGATCTTGTATTTGTTTTGACAGGCTTCTGCTTTCGATCTGCCCATCAGCTTCGGGTCATTCTGGCACCGCAGCGCGGACATGTGACATTTGTGCAGGGAACGCCGCGCGTGTGGGGGGCGGTCGCCCCGCAGGACGGACAGATGCAAACATCGCCTGCACCTGGCGCTCCGCCGCGACCAGCACCGCCAAATGGACGGCCGCCCTGGCGTGCGCCTGTTCCGGCGGGTCCGGTTCCATCTTTACCTGGCATATCAGATGCCTCCTTTCTCTCTAACAAGGCTCTGTTACAAAAGAACATATGCCCATAAACAACATAGCACGATTATGGGCATATGTCAATAACAAAAGCGACGTTCTGCTTTTTTGCTGAAAAACCGGCGCGGTCCGCGGTTAATTTTCTGGTTGACAGTGTCGGCGGGGACGCATAGACTGTAAATGAACATATGCACAAAACAGGAGGAACATACGCATGAAAATTGCCATTACGGCTTCCGGACCTTGCCTGGAAGATGAATTGGATCAGCGCTTCGGCCGTGCCGAGACGATTTTGGTCTACGATTCCGACACGCATTTTGTTGATGTGATCAACAACGCGGCCGGCGCGCCGTCCGGCGGAGCCGGCATCGCGGCCGCCCAGCGTCTGGTTGATCGGGATGTGGCGGTGGTCATAACCGGTCAGGTCGGTCCCAACGCGCTGCGCGTCCTTGAGGCGGCCGGCATCCGCCTGGTGCAGGGGCGTTCCGGCAGCGCGAAGAGCAATCTGGATGCCTTTCAGGCGGGAAAGCTGGACGATCTGCAAACGTTTGTCCCGCCGCACAGCGGGAAGTAAGCGACGATGCGACTAGCTGTGTTGAGCGGGAAGGGCGGGACTGGCAAGACGACGGTTTCCGCCAGCCTTGCCAAAATCATCCCGGGCTGCCAGTATGCGGACTGCGATGTCGAAGAACCAAACGGCGCCATTTTCCTCAAACCGGACTTATTGGAAGCGAAGGAGGTCCGGGTGCTTGTGCCAGAGGTCGACCAGGCGGTCTGCACCGGCTGCGGCGCCTGCGCCAGGATTTGCCAGTTCAGCGCGATCGCCGTCGTCAGGAAAAAAGTGTTGATCTTCCCGGAACTGTGCCATCACTGCGGCGCGTGCGTTCTGGTCTGTGAACCGGGTGCGCTCACCGAAGTGGAGCGGCCGATCGGCACGATCGAGGCATCGGCGGACAACACCTTTATCCAGGGGCGCCTGGCAATCGGCGAACCGTCCGGCATCCCGATCATTGATGCGATCAAGAAATGGCTCGATCCGGACCGGCCCGCCGTTCTGGACTGCCCGCCGGGAGCCGGTTGCTCGGTGGTCAAGAGCCTGGAAGGCGCCGATTACGCGCTGCTGGTCACCGAACCGACACCGTTCGGGCTGCATGATCTGGCGATCGCCTGGTCGCTGGTCCAGCGCATGGGCTTGCCGGCCGGCCTCGTGCTCAACAAATCCGGCCCCGGCAACGAGCCGGTTTATGCGTTTTGCCGCGAACACCAACTGCCTGTACTGCTGGAAATTCCCTTTAGCCGGTCGATTGCCGTAGCCTACGCATCCGGCCAGCTGCCGGTGGATACGGATCCGGTCTGGGTCCGGCGCTTTACCGATCTTTACGATCGCATCAGTCAGGAGGTGGCCGGATGAAGCAGATTGTCCTCGTCAGCGGCAAGGGCGGAACCGGCAAGAGCACGATCGCGGCTTGCCTGGCCCAGCTCGTTCCAGACAAGATGCTGGCGGACTGTGATGTCGACACCCCAAACCTGCACCTGCTGCTGCGCCATGTCGAACGCACCTCCGAAGATTACTTCGGGGCCAGCGTCGCAAAAATCGACCCCGGGCGCTGTGTCGCCTGCGGCCTCTGCCTGCAAACCTGCCGTTTTGACGCGATCACCCCGGATTTTGTCGTCAAGCCACTGGGCTGCGAAGGGTGCGCCGCCTGCACGGTGGTTTGCCCGACAGACGCGATCAGCCTGCACACCGTTAAAACGGGGTCGGTCATGGTGTCGGATACCGATTACGGCACATTTGCCCACGCCCAGTTGGACATCGGCGCCGAAGGATCCGGCAAGCTGGTCACTGCGGTGCGCAAAAAGCTCTTCGACTGCCAGCGCCAGGAACCCATCGCCCTGATCGATGGCTCGCCGGGCATCGGTTGTGTCATCATTGCCTCGATCACCGGAACAGACGCTGTGATTGCGGTCGCAGAAGCGACACAATCCGGTCAGCACGACCTGGAAAGGGTCCTGGCTGTCGCCGACCATTTCAAGGTCCCTGCTTTCGTCTGTATCAACAAATGGGATCTAAATCCGGCGGTCACGGCCGAGATCGAAGCCTGGTGCAGTCAGAAAAACCATCCTGTCCTGGCCAAAATCCCCTTTGACCCGGACGTCATGACCGCCCTGCAGCGGGGCTTGTCGCCGGTGGATGCCGGTCTGGACGACTTTACGGACCAGATCCGTCAGCTTTGGCAGTCCCTGCTGGCCAGGCTCGCATAGCCGGACGAATCGCCAGGAAAATGAAACAGACCAATCGAGAAGAATAGGAGTCAGATGTATGCCAGGACAACAACAGGATTTTCACGTTGAGACCCATCCGCTTAACGATATTAAGCGGACCATCGCGGTGCTCAGCGGCAAAGGCGGCGTCGGCAAGTCCATGATTACGGCTTTGCTGGCCACCTATTTGCAACGCACCGGCAAGTACCGGGTCGGCATTCTGGATGCCGACGTCACCGGCCCTTCCATCCCCAAGCTTTTCGGCGCTGAGAACTTCAAGCCCAAGGGCAGTGACGAGGGGCTGTTCCCGGTCAGGACCCACAGCAACATCCAGCTGATGTCGATCAACCTGCTGCTGGACGATCCAACAGCACCGGTGATCTGGCGCGGCCCGATCCTGGGCAACACGGTCAAGCAGTTCTGGTCCGATGTCATCTGGGGTGACCTCGATTTCCTGCTTTTGGATATGCCGCCGGGAACCGGCGACGTGCCGCTGACCGTTTTCCAATCGCTGCCGCTGGACGGCATCGTCATCGTGACCTCGCCCCAGGATCTCGTGTCCCTGATCGTCCAGAAGGCGATTCACATGGCACAGATGATGCAGATCCCGATCATCGGCCTGGTCGAGAACATGAGCCACGTCGTCTGTCCGCATTGCGGCAAGGAAATCGCCGTCTTCGGCAACGGCAAGAGCGCGGCAGTGGCGCAGGAAGCGGGCATTCCCTACCTGGGCAGCCTGCCGATCGACCCCGACCTGGCCCGGCTGTGCGACGCCGGCCAGATCGAGCGGATCCACAAGAACTACCTTGATGATTGCCTGGCGGCACTGGAACAGGTGCCGGTCCACGGACAGCCGACCGCGCCGGCCGCACCCGCGGCGGAGGCCGTCAAACAAACGAGCGGAGGAGGATCTTCCATGAAAAAGATAGCCATATCTGCCGAGGGCGACCAGGTTTCGGCGCATTTCGGCCATTGCGAAGGGTTCGTCGAATTTGCGGTCGAGGACGGCAAGGCCACGGACAAGCAATTTGTCGCCAATCCCGGGCACAAGCCGGGCTTTTTGCCCAACTTCCTGCACGACCGCGGCGTCCAGGTGATCATCGCCGGCGGCATGGGAGCTGGCGCGGTCGAAATCTTCCAGGAAAAGGGGATTGACGTCTACACCGGCGCGCAGGGCTCTGTCGATGAGATCGCCCGCCAGTACGCGGACGGCACGCTGACGTCCACCGGATCGGTCTGCCACGAGCACCACAACGAAAGCAGCTGCGGCGGCCATTCCTAAAATCGTCTGTCCCTGCGGCATCCGCCGCAGTTGACAGGGAACTGCAATCTGGGTCATGTGTGAAGATGCTGAACACAAGCAATTTTCTCACGCCTACGCGCCAGATTGCAGTTTTCTTTTTCTTAATTGGTTGACGGGAATCTGGCCGGGGCCGATAATGGAACAGGACAAGAGCCTGACGCGGCACCACAATCCGGAGGAACGCCTATGCGCAAAGCCAGCCTCAAGTCGTTCAATTACGCGGTCGGCATGTTCGGCACCTCAATTCCGATCAACATGCTCAAGACCTACGCCGCTTTTTTCTATGTCGACAGCCTGGGCCTGAAAACAAGCCAGTTTTCCCTGATTCTGCTGGTGTACACCTTTATCGACGCCATCGACAATTTGGTCTACGGCTACCTGTCGGACCGCACGCGCACCCGCTGGGGCCGCAGGCGCCCCTGGCTGGTCATCGGCACGCCGCTCCTGGTCCTGGGCCTGGTCGCCTTCTACAACACGCCGCAGGGCCTGGCCGGTTCCGGCCTGCTGGCCTACTGCATGCTGTTCTACATCCTGACCGGCACGATCGACTCGGTGATCAACGCCAATTACGGCGCCCTTTTCCCGGAACTCTTCCCCGATGACGCCAGCCGGGCCGCGACCAACGCCCTGCGCCAGGCGTTCCAGCTCGTAGCCATGGTGATCAGCATCGCGCTGACGCCTGTGGTCACCAAGCTGCTGGGCTTCGGCATGACCGCCCTTGTCTACGGCCTGCTGGGCGGCAGCGTCATCCTGTACATGGCTGTGACCAGCCGCGAAACGGCCGATCTGCGCCTGGAGAAAAAACCGGCTCTCTGGGACAGCGTGCGCAGCCTCGTGGTCAACCGGAAGTTCTGGCTCGCCGGGCTGACCAACGCATTCTACAGCGCGGCCATGTCGCTGGTTCTGGCTTCCTTGCCTTTTTTCGTCAAGTATACGCTGCAGATCCCGGACAGCCAGGCGACGATCCTTTTCGCCAGCGTGCTGTTTGTCGCGATCGGCAGTGTGCCGCTCTGGGTGCTCCTGATGAAGCGCCTGACCCTGATGCCGACCTGGCGGGCTGCCCTGGCCAGCCTCCTGGTCGCGTTCATCCCGCTTTATTTCGCCAACAGCCTCGTGACGGCCATCCTGGCCAGCCTGCTGGTCGGGTTCGGGTTTGCCGGCGTCATCACCACCATGGACCTGATCGGCGCCCGCATCATGGACGAGGACAAGGCCCACAGCCAGGTACGGCGCGAAGGCATCATTGCCAACGCGCTCGGTTTCATGAACCGGCTGAATGGCCTGTTCACCAGCTTCGCCTTCTACCTGGTGCTGGTCCTGTTCGGTTTTGAGAGCGGCGATACGCCGGGTCCTGAGCCGCACCAGGCGGCCCGTTTCCTGCTGACGGTCTTTCCGCTGCTCCTGATGGTGATCAGCCTGGGCCTGTCCTTCTTTTTGCATTTTCCCAAACAGCAACCATCTGATGGAGGTCAACATGGCTGAAGTACGGCATATTGAGGTCAGGATCGAAAAAGAGCAGGAAAAGCGCTACATCCCGGTCCCCTTCGACCTGCCGGAGCAGGTGGCCTGGCTTTCTGTGGCCTATGAATACCCGCGCAGGCTGGAACGGCCATCCGGCGACTGGCAGCTCAGTGACACCGTCAACCGGATCGACCTGGCGCTGCTCAATCCGCGCGGCGAGCAGGCCGGCAGTTCGGGATCGGTCCGCAGCGAGATCCAGATCGGCGGCCTTGCTGCGACACCGGGATACCGGCCCCAGACCATCCAGGCCGGCAGGTGGACGATCATGGCCGGTGCTTACCGGATCGCGCCTGACGGTGTCACGGTCAGGTACACCATCCGCTGGGAAATCAAGACGCGCAGCTGGTTTCTGGGCGACTTGCACACGCACACCATCGGTTCAGACGGCATCCTGCCCGCCGACGAACTGGCCCGGCACGGCCGGCGCCACGGTCTCGACTTTATTGCCGTCACCGATCACAACATCGCCATGCCCGCGCCGTCGTTGCCGGCCGTCGACGGCCTGACCCTGATCCCGGGACTGGAGTGGACCCACTACCAGGGCCATGCCAACATGCTTGGCCTGGACAGACCCTATGCCGGTTCGTTCCACGCCAACTCGCCGGAGGAGGCCGTCGCGCACTTTACCGAAGCCAAGGCCAACGGGGCCGTGGTCGTGATCAACCACCCCTGCGACCCGCTGTACCGGTTTGCCTTTGACCTCGACCTGTTCCCCTATGACATGCTCGAGGTCTGGAACGGCCCGATGCGCGAGAGCAACCTGCGGGCGATCGCGCTCTGGCACCAGAAGCTTGTTTCGGGTAAAAAGATCGCCGCCTGCTGCGGCAGCGATTACCATCGGGATTCCATTTTCCAGATGCTTGGCGGACCCTGCCTGGCGGTGCTGGCCTGGTCTCGGGAGATCCGGGACCTGCTTGAGGGCGCGGTGCAAGGTCACAGCTACCTGATCTACGGGCCCGACGGGCCGCGCCTGGACATGACCTGCGGCCAGGCCGTATTGGGCGACTCCGTGACCTGGACACCGGACTGCCGGCTGGATCTGGCACTCGCGCGCCTGCAGGCTGGCGACAGCATTCGCCTGATCGGACCGGATGGTGTGCTGGCCGCCTGGCAGGCAGAACATGCCGGCAGCCTGAAAACCAGCTTCGCGGTCGAAAAATCCGGTTTTGTCCGGGCGGAGGTGCATCGGGCCTTTGCCCGCGAGGTACCGGTTCTGCCGGCCCTGGTTTCCAATCCGATTTATTTTGACTGAAGGGGAGATGCGCGATGAAGCGGATACCTGACCACGACCCGGACTTGATCCAGGCGGCGCTGGACGCACGCGAAAAAGCATACGTGCCCTATTCGAAGTTCCGGGTCGGTGCGGCTTTGCTGGATGATCGCGACCGCCTGTTCACCGGCTGCAACATCGAGAACGCCTCGTATGGCGCGACGTGCTGCGCCGAACGGACCGCCATTTTCAAGGCGGTTTCCGAGGGGGCCAAAACCATCCGGCGGCTGGCGGTGGTCTGCGACCAGGCCGGCCCCTGCATGCCCTGCGGTATCTGCCGTCAGGTGATGGCTGAGTTTGCGGGTGCAGATTTTGAGCTGCTGGCGGCTTCGCCGGACGGTTCATACCGGCGCTTCAGCCTGGATGAACTGCTGCCGGACCGCTTCGGGCTCAGCGCTGAGTCATAGCCTGGTCCCGGCCCTGGCGGGCAAACTGGCCTTCGCGGTCGCAGATGATATACAGCGGCCGCCCTTTGACTTCTTCGAAGATCCGTCCGATGTATTCGCCGATGATCCCCAGCATGACCAGGATGATGCCGCAGAAGAAAAGGATGACGCACATCAGGGAGGCGTAGCCGGGTTCCATGACGACCAGGTCGAACAGGCGCGCGACAAACACGAACAGCAGGAAAAGAAAACTGCAGATCGACAAGCCGATGCCGATGCCGATGCCCAGCTTGAGCGGCTTATAGGAAAATGAGGTGATTCCGTCGAGAGCCAGCTTGACCATCTTGCGCAGCGGGTATTTCGTTTCGCCGGCAAAGCGCGGCGCCCGGATATAGTCGATGTAGGTCTGGCTGAAGCCCAGCCAGCTGATCAGGCCGCGCACATAGCGGTTGTGTTCCGGCAGCGCCGAAAGGGCCGCGCACACGCGCGCGTCAATCAGGCGGAAATCGCCGACATCGACCGGGATGTCGACATCCGTGATGCGCCGCAGCAGCCGGTAGTAGAGCCGGGCACTCAGCTTTTTGGCCGCAGTTTCGCCTTTGCGGGCGACGCGGTGTCCGTAGACGACATCGGCGCCGGCCTGCCAGGCGGCGATCATCTGGGGAATGAGTTCGGGCGGATCCTGCAGATCCGCGTCGATGATGATCACGGCATCACCCGCGGCGTGGTCCATGCCGGCGGTGATGGCGCACTGGTGGCCGAAGTTGCGCGAAAAGGTCAGCAGCTTGACCCGGGGATCGGTCTGGCAGAGTTGGCGGGCCAGCTGCCCGGTCCGGTCACGGCTGCCGTCGTTGACATAGATGATTTCCCAGTTGCCGTCAAGACTGTCCAGCACGGCGGTCAGTCGCTGGTGACAGGCTTCGATGACAGCCTCTTCGTTATATAGGGGTACAACAAGTGAATAACGGATGCCGTTCATACGTCCTCCCAAGCACACTTGTGACCATTATAGCAGATCGGGATGGCCGGCGCAGTAAAAAGGGATACCCGCAAAGGGGGCGAATAAGGTATAATAAAGGCAGGGATATCGATCCTGAACCTTGAAAAAATGGAAATGTGAACGATTCAGAAGGGAGCGGTCATCATGAAGATCAGTATTAACGGCAAAGGGATGAAGGTAGGCGACCAGCTGCAGCAGCGCATCGAGGAGAAATTGGGCAAGTTCAACCGGTTTTTCGGCGATGAGGCGCAGGCAACGGTCAAGGTCAGGCCGGAAAAGGATCAGAAATGCATCGAAGTGACGCTCAAGATCCACAAGCATTATTACCGCGCCGAATGTATTGCCGATGACGTCTTCACAGCTCTTGACGAAACCGTTGAAGTGCTGGAGGGCCAGATCCGCAAGCATAAGACCAAGATCGAGAAGAAGATTCATGACTACGCCTACATGAAGGAGTACTTGAAGTCGCAAGTCAGCCTGCCGCCGGTTGATGAGGATGATCACCGGATCATCAAGCGCAAATCCTTTGACCTCGAACCGATGGATGCCGACGAAGCGGTCCTGCAGATGGAGATGCTCGGACACAGCTTCCTCTTGTATCTCGACATGGAAACAGACAAAGTCTGTGCTGTCTACAAACGCAAGGACGGCAACTATGGCGTGATCGAACCCAATTATTGACCGGCCGTTCATCGTCCTGATAGGCATAAAAACAGGTCCCCGGTTCAAACGAACCGGGGATTTTTTGGTATACTGGTCTCCGGAACAAGTTTCATGACAATGGGAGGTCTGCGACATGACGGAAAACAACAGCGACAAAAAGGTGACCGATCGGCTCCTGGACGGGCTGAACCCGCAGCAAGCCGAGGCCGTCCGGCACGACCAGGGCCCGTTGCTGATCCTGGCCGGTGCCGGATCCGGGAAAACCCGGGTGATCACCCACCGCGTCGCCTGGCTGGTCCGCGTGCTCGATGTCCGTCCCTCAGCCATTCTGGCGATCACGTTCACCAACAAGGCGGCGGCCGAGATGAAAAGCCGTATCGAAGATCTGATCGGATCGGTCAGCCAATACATGTGGATCGGAACCTTCCACGCCATGATGATGCGCATTTTGCGCCGCTATGCCGACCGGATCGGTTATGACCGCAGCTTTGCGATCATCGATAGCGATGACCAGCAGAAAGTGGTCAAAAGCTGCCTGGCGGATCTGAACCTGGACGAGAAGACCTTCGCGGTCAAGGCGGTGCACAGCCAGATATCCGCGGCCAAGAATGCCCTGCTCGATGTCGGGGCGTATGAGCGCCAGGCTGGCAGCGACTATTTCCGCAGCCAGGTCGCCCGGGTCTATCGCTGCTACCAGGCGAAGCTGAAAAAGAACAACAGCATGGACTTCGACGACATCCTGGTCGAAGCCGTACGTTTGCTCGAATCGCAGCCGGATGTGCTGGCCGAATACCAGGAGCGCTTTCAATACGTGCTGGTGGACGAGTACCAGGACACCAATCATGCCCAGTACCGGCTGGTCAGCTTGCTTTCCGCGCGGCATGGCAACTTGTGCGTGGTGGGCGACGACGATCAGTCGATCTACAGCTTCCGCGGCGCCAACATCCAGAACATTCTTGATTTCGAACAGGATTTCAAACGCTGCAAAGTCATCAAACTGGAGCAGAACTACCGTTCGACCGGCAACGTCCTCAAAGCGGCTAACGCGGTCATCCGCAACAACCAGGGCCGCAAGAAGAAATCGCTCTGGACACAGAGCGACGACGGGGAGAAAATCACCTTTCTCAGGGCCGAGGACCAGAATGAGGAGGGGCGCTACATCGCCCGGGAGATCGAGCGTCAGGTGAGCCGCCTGGACCGGAAGACCTACCGCGATTTTGCCGTTCTGTACCGGCTCAACGCCCTGTCCCGTTCCGTCGAGCAGGCGTTGCGCGAACAGGGCATCCCGTACCGCATCTACGGCGGAACGCGCTTTTACGACCGCAAGGAGATCAAGGATATCCTTGCGTACCTGCGCCTGGTCGTGATGCCGGACGACAATTTGTCGCTGGAGCGCGTCATCAACGTGCCGCGGCGCGGCATCGGCAGCGCCACGACTGAAGCGCTGGCCGCCCTGGCGGAACGGGACGGCATCTCGCAGATGACCGTCTGCCAGCGGGCTTCACAATACCCGGAGCTGCAGCGCGCAGCCTCCCGCCTGACCGCCTTCGCCGCCCTGATCAGCCATCTCGGTGCCGGACTGGACATCGAGGGGCAGTCCCTCGACCAGTATCTGGACTGGATGGAGAACGAGACGGGCCTGATCCAGGAACTGCTCGACCAGCAGCAGCGCATCGTCAGCGGCGACGCCGTAGACCGGATCGAAAACCTGAAGGAACTGCTGTCTGACGCCGTCGAATTTGAAAACCAGATCCAGAGCCTGACGGCCCAGCCCGGCGATGACCTGCCGCCGGAGGAGCGTGCGCTCGTACCGGCGAATCTGCGGGAGACGGTACGAGCCTTTCTGGAGCGGGCGGCCTTGTACACGGAAATGGACCAGGATAAGGACCAGGACGACGTGGTTCGGCTCTTGACGATCCACAGCGCCAAAGGCCTGGAATTCGATACGGTGTTCATCGTCGGGGCTGAGGAAGGCCTCTTTCCCGGATACCGGTCCATGGGCAGCCAGACCGAATTCGAAGAAGAGCGCCGCCTGGCTTATGTCGCCATGACCCGCGCCCGCCGGAAACTGCACATCACGGCCACGCGCAGCCGGCTGCTTTTCGGCCAGACCCAGCGTTATGTCGTGTCCCCGTTTGTCCGGGAAATACCAGACGAGCATATCGACGAAATCGGCGGAACGCGCGCAGGCGAGCGCAGCACCTCCTGGTCCGATGGCGCCCAGAGTCTTCCTGGTGGCCGCCAGCCGTTTCCGGCCGCGCGCAGCCCGCTGGCCGATGCGGCCGCCTACACAGTGCCGAAGCCAAAACCGGCTGCCGCGATGGCGGCGGTTCGTTTTGCGGTCGGAGACAAGGTCGAGCATCCGAAATTCGGCATCGGCCGCGTCCTGATGGCAGAACCGGTTGCCGGCGACGCGATTTTGCAAATTGACTTCACAACCGCGGGGACGAAACGCATGTTGGCCAAAATGGCCGGCTTGACCAAGCTTTGAGGCTGCTCAGTCCTTGATGCCCGAATGGACCAGGTAATTGGCGCCGCGGTCGACGACTTCCGCGATGTTGCGGCAATGGTCGGAAATGCGCTCGACCGTGTGGATCAGCTCCAGGAAAATGACAGTCGACTGCGGGTTGCAGGTGCCGTTATCCAGTCGTTCCATGTGGCTGGCGCGCAGCTTTTCTTCGATTTCATCGACCTGGTTCTCATTGGCGATGATGCGGCGGGCAATGGCGATATCCGAATTGCGCAGGGCCGTGATGGAGTCACGGACCATGTCCTCAACGACGCCATAGGCCTGGTCCAGGTCGTTCAGGGCCAGTGGCGAAAAGACGATGCCGGCGTTCTTCATCTGCAGCGAATTGTCGCAGATGTTGCTGCAATAGTCGCCGATCCGCTCGATGTCGTTGGCGGCATGCATCAGGGCCGCGATGCGCGACGAGCTTTCCGGTGTCATGCTGGCCGACATGATGATGTTGGACAAGTAGCGGACGATCTCGTTTTCCAGGTAGTCCAGCGTATCTTCGTTGGAAAAGATGCGTGTTTCCAATTCATCGCTGTGCACCTTGATCACCTGGTGGCTGTCCTGGGTCATCTGCATGGCGATCTCGGTCATGCGCGCCAGCTCTTTGGTCGCCAGGTCGATGGCGATCGCCGGATTGTTGATCACCTTGTAATCGATGTAGGCCAGTTTCTTCTCGACGACTGGATCTTCGCCGGGCACGACCAGGCGCACGATCTTGGCCAGCAGCCAGACAAACGGCAGCCAGACCACGGTGTTGATGACATTGAACACCGTATGGGAGATGGCGATGCTTTCGCGCATGTAGTTGGCGATCGGGGTCATCATGCTGGCCAGCCCGGTGTTGCTGTCGGCGATCAGGTCATGGCCGATCAGGCCGAGCAGGCTGTTGACCAGCGAGGTATAGGGACGAAGCAGCAGCATGAAGACGACCGAGCCAAAGACGTTGAAGATGGTGTGGGCCGCAGCCGCCCGCTTGGCGACGCGCGAGGCGCCGATGGCAGCCAGCAAAGCGGTAATCGTCGTGCCGATGTTGCTGCCGAAGAGGATCGGGATCGCCTGGTAGAGCGAGACCAGCGGGGTACCGGCTTCATCGAGCGCTGTCCCGGCCAGGGTCTGCAGAACGCCAATCGAAGCAGACGAGCTCTGGACGACCATGGTGACGCCGGACCCGACCAGCAGGCCAAGCACCGGTGTGTCCTTGATGCGTATGAGCAGGTCGGCAAAAGCCTGGCTCTTGGCCAGTGGCTTCATGGCCGCACCCATGCTGTTCAGGCCGACAAACAGGGTGCCGAAGGCGAAGATGATCTGGCCGATGTAGCGGATCTTGGGTTTCTTGACGGCGAACATCAGGATAAAGCCGACCGCGACAAACAGCCAGGCGTATTCATCGATCTTGGCCGCGACGATCCAGGCGGTCATGGTTGTGCCGATGTTGGCGCCCATGATGACCCCGATCGCCTGGGTCAGGGACATCAGGCCCGCACCCGTGAAGCCGATCACCATGACGGTGGTGGCGGATGAACTTTGCATGATCATGGTGACGAGCTCACCGACGATCACGCCGCGCAGCGGTGTTCCCGTCAGCATGGCCAGGAAGTTGCGCATTTTGTCGCCGGCGGACTTCTGGAGGCCTTCGCCCATCTGCTGCATGCCGTAGACGAACAGCGCCAGACCGCCGAACAAGGCAAATATACTTTTAATATCCATCCAATCTCCTTTGAGCCTGCCAGGCCCAGGCGGCTCCTTGCCGCATATTTCTCATTTTTCCATACACTGTCATTCTACTGAAAGATAGGGGGTAACACAACACCTCGGGCAGGCTTCGCCAGATTTCCCCGAAGCGGAAACATCCATTCCGGTTAAAAGTGGTTTTCCCCGCAAAAAGAACAGCCAGCGCGGCCCATGTTATAATAGACAAATACAGCGATCGTATCCTGAAAGCGAGGTGACGGCAGATGGACATACGTCGGGAGCCCAGGCTTCTGCGGGAAGAGCAGGAAAACAGCTTGAGCGGGTTTGCGGCCCGCAGCGCCAACAGCTTGGGGCGGCTCAGGGATGAGCCTGAATGCTCGGTCCGGACCTGCTTTGAACGCGATGTCGGCCGGATTATCTTCTCGATGGATTTTCGCCGCATGCGCCATAAGACGCAGGTCTTTTTCAATCCGCAAAGCGACCATATCTGCACGCGCATGGAGCATGTGATCAGCGTCAACTATATCGCCGGAACCATCGGCCGCGTCCTCGGGCTCAACCCGGACCTGATCGAGGCGATCGCCCTGGGCCATGACCTGGGCCATGCCCCGTTTGGCCACAGCGGCGAGAAAAAGCTGGACAGCTGCCTGAAGCATTATGACCCTGAGCTGTTTTTCCAGCATGAGCTGCATGGATTGCGGGTGGTGGATCACCTCGCGCTGCACCATAATCAGCCTGGCTTGAACCTGACCTTTGAGGTCCGTGACGGCATCGCCAGCCACTGCGGCGAGACCTACGACGAGTATGTACTGGTCCCGGATCGCACCAAGACACCGGCTGATCTGGAGCTGCTGGCCCGCCAGCACAGCACGCCTGCGACACTGGAAGGCTGCGTGGTCCGCCTGGCCGACAAGATCGCCTATGTCGGCCGCGACATCGAGGACGCGGCCCGCGCCGGCCTGATGGAATTTGAGGATCTGCCCCAGGCGATCCAATCCTCGCTCGGCCGCACCAACGGGGAGATCATCAACACCCTCGTGATGGACATCATCCAGAACAGCTACAACCAGGACGCCATCATTCTCAGCCGCGAGCGCGGCGACAGCATGGAAGAGCTGCTGCGGGAAAACGTGGCCCGGATCTACAGCTCGGACAAGATCAAGCGCTATGAAAAAATGGTCGACAACGTCATTGAGGGCCTTTTCGAAGCCCTGCTCCCGCTGACCGCCGAGCCCGACAAGCTGCTCGCCAGCGATAACCGCGTCCTGCGCAGTTTTTACCGCTTTGTCCAGGAGCGCCAGGTTCCCCTGGACCAGCTCGGTCCCCAGCAGGTGGTCGACTATATCGCGGGCATGACGGATTCGTTTGCCACCAAGTGTTTCGAAGACCTCTACTGGTTCTGATTTCCAGGAAGGAGCCCCAACGCCATGAGTCACCATTTTCTGGCTATGCTGCACCGGATGCGCTACATCAGCCGCTGGAGCCTGATGCGCAACACGCAATCCGAAAACATCCAGGAGCATTCGCTGCAGGTTGCCATGATCGCCCATGCCCTGGCCGAGATCCGCAACCGGCAGCTGGCAGGACCCCGTCCGCCGGTCGACGCAACCCAGGTTGTCCTGCTGGCCTTGTACCACGACGCCGCCGAAATCCTGACCGGCGACATGCCAACCCCGGTCAAGTATGCCAACCCGGCGATCCGTGACGCCTACAAGGCGGTGGAAACGGTCGCAGCCGAAAAGCTGCTCTCGCTGCTGCCTGACGGTCTGGAGCCGGCCTACCGGCCGCTGCTGCTGCCGGATATCAGCGAGCCGCAGATCGCCGAAGCCGTGCGGCTGGTCAAGGCGGCGGACCGGATCAGCGCCTACATCAAGTGCATGGATGAGGAAAAGGCCGGCAACACAGAATTTCGCCAGGCTGGCGAAACGGTCCGGAAAAAACTGGACGCGGTCGCCGGGGCGTTGCCCGAGGTGGCTTGGTTTATGCGTGAACTGCTGCCATCCTTTGCCTTGTCACTGGACGATTTGTCATGACCCGTTTTCGTGTTCGTCAAGACCTGGTTCTCGCCCTGGTCCTGCTCGCATTGCTGCTTGCCGCCGCCATCGGCTATGTGGCGGTCCGGCGTGCGCTGCGGCCGGCCGAGCTGTCCTCTGGTAACCCGAGTCTGCCGGAAGGGCAGGCGATGGTGTCCCGGGGGAGCGGCCTGACCGGGCGGACCGATCCGGGGCACACCTGGAGCGCGCAGCTGTCTGACGGGCGCACAACGCCGGACGTCTATTTGCTGCGTTTGCTGACAAGCCCTGCCTATCTGGCCTCAGGTCCGGATGATGCGCGTTTTGCGGCGGATGCCGCCTGGGTGTTGACCGGAACGCGCCCGGAAGGGGACCGTTTGCAAGACGAGCTGGCTATCCTGAACCAGTCAGGCGGGCGTGCCGCCTATCTGCAGGCGATCGTGCGCCGCGCCGGCTGGGTCGCTGCACAGCCGCTGCCGGCAGAACCGACCCGGCTGCGTACGGTGACGGCCAGCGGCGATCTGCCGCCGACCGGCAGCGAAATCGTCGGGATTTTGCGCGTAACGGCCCAGATTCGGCTGACTGGCCCCGGGGCGGCCATCCGGCTGTATGCCAACGGACGCCTCTGCGCGGATGCGCCGGTTACATCCGACGAACCGTCGCTGGAACAGCCCTACACGCTGGACTGGCATACCGACACGACCGGCAGCGGTGAGACCAGGCTGGCGCTCCTGGTGCTGAGCGGCGACGGCCGGGGGCAATGGCTGGACCTGGCGACCTACCAGGTGCCCGAGGTGACGGCTGTGCCGGCGGGAGCGGTCACGAGAGCGACCCCGTCCGGCTGGTACCGGCTCGAACCCTGGCAAGATGGAACCTTCCGGGCGCTGCTGCTGAATCCGTCCGGTCCGGTCACCGCCAGCCTGCTCACGGAAGACCGCCAGCAGCTGGCGGATGGCGCCAGCGCCCCGGGACAACCGGGCGCGGTGCTGGCGCGCCCGGATCAGACCAGGCCGTTTGCCTATCTCCATGTCCTGCCGCAGACCGGTTCAGCTGGCGCGGATTATACGCTGGTCACGGCGCCGGCCGCTGCCAGTCAGGCCGTGGAACCGGAGACGGTTTACGCCGTTCTGGAGCAGCCGCCCGGCCAGCTGGTCCTGGCCGGTCCAGGCAACGGCCTCCAGACCGTTTCCCGGGAGGGCTGGCAGGTCATCGACCCGGAAGCCAGGCTGTCCGGCTTGCGGCTGGTTTTGCCGGATGGCAAGGAAGCCGCTTTCCTGCCGGCGTTTAGCCCGGAGACGAGCAGCTACGGCCTGGTTGTTCCCGCCCAAGTCGGCCAGATTGCCATGGACACGACCGCTATGGAAGGCAGTGCCGCCAGGATCCAGGGGGAGCTGGCCCAGGACGGCCTGGCTCAGCCGCTTGCCCTGGAGCAGGCTGTGCCGCTGGCTCCTGCCGACAATGCGATTTCGGGCAGCCTGAACGGCTTTGACGGGACCGCAAAAACCTACACCATCCATGTCCTGCGCCCGCCGGACGCGGCAGGATTTCACACCGTGCTGGCTCCGTTCCCTGCGGACTGGCATACGCCGCTCTGGCTGCTGCACCTGCAATATCCGGCCTACCAGTTTGAAGCGGACCGCACCGGCCAGGATTGGCAAACGTTTCTTGATGCCCAGGACCGCAAGGATATGAACCTGGTCCAGTCGGGCTCCGTGCCGGCCAGCTGGATCGAACCGGACAGCCCGGTCTACGACGGCAGTACCTGGAAGGCGGCTGCCCGTCCGGTGATCGCCTATTTCGCCGATCCGCGCAATTTCCTGGATCCGGTCAATGTTTTCCAGTTCGAAACGCTGTCGTTTGTCCCGGAACTGCACACGCGGGCCGGGGTCGAACGCATCCTGGAGGGCAGCTTCATGGAGGTCGGTGCCAGCGACATCGACTACGCCGCCCTGATCCTGGAAGCCGGTCAGGACGCGGACATCAGCCCGTTTTTCATCGCGTCGCGCATCATCCAGGAAATGGGGCGCCAGGGCCAGTCGACCTTGGCGAGCGGGACCTTGCCCGGTTATGAGGGCGTCTACAATTTCTACAACATCGGGGCCACGCCCAATCCCGACGTCCCGGACGGCGCCCGTATCAACGGCGCCCGTTTTGCGCTTTACGGCCGGAAACCGGACGAAGGCGAGATCACGCCGGACGAGGCAGCCTGGCTGCTGCCCTGGACGACGCCGCGGCGGGCGATCATCGGCGGTGCCCGCTGGATTGCCGAACGTTATGTGGCCATTGGGCAGGATACGCTTTACGGCCAGAAATTTGATCTGGTCGCCGTGGACGGCCTGTACATCCATCAATATGCCCAGAACATCCAGATGGCTTGGGCGGAAGGCCGGCGCACCCGGCAGGCCTGGCTCGATCTCGACCTGATCGAGGAAGCTTTTTTGTTCCGCATTCCAATCTTCGAAAACATGCCGGCCGAGCCGACCCAGCTGCCCTGAGCAGAACCTGGTTAACATAAAGCTAAGATTACTGTAATGAAGCAGACGCGGTTATATGCTATGCTTGATATGATGCACTTTTGCCTTTTGGCAGCCGAACAGGAGGACATGGTTTGCACTTTATCGCTGCAGCCGTTCGCAGCCGACCGCGCTTTTGGCGCAGGCTCGTCATATGGGTTGTTATCCTGATGGCCCTGGGACAGTGGGGCCTGTTTACCATGCCGGATACCGGGGTCATGGCCGATACAAAAATCAACCGCACCGGGACCGTCACGGTCAACACGGCCAATATCCGCTCCGTGCCGGACACCTCGTTAGGTGCCGAAACCGTGATCGACACCATCTACCGCGGCCAGCCTGTCCTTGTTTTATCGAGTGTCCAGGGACAGCTGGTACCGGGCTACGGCGATGTCTGGTACTTGATCCGCTATACGAATGCCAGCGGCACCCAGATCGAGGGTTATACCGTTGCCGGCTTTATCGCGCTCGACCCCCTGCCGGAACCAGAACCGGAACCCGATCCTGCCTTCGAAGCCTATCTGGACGAGCAGGGTTTTCCGGAAAGCTACCGGAATAACCTGCGCCGCCTGCATGCCAAGTTTCCCGAATGGCGCTTTGTCGCCGCCGACACCCGGCTGGACTTTGCCGAAGCTGTCGAGATCATGCACACGCCTGGCTATACCCTGATTTCCAATACGGTCAACGACGCCTGGAAGTCGCTCGATCCGGAGGCGTACAATTGGTATACAAACACCTGGAAGGCCTATGACGGCTCGACCTGGATCATGTGCAGCCGTGACCTGATTGCCTACTACATGGATCCGCGCAACATGCTGAGCGAGATCAACATCTTTCAATTCGAGACCTTGAACTACCAGCCGGAGGTCCATCACCAGGCGGGCGTCGAGGTCATCCTGCGCAATTCCTTCATGAGCAACACCGGTTTCACCTACCTGGATCCGGAAACCGGCGCAGAGGCGACGATGAGCTATGGTGACGCCTTTATCGCCGCGGCTACTTTTTCCAACGTCAGTCCGTACCACCTGGCCGCACGCTCCCTGGTCGAGGTCGGTTCGAGCGGCAGTGCTTCGGTGACCGGCCTGTTCTCAGAGGCGCTGGCAGCGGCAAAGCTGCCTGTAACGACAGAATACGATGGCTACTATAACTTTTACAACATCGGTGCCAGTGCCAGTACCGAATTGCTGGGCAATATCCGAAATGGCCTGGAATACGCCAAGCTGGGCGGCGATCGCAATGAAGAGGTGACGGAAGCAGATATCGCGCGGCTGATTCCATGGAACGACCGCCGCCGGGCGATCGCCGGCGGATCTGTCGTCATCGGCAGCGGATACATCAACGCCAGCGTGGGGACCGACTATGCTGACCAGAATACACTCTACTTTCAAAAGTTCAACGTGGCCTATGCTCCGGTGGCCCGTTACTGGCACCTGTATATGGGTGCCATCCTGGCACCGGTCGTCGAGGGGGCCAAACTTTACAAGGCGTATTCAGAGATGGGCGACCTGCAAAAGCCGATCACATTCCTGATCCCCGTCTTCCGGAATATGCCCGACGCCAACCCCAAGCCGCCGGAGACGGGCAACCCCAACAACTGGCTGCAAACGCTGAGCCTGGACGGTTTTTCCCTGACGCCTTCCTTTGACCCGGCAAAGACCAACACCTACAGCCTGATTGTCGATTATGACATTAGCAGCGTTCAGTTGTCGGCCGTTCCTGTCAGTGGCCGCTCGCAGGTCAGCGGAACCGGGGCACGGCAGCTGGCGGTAGGCGACAATGTCCTGGATGTGGTGGTAACGGCGGAAAACGGCGACAAGCGAACCTATGCGGTTAACGTTGTCCGCCAGGAGGATCCAAACGCGCCGACGCCAACCGCGACGCCGACGATAACGCCGGGGGCAACGGGAACCCCGACTCCGACACCGTCGGCCAGCCCCAGCCCGACGCCAACACCAACGCCATCACCAACGGTGACGCCAACGCCAACACCAACACCAACACCAACACCCACCCCGTCTCCGAGTCCGTCGCCCAGTCCGACACCGACGGTGACGCCAAGTCCGACAGCAACGCCAACACCAACGCCGACCGTGACCCCCACAGTGACGCCGACCCTGGCGCCGGCAGAATTGTCCAGTTCGGTGCTCAAGATTAAGGGCAACCAGATTTCCGGACTGGATCCGCAAAACGGGGCGAACACGGCGAAAAACATTCGGGAGAAACTGACAGTCCCAACCGGTTTTTCTGTTCAGATCCAGCGCGCCGACGGTACACCGCTTGGCGATGAGGAACTGGTTGGCACAGGATATAAGATCCAGGTGCATAACGGTGAGACCTTGGTCCGAACCTTTACCGTCATCCTGTACGGCGATGCCAGCGGGGACGGCCGGATCAACTCCTATGACTTGAGTGTTATTTTTGAACATGTGCTGCGGCGGCAAAGCCTGGTTGAATCGCCGTTGCAGGCCGCTAATATCGACCGCAACGATCGTGTCAACTCCTACGACCTGAACCTCGTGTTCCGGCATGTGCTGCGTCAGCAGACCATCGATCAGCAATAAGTGGAGGATTAATGAAAAAAGTATTTCAATCGATAACATATATCCTTGCGCTGGTATGCGCCAGTCTGGTCTGGCTGCCATCCGTGCCGGTTTATGCGGAAGGGCTGTCGGCCAGCATCGCATTCGATCGGTCCAGCCTTACGGTCGGCCAGTCCGTTATCGTGACGGTTTCGATCAGCGCCAAAATCGATCTGACGAATTATGAAGCTGTCGTGACCTACAATCCAGAATATGTAACCTTTAACAACGACAGCAGCTACAATAAGAACCTGGCGCCTGCCTTGGCCACTTTTGGCATCAGCGAACCTTCAGATGATCAGATCGTCGCGGTTGCGTATGGTGGGACTCAGACGCAATCAGCTAAACTGTTTCAATTGGTGTTTACGGCGACCAAAGAGGGAGAACCTAGCTTCAGGGTGTCAGATTTGAACGTCAATGACCAGTATCCTGCTTCGACGTCCCGCAAAATTACGATCTCAGAACCTGTTCCGAAGTCAAGCAACAACAAGCTTAAGGCCCTAAGTGTCAGTCCAGGCAGTCTGTCGCCATCCTTTTCTGCCGATCGGCAGAGCTATTCAATGTCGGTCGGACCGGATGTGGACCGGCTGACCGTCAGTGCGACGCCCGAAGACAGCAAAGCCAGCGTCAGTGGCGGCGGAACGGTTCGCCTGTCAGCCGGAGAGAACACGATCCGGATCGTCGTGACCGCGGAGAACGGCGACAAGCGCACCTACACCATTACCGCGACACGCGCCAGCGTGACCCCGACACCTGCTGCAACCCCGACCCCTGAGCCGACCCCGACACCCGAGCCGACTCCGACACCACCGGTGACGGTCGACCTGAGCGACGGGCCTTACGAGGTTGTCGAAGTGCCGGACGGCGTGGCGATTCCGAATGGCTTCTACCGTTCTTACGAAGAGATGGATGGGCAGATGGTTCCCGTCTACAAGGCGCTGCGCGGGGATCTGACTTTGCTCTACCTGTACCGGCAGTCGATCGGGGACGGCTTCTACTATCTGGACGCGCTGAGCGGCCGTTACCTGCCCTATGTGACGCTGGGCATTCCCGCCCAGGCCTTTACAGTCCTGACCCCGGAAGAAGATGTCGATGTTCCGGAGGGCTGGACGCCGACCAGCCTGACCATCGACGGCAAGAAATTGCAAGTCTGGCGGCAGGACGGCCAGCCGACAGACATCGTGCTGGTCTACCTGATGGATGAGCGCGGCGAACAGTCGTTTTTCCGTTACGACACCCAAAGCCAGCTTTTGTTCCCCTATCAGGCGATTGTGGTGCCGGAGGCAAGCCCGACACCTGCGGGAACAGAACCGGAACCCAGCGTGTCCCAGGCGCCTGTTCCGACGGAATCCGGTTCGACCGGCAACCCGGGCACACCAAACCCATGGACCCTGGCGACCGCGGTGATGGGCCTGATCTGCCTGGCCCTGATCGGCCTTTTGATCTGGCAAGGTGCCCGCCGGGGCTATGACAGTGGCCGTTCGAACGGCAAGCATCTGCCGCCACCCCCGCCCATCAAAAGAATCTAGCGGGATAGGAAGGTGAAACGCATCAAAGAGCTGATCCGGTTCCTGTTCAGCCGGGAGGTCATCACCTACGTCATCGCCGGTGTCCTGACCACCCTGGTCAACCTGGCCGTGTTCACCCTGCTCAGTTCCCTGTTCGGACAGGAGCGCTGGTGGATCTCCAACCTGCCCGCGATCGTCGCCGCCATCCTGTTCGCTTTTTTTGCCAACCGGTTTTTTGTCTTCCAGTCGCATGGCCCGATCTGGCAGGAAATGGGCAAGTTCTTCATGTCGC
>JAAYJD010000259.1 GCA_012523135.1 Clostridiaceae bacterium
CGGCCAGGATCGGGTCGCCGGCAAACTGGTCCTGGTTCATCTGCCCGATCAACTGCAGCAGCCCGATGCTGTTCAAGTTGAAAACCGGCTTGACAAACCCGCGGTCAGATTCCGGGATGGCGTCGCCCGTCACGGCCAGCACCTGGCGGATGCCCTCGCTGTGCAGCGCCAGCAGACTGGCCCGCAGCGCGTTGGCATTGCGGTCGCGGCAGCACAAGTGGGGCAGAACGGGCAGGTTTGTTTCGCGGTACACCCGGATCGCCGCGGCAGCCGAATCCATCTTGACGCGGGCCATCGGCGAGTCGGCCAGCGTGATCAGGTCGATGCCGGACGATTTCAGGTCGCGTGCGGCGTCGAGCAACGGCTCGATGCGGCTGTCACGCGGCGGGTCCAGTTCGCAGACAACGGTGAACTGGCCGCGCGCCAAGCGGTCGGCCAGCGGTGTGGCTGACGGCTTGGCCGGTCTTGCCGGCGCCGGGGCCGCTTGGGCCGCGAACGGGCGGGGCGGCATTTGGGTGCGGGCCAAAGCTGCGCTCAGTGCGGCGATATGGCGCGGTGACGTGCCGCAGCAGCCGCCCAGGATGCGCACCCGATCCTGTCTGAGTCCGGCAACCTCGCGGGCGAAATAATCCGGTTCGGAACCGTAGACCAGACGCTGGTTTTCCATGCGCGGGTAGCCGCTGTTGGGCATCAGGGAAAGCGGCTTGCCCCGGGCGCCCAGCCTGGCCACTTGCCGGGCCAGGTGAGTGGGGCCGATGCCGCAGTTCAGACCCCAGATGTCGATATCCGGCTCCTGCTCCATCTGGCTGGCCAGCTGTTCGAGCTGGATACCTTTGCGCGTGAGCCCATCCGGGGACAGGGCGAACGAGCAGGCGATGACCGCATCTGGCGATTTTTGCCGGATCAGGCGGCAGAGCGGCAAGAACTCCTTAGGGTCGGCAAAGGTTTCGAACAGGAACAGGTCGGCGCCGCAGGACAGGAAGGCTTCGACGGCCAGGGTGTTGCCTGCCAAAGCCTGCTCGTCGTCCAGGGCGTAGGCCGGTCCGATGTCCGCGGCGACAAACATATCGGCGCCGGCGCAGTCCGCGGCCAGCTCGAAACCGCTCGAGACCAGACGGCGCAGTTTATCAGGCTGGCCGGGGCCGGTCAGCGACACGGCGGCAAACGTGTTGGTGCGCAAAAGGCGGGCACCGGCTTCACGGTAGCGCAGGTGGATCCCCCGGATCACATCCGGACGCAACAGGTTCGCTTCTTCGCAGGTGCTGCTGTCACCCGGTCCGGACTGGGCATAATAGGTGCCCATGGCACCGTCGGCAACGACCAGTTCCGGTTTCAGCAGGTCTCGTGCAGGTCGCATGGCAGGCCTCCTTGGGAAGATCAGGTTATTGTAACACCGACGGCGGCGGAGCAAAAACCTACGTTGAACATCGGCGAGCGGCCGCAAAAACGAACAAAAATCAGGCCAGGCAAGGCTTGCCAAAGGAGCCGGGCTGCGGTAAAATCATCAGGCGGGCTGCGCGAAACGCAAACGCGGGTGTAGTTCAATGGCAGAACATCAGCCTTCCAAGCTGATTGCGTGGGTTCGATTCCCATCACCCGCTCCAAAGCCCGCAGGCGGCCGTCACAGCCGCCTTTTCATTGCCAATAGGGCCCGGATCAGGTATAATGATCAGGACATCCTGGGTCTATAGCTCAGTTGGATAGAGCAACAGCCTTCTAAGCTGTGGGTCGGAGGTTCGAGTCCTCCTAGGCTCGCCAGAAAACCGTTCGACTGAGAA
>JAAYJD010000260.1 GCA_012523135.1 Clostridiaceae bacterium
CACCTGAACCATTCCGGGTATCATGGCGCCTTCCGCAGACCATCTGGCGTCACTTCTATCCATCCGGTATAATGAAAAAGACGCTGACGGGTTCTGCAACAGGACAGGAGAATACACATGAAAGCCAACCACTTGCTGACGACGCCCCTGGCCGAACGGCTCTATTTTGAGGTCGCGGAACCGCTTCCCCTGATCGACTACCACAACCACCTTCCGGTCGGGGAGATCGCGTCCCACCGCCCGGTTGACCTGACGGGGCTCTGGCTGCGCGCCGACCCCTACAAGCACCGCGCGATGCGCATCTGCGGCGTCGGCGAAGCGCTCATTACCGGTGACGCCGACCCGTTCGACACCTTCAAGGCCTGGTGCGCGGTCTTGCCGCAACTGTTCGGCAACCCCCTGTACGACTGGTCGGCGCTGGAACTGGCGCGCGTCTTCCAGATCGACTGGCCCCTGAGCCCGGCGACTGCAGAGAAAACCTGGCAGGCCGCCGGAGAGCAGCTGGCCGACCCCTCGTTCACGGCGCAGAACCTGCTCCGGCGTTTTCGTGTCCGCTACGCCGCGCCGTGTGCTGCGCTTAACGACGACCTGGGACCGTTCGCAGGCCTACAGGCCGTGGCGCCGTCCTTTCGCGGCGACGACCTGTTGGATCTGACACCCCAGACCATCCGCCGGCTTGAGCACGTGACCGCTGTGCCTGTCGACTCGCTGGCAGCCCTCGGGGCGGCGCTGGAAAAGCGCCTGAAATCCTTTCACGAACGGGGCTGCCGCTTTGCCGACCACGCCCTCGACAACGGCTTTCACTATTGCGGCGACGACGGCCGCAACGAAGAACGGTTGCACCGGCTCCTGGCGGATGGCCGGCTCGAGCCGGCAGACGCGGCCTGCCTGGACAGCGCTGTGCTGCGCCTGGCCGGTTCCGCCTATGCCCGGCTTGGCTGGGTTATGCAGCTGCATCTCGGCGCGCTGCGCCAGACCAGCAGCCGTTTGCGCCGGATCGCGGGTCCCGCCGGAGGATACGCGGGCATCGGCCGCGTATCGCCGTCCGAGCTGGTCGCCCTGCTGGATGGGATCGAACAGGGCGAAGCAGGCTTGCCGCGGACCGTTCTGTTCTGCAGCCATCCGGAGGACAGCGCGGCCCTGGCGGTGCTGGGCGGATCCTTCAGCCAGGACGGCGTACGGGGCAAGGTTCAGCTGGGACCGCCCTGGTGGTGGTGCGACCACCTGTCCGGGATGCGCAGCTTTTTCGAGACCATCAGCGCCTACGGCGTCCTGTCCGTTTCCATCGGCATGACCACCGACTCGCGCAGCTTCCTGTCCCTGGTCCGGCACGAATACTTCCGCAGGACTTTCTGCGGCTGGCTGGGCGAGAAGGCTGCCAGCGGGGTTTTCGCCAACGATTTCGCCGCGCTCGCCCAACTGGTGACGGCGGTCTGCTTTGGCAACGCCGCCGCCATTCTGGCTGAATCGGGTCTGGTGCTGCCGCCGGAATCTGAACCAAGCTAAAGGGGAGGTAAACACATGCATGACACGTATTTTCAAGATCAGGTCGCGGTGGTGACCGGCGCCGGCGGGACTTTGTGCTCCGTAATCGCGCGCGATCTGGCCGAGCGCGGCGCCCGGGTTGTCCTGGTTGGTCGCACCCTGGCCAAGCTGCAGACGGTCGCCGACGCGATCACGGCCGCCGGCGGCGTCTGCCGGACAGCAGCCTGCGATGTGACCGACGAACCGGGCTTGAAGCAGCTGTCTGACGAACTGCTGGACAACTGGGGGCCCTGCCGTTTTCTTGTTAATGGGGCCGGCGGCAACAACATCAAAGCGATGACCACCTTGACCGCCTTTGAGGCCAGCGAGCTTGGCGACGAACGCCCGGCCGGCCAGGTCGGCTTTTTCGACCTGGACATGGGGATGTTCGAACAGGTGCTTAAAATCAACACCCTGGGGACAGTCATCCCGTCGCGCGTGTTCGGCCGTCAGATGGCTGTTGCCGGCGGCGGCTCGATCGTCAACTTCGCGTCCATGAACAGCTACTGCCCGCTGACCCGCGTGCCGGCCTATGCCATGGGCAAGGCCGCGGTCGTCAGCCTGACCGAATGGCTGGCCGCCTACCTGGCGTCGGCCAACATCCGGGTCAACGCGGTGGCGCCCGGCTTTTTCGTCAACGCGCGCAGTGTCCAGTACCTGGGCTCACTGCAGGCCGGCCTGACCCCCCGCGGCCGGCAGGTGATCGACCACACCCCGATGGGCCGCTTTGGCGAGGCCAAGGACCTGCTCGGTTGCGTGGCCTGGCTGCTTGACGACCGCGCGTCAGCGTTTGTCACCGGGGCCACCATACCGGTCGACGGCGGTTTTCTGACACGCAGCGGCGTTTAATCAAACCTGGCAAACCCTATTTGCGGGGGCGCTTCGCCCTTGAGGTAGCCGATGGACCACTTGCCGGAAGAAGGATCCGCCCAGGAAAAGAAACAGGCCAGAAGATGGCTGTGGTTCAGCCTGCTGGCCGGTCTGTGCGCGGTTGCCCTGGCTGCCGTTCCCGTTCTGAAGGACCGCCGGGAAAGCCGGATTCTGTTGGCTGAGGATGCCCTGAATCCCCTGGCGGGCGTGATTGCGCCCCTCTCCGGCGAATCGCTCGCGCGTGCGGAGCCGTACAAGTTCGGGCAGCAGATCCCCGGACGCGGCGGGCTGTCGTTTGTCTTTGCCACCCAGGCCTGGCCCGCCCGCCAGACCAAGTCTTCATTTGCCTATGTGCCGCTCTATTCGGCCTCGATCGTGATCGCTGTCAACAACCGCGGCA
>JAAYJD010000261.1 GCA_012523135.1 Clostridiaceae bacterium
CAAATGTGCCTCGATGAATATGAGGGCATCATCCCGACCCACTTCCAGACCAACTACCCAGACTGCGACTATAGTATCATGCATTTTCTGAATGGCAGAATTAGGTATCATAGATTGAATTGGCAAGAAAGCGTCACCAATGATTTACCTTTAGGACGGGTTCGTCATCCCCGCAGACGAGTATCAGTTTATCCTGGGCAGGCCCAAGCCACGGATCCGCTGCGGACAGACAGCAGAGCGTATGACCGATACGACCTACCACGCCACGCTTGGCCAGGCCCTGACCACCTTCTACAGAGCGCAGCTGCGAGCGTCTGTCCGGGATAAGACCGACACGCTGGAGCAGACCATCGAGCGAGCAGAGCGGATCGAAAATCGAATCGGACAGATGATATCGAAAGCTGAATTCAACAGGCCAATGGGCCTGAAGGGAACACGAGAATGAGTTACACTCACTTTACCGTCAAATCTAGGAACGCTGCCACTATGGACGAACTGCAAAGCTCATGACGATTTCCCGTTCTGATACGAGGAACATATGATTGTGCGCGGCCGCGCGGGAGAAGATTGCTTCTCCCGCTTTTTGTGTGGGCACTGAGGATGTGCCGACGGGCGAAGATGCTATCTGCCGCGGTCAATGCCATGCGCGCGTTGCCGAGAAAACGAGCATCTTAGCAACCCCGCATTTCACAGAACCGTGTGCCAGCCTCAATGCACATACGCTTCATGAGCCTTATCTGCATATGACAGCTGTATTGAAGTAAAACAGTCAAACACCTTATGCTTATTGATGTTTTTGATCCACGCTGCAAGAGATGAAATGTTTTGAGATTTCAGCTCGAATGTGTCAGGAGGTTCGTCATTCCATTTTAAATAGTCAGCATATGACCAGGGGATATTCCTCGACCCGTTCAATCGTATATCAAGTGATTTTGCAGATGTCATGCTTTCAATCATGTGTTTGCCCACAGATCCCAGGTAGAAAAAGGATCCATTCTCAAGTCCATCAATACCTTGTAGGTATGTGGGTTTGGAAAAAGTGAAGACTTCATCCCCCGCCACTATGTCTATTGAGGCGATGAACATTTTTCCATTTGCTATTCGATCATCACTTGATACGCCTACAAATGGCGGAAGCATGTTTTTGCCGCCCGCAACGGCTAGGTGGAAAGTTAGACTTCCCCACAATTTGAACTTCACACCATATATCCAGATCTTATCGAATTTGTCGTACTCATACCCGCGGTATTTCTTGAATACTGCGCCATCGAATTTGTTGACCTGCAGCGAATTGACAAGCATATCAAGCGGGGCAGGAGTCGCGGTAGGTCTGACGTTGTACTCTGCCGCCGGCTTGGGAGTCGGTTCTTTCGTCGGGCTTGGCATAGAGGTCGCCTGTGCGGCCGAGTTGAGCATGGTATGCTTTGACAATTTCATTGGATCTCCGAACCGGCTCATATCATACAGTTTGATTACCTCATCGATGTTGATGGCGAGATTGATGTTCTGGCCTTCCAGAAAGTAGCCGGAAGTGATGCCAATGACCCGGCCCTTGTCATTGAACAATGCCCCGCCGCTGCTGCCGTGTGAGATGGGGGCTGTGAACTGTATGAACGAGATTCCTTCCCCCTCAAACATGGCGCTTATATTTCCAAGACTGACGGAGTTCTTGAATCCCAGCGGGCTTCCTATGGCCACCACCTGTTCCGCTCTTTGGACTTCATCGCGGCTGTTAAGCCCGAGCGGCAACAAATCTGTCGATGAAATGAATTTGAGAATGGCGACGTCGCTCTTTTCATCTGCCACCAACACTTTGTTGATAATGTATTGATTGCCGGAATCGCTGATCCCTATAACGATTTCGGCATCCTCAATAACGTGATTGTTGGTAACGAGCGTGCGATCATCAAAAGCGACGAATCCGCTTCCGGTGGCAATCAGTTCATCATTGGCATCGTACACTTCAAGCATCAGGACCGATCGCGCCGCTTCGTTAATAGATTCAACGTCAGAGGAAAACGGCGTTTCCGATGCATAGGCTGTGGCTGCAAGCATAATGCAGACCAACATGACGCACGCCGTGGTTCGGTTGACTGACCGCATTCTATGCCTCCATGTTTGACTTGTTCTTTGCGATATGTCGAATACTCGTTTTGTTTAGACAACCTTAACCTTTTCTCACGTCGTTGTCAACCGGTCTATGCATCGGCAGGGGGCTCAACTTAGTTAAATGAACATGATAGAATCATAACTGAGGTGATGCGTGAACGGGATACAGATGAACATGCAGCACATCAACAATGGACGTCGCGGCGCGGAACGGCTGAGAACCATGGGATATCGGCGTCCGTACCAGAGCAAACGCGAGCGGTCATCAACAAGGTCGATCGGCCTAACGAACTGCGGAGGGTGAGTAATTGTCGCGAAAGGTAAGCCGTGAGAGCGCGATCACCGCATTGGTGG
>JAAYJD010000262.1 GCA_012523135.1 Clostridiaceae bacterium
ACGGGGTGGCCTGGAACCACTTCGAACGTTTCATCGCCTCCACAAATTTCCGTAACATCGTCTGGAACACCGTTTCGATCGGTCTGTACAGCCTGGATTTCGGTCTGCCGATACCTATCATCCTGGCGATCAGCCTGAATGAATGCGACAACAAGAGGTACAAGAAATTTGTCCAGACCGTGACCTACGCGCCCCACTTTATTTCGATGGTGGTCATGGTTTCCATGGTTATCCTGGCCCTGTCCCTCAACAACGGCATCGTCAACAACATCATCGCCGCCCTGGGCGGCACCCGGATCAACTTCATGTCCAAGCCCGAGATGTTCAAGGGCATCTATGTGCTCTCCGGGATCTGGCAGAACATGGGCTACAGTTCGATTCTCTACCTGGCGGTCCTGACCGGCATCGACCCCACACTGTACGAGGCGGCCATCATCGACGGCGCCAGCCGGATGAAGAAAATCCGGCATATCGACTTGCCGTTTTTGGTTCCGACGATCATCATCATGCTCATCCTGGCCCTGGGCCAGATCATGAATGTCGGCTTTGAGAAGATCTACCTGATGCAGAACAAGCTGAACCTATCCGCATCCGAAACGATAGCGACCTATATCTACAAAATTGGTATTGAAAACGCTAACTTCAGTTATTCCGCTGCGATTGGCTTGTTCAATTCCGTCATCAACTGTGTCTTGATCGTCCTGGTCAACCAAGTCGCGCGCAAGGTCAGCGAAACGAGCTTATGGTAAGCCGTACAGCGGAAGAAGGTGAACTATGTCCAGAGCAACGAAAATCAAGATGTCCAGTTCCGATCGCATCTTTACAAATGTGAATTACCTCTTTCTCACGGTCATTCTCGCTGTTATTTTTTATCCGCTGATCATCGTGGTCGCGAATTCTTTTTCGGAACCCCAGGCGGTCATCTCCGGCAAGGTCTGGCTGTTTCCGATCGGGTTCAACTTGAAAGGTTACCAGGCGGTCTTCCGCTACCAGAAGATCATCATGGGCTTTGTCAACACGATCATCTACACCGTGGGCGGGACCCTGTTCGGTGTCGGCATGACCTTGCTGGCAGCCTATCCCCTGTCACGCCGGGATTTGTACGGCAAAGGCATCCTGACCTTTATCTTCACCTTTACCATGCTTTTCAGCGGCGGCCTGATCCCCAGCTACCTGCTGAACAAATCGCTGGGCCTGGTGGACAACCGGATGATGCTGGTCATCGCCGGCTCGATGAGCGTTTACAACATCATCATCACGCGCACGTTTTTCCGGTCAACCTTGGCCGATGAAATTCTTGAGGCTACCCAGATCGACGGCTGTGACGACTTCAATTTCTTTGTCCGCTTCGTCATTCCCTTGTCGAGCACGATTATCGCCGTCCTGGTGCTGTTTATCGCGGTCGGCCACTGGAACTCCTACCAGACGGCAATCATCTACATCCGGACGGAGAGCAAACTGCCCTTGCAGATTATCTTGCGCAACATCCTGATCCTGTCGCAGACCGCGGCCCTATCTGGCGATGTATCGCTTGAGTTGGCCTTTTCCGGCATGCAGGACCTGATTAAATAATCCTTGATTGTCGTTGCCTCCGCGCCGATCCTGGCCTTGTACCCCTTCGTCCAGAAGTATTTCGTCAAGGGCGTGATGATCGGCTCCCTGAAGGGTTAAAATAAAAGAGCCGGTCAAAAACGATCCGGCCGGACAAGCTGAAAGGAGACAGACAAATGACCGCCACCATGAAACTGGTTTTTGCAGGGGATTTATGCCTGCGCCAGATCAGCGACAAAATCGACCTCGAGTCGTCCAGGCAGATCCTGGCGTCGATCCAGCCATTCCTGCAGCAAGCCGATTGCCGGATTGTCAACCTGGAAAACCCGCTAACCGAGGAAACGGACAAGATATTCAAGAGCGGCCCGAATCTCAAGGGTGATCGCGAAAACGTCGCCTTCCTCGAAGCCGGCCGCTTCGACTGCGCCATTCTGGCTAACAACCACCTCGGCGATTACGGGCTGAAAGGCGTCACCGACACCCTGGAGGTGCTCGACCAGCACGGGATCGGGCATACCGGCGGCGGGCGCAGCCTGGATGAGAGTTACCTGCCCTGGTTTGCCGAATCCCAGGGCTTACGGGCAGCGGTGATCGCCGTGGCCGAGAACGAATACGGCGGAGCTGCTCACAATAAGCCTGGCATGGCCGGCCTGCGTATGGGCAAGCTGGCGGAGACGATCGAGAAGGCCCGGGAAAAGGCGGATTTCGTGGTCGTCGTTGTCCATGGCGGCAATGAGTACAACCCGCTGCCCAGTCCCGGTGTCGTCGAACGGTACCGCCTGATCACGCGGCTCGGTGCCGACGCGGTCATCGGCATGCACCCGCATTGCCCCCAGGGCTGGGAGCACTACCAGGGCAAGCCGATCATCTACAGCACCGGGAATTTCCTCTTCTACCATGAACAGAACCAAAATCCGCAATCGTCCTGGTATTACGGTTACCTGCCGGTCCTGACCTGCCAAATTGGCAAGCCCGTCGGCCTGGAGATCGTGCCCTACCGGTTCGACCCGGCCTGCACGCGAATCGAACCGTTCAGCGGCACAGAAAAAGCGACCATGATGACGTATCTGGAACGGATTTCCGAACTTTTCCAGGATGAGCAGCGGCGGGAAGACTTTTTCCGCGCCTGGTGCGTCCGCCACGGATCCCAGAACGCCGTTAAACTGGTTTACAAGGCAGAATACCTGGAGGATCCGTCCTGGCGAACGGTGTGGGACTTTCTGGTTGTACGCAACCTGCTGACCTGCGAGGCGCACCATGAGGTAATGGCCACGCTGATGCGCGTAATCGAGGAAGGGCAGGTTGAAAAATACCGGGAGCTAGGCGACGAGGTGGTGCAGCTGCAGCAGATGCCTGTCTAGGCAGGAACGCCATTGAGGAAACCGCATGATCCGGAAAATCAGCCACTTTTCCAAAATTGTCTTCTCCTACCTGGTGATCCTGGTCTTCGTTTTGGTCATCATGGTGCTGACCAACGTCTTTATTATCCGCGCCATCGACAACAACATCATCCAGCTGAAAATCGAGTCGCTGGAACGCAAAGAAGCGGCGCTCAGTTCCATGCTGAAGGAGATCGACGAATACACTTACCAGTATTCACGCGATTCGCGGATCGCGGATATGATCGATTCCGACGCCCGGGGCAACATCCAGGTCGGCATGTTCCTGGGCATCAACCGCTCCATCCCCCAGTTTTCGTCGTTTAACACGGCGACGCGCAACTATGTGCTCAGTTCCCTGACCTTTCTCAAGAACTCCGGCACGATCATCACGGACACCTTCACCTACATGACCCATCACTGGACCCGCGACTACCTGATTCACGGCTACGGCGTCGAAGAATGGCGGGCAGTCATCGACACAACCGGCCGGGTCAAGCTCTTCAGCCTGGAGCCGAAAAGCGCGCTGATCGACACGTCGCTGCTCTACCGGACCAATCTGCCCTATGGCAGCGACGGATCGTCCAACGCCGTCCTGCTGCTTTGCCTGAACCGCAAGAAGATCGAGGAGCAGCTGCTGGCCGGCTATGACAATCCGCTGGCCGCTGCCTATGTCATCGACCAGAGCGGCCAGATCATCCTGACGAACGGCGTGCCCCCGGACGCGAAGCTGCCTGAACTGTCCGGGAGGTCAAACACCTTCGCCTACGACATGGACGGAAATCGCATGACCGTCTTTCACATCAGCAGCATCTACAACGGCTGGTCGTATGTCTGGCTGCTGCCCAGCGACCTGGTCTATTCGGAGCGCAACTTCATTGTCATGGTCATCGCGCTCATTTTGGGCAGTGCCTTTGTTTTCGGGATCGGCCTGATCATCGCCATGGCCAGGCGGCAGAACCGGCCGGTCACGGAGATTGTCAAGCTGATGCGGCCGGACGCACGCGCCAACCCGGCGTTCCTCAAGCAGTTCGACGACCTGGACTGGATCAAGGGTAACATCCAGGACATGATGCTTTACGAGCAGAACCTGAGAAAGCAGCTGATGAGCAACTAGGACCTGGTGCGCTTCGCCATGCTGGAGAAGCTGCTGGAGGGCCGCTTCCCGGATGAGCTGGCGGCCGAAAAAGCGCTGCGCCAGATCCAGTTTCCTTTCTCGATGACCGGTTATGCCGTGCTCGTTTTGCAAATCGTCGAAACAGAGCAGAAGTCATCCTCGGTCAGCAACACGCAGATCCAGCACTCCGTGTTGCTCAATTTCATCACCGGCAAGTACCCGGAGGTCGTCACCCACTCCGTCAACTACCAGCGGATCGTCCTGATTTACCACGCGGATCCGGCCGGACTTGCGGCTCCGCAGATCGACGCGGACCAGCTCCGCCTCTTCCTGGCCGACAAAGGCCACACCAATGTGCGCATCGGCGCGGGCAATACCTGCCATGGCCTGACAGAAGTCTGCCGCTCCTATCTGAGGGCCTGCTTTTCGCTGGCTCGAACGCCCGGCGCGGAGAGCGAGCGGGCGGATGAGCGCAAAGGCGAACCGGCCGGCGCGCTCTATTACCCGCTGGACATCGAGCAGAAGATCATCAGCATGGTCAGCATGGGCGACGCGACGGAGACACAGGCGGCCCTGCAGCATGTCTACCAGCAGAACATCAACTGCCTGATGCAGCAGGAGGAGCTGATCCATGTCTTCCTGTCGGAGCTGGTCGGCACCCTGGTCAAAGCCATCGACGCCGCCGGCCTGACAGACAGCCAGGAGTCCGAGGCGGCCGCGTCGCTGCTGCAAAACCAGCTGCTGACGCCGGACAAGGCCTTCCAGGCGATCAAGGACGCCTATTTGCGCGTCTGCCTGCAGATCCGGCAGAACTACCGCGACTCGACCAGCATCCTGATCAAGAACATCCAGGAATACATCGAAACCTTCTATATGGACCCGAGCCTGTCCCTGGGCAAGCTGGCGGACCGGTTCGGCTTGTCCGAGCCGTACCTGTCGCACATTTTCAAGGAACGGACCGGTGAAAACCTGTCCAACTGCCTGGAACGCATCCGGATCAACAACGCCCACGCCCTGCTGAGCGAGACGGGCATGTCCATCGACGACATCGCACTCAAGGTCGGCTATTACAGCGCCGACACGTTCCGCAAGGCCTTCAAGCGCTATCACGGGATATCAACGGCGATGTACCGCTCCTCTACCAGGAGCGCATGACCGATTGGCCTGAACAAGAAAAGAGGACGCGTAAGAAAGAACCAGCCTGGACCTTTATCGACGAACTGCAAAAGCCTGTCCATCAGCAAAAACCCGCTTTCTGGCAGCCGCGGCCGGCCCGCAGCGGCGAACTGTCGCTGACCGGAGGCCTGGCCCTGCACCAGGCGTTTGCCGACCCGGCCGGTGTCCTGGAGACGGCCTGGGCCGATTTTGCCAGGTTTTGCTCTGTTCTGGACCTGAACGGTCAGAACGGTGAGCCGACGGATCCCCTGGAGCTCCGACAGGCCGAAACGGATGGCCCGGAGGCCTTTCGTCTTCGGGTTGGCCCGGACGGCATCCAGCTCGAAGCCGCAGACACGGAGGGGATCCGGCGCGGCATCGTCCAGCTCGAAGATCTCATCCTGGCGGCCGGCGCGCCCGTGCTGCCCCTGGGCACCACGGAGAAGCAACCCTTTGTCAGGACGCGGCTATCCCGCTGCTTCTTCGGCCCGATCAAGCGGCCGCCGATGAACCGGGACGAACTGGAAG
>JAAYJD010000263.1 GCA_012523135.1 Clostridiaceae bacterium
CGCATTTGCCCCGCCTAAAGCCACAGGAAACGCCAGTCTATACCGCCGTCTTCACCGCTCCGTCAGGTCGCACAACTCGTCTATATCCATACTGAATGCAGTCTCCACGGCCTATATCATCCGCTTTACCGAATACTGATATACATCCGAAGCATCTGTGATCGACGGATCGTTGATAGCCCTCATAAAGAATTGCTCGACCGTTAGCCTGTCATCGCTGCACCATATGTCGACGTGCTCATCCGAGTCGAGGAAGAAACTGTATTCCGCACCGCCGCCGTCGTTGTCGTCCGCTCCTACGGTAAACCGTTTCTCATCAAGATGGTAGGTGACGACGATGCGGTATTCCTCGCTCAGCGGCGTGAAGAAGCGCACCTCGCCGCCGCCCTCCCATGCCTCTTGTTCGGGATCATGTACCGAAACGTCGAAATAATCGCCAGCTTCATTATGAACGTACAGATAGCCGCGAACCTCCCCGCTTTCAACAAAGCCCATGCTCGTGAGCGACGGCGGTGAATACGGCAGCTCGAACAACCCTTCAGCGGTCATGCCAAGGGCGTCTTCAAGAGCGGCGATGTGAAAGCTGACGGGTTCAAGCAGCAAGTCCTCCCCGTCAGCGTCGGGGAATATAGCACGAACGTGCCTCTCGGAGCTCTTTCTGTCCCCGAGGCCAAAGCTGAAGCTTCCGTCGGCAGGATGGTAGAGGTAGTTTACCGCCCATTCGCCGTCTTTGTTTGCCAAAACCACATATGTGTCGTGCATCGGGTAATACCCGATATCCACCTTGTATTCATCTGTTCCGGAAACCGTTCGGACGCAGTTCTGTCCCCACATTTCTGCACCGGGATCGCCCCATTCAATGTGGTTGATGCGCACGGACACCCACTCGTTGTCATATACAGCCTGCTTGTGTTCGCCATCCATATAGAACCCAAACTCAACGAGCGTGGTTGGCGTCGGCAAAATGACGAAATCGCTATCTTCAAGATTTGGGTAGATGTCCGCCAAAGGGGAGTAGTCGAGTTCACAACCCTCCAAATAAAGCCGTTTCAAGCTCGTCAGCGACGCAAGCGGCGCTGCGTCGGCTATCGTCGCGTTATCCAACATGAGCAATTCAAGGCCGTTAAGCTGCGCAAGCGGGCTGTAATCCTGCGCCGCGCAATCGGTCAGTATCAGCATTTTGAGGCTCGTCAGCCCGGCAAGAGGCGCAAGATCCGCAATCGGGTTGCCGCCCAGCGCCAGCACGATGAGCTTTTTGAGACTCGCCAGCGGCGTTATGTCGGTTATCGCGTGCAAAGACAGGTCAAGGCTTTCAAGGTTTCTGAAATGCTCAAGGCCGCTTATGTCCTCAATGGGTGTCGCTTCGGAACCGTACTGCTGCCAATCAAAGCTGACATCCAGCCTCGTCACCGCCTCGGCATCCGCCGCGGTGATTGCACCCTCCGGCTTGCCCATCGCCCCACGCACCATCGCCTCCAGCACCGGGTCGGCAAACACGACCGTTTCCTGCGGCTCCGGCGTGGCAGATGACGTGGTGGACTGCGTGGCGGATGGCGTTGTGCTTCCCTCCGGCGCGCTTGCGGGCGTGGCGCAGGCGGCGAGGGAGATGAGCAGCACAAGAGAAAAAAGCGTTGATACGAATCGTTTCATAGACCCATCCCCTTTGGCTATCTTTCAGATAAAGGACTGTTAAAAATTAGTAGCTCTTTTCTCGAAGAGATGGACGAGTCGGGTCAATCTCCCGGAGAACCTATAGGGCTGCTTAAGTGAGCAACAGTCCCTAAGCTGCTTATCAGTTCATCTTTCGTCTGGCCGCTGATGCCCAGCAGTGTTACCAATGCATCGGCCAGGAATTCCATCCCGTTCTTCATCATATCCATTAGTGCGGTCACTGTCCGGCTGTTCGGCAAAATTGGTCGTATGCAGGGCGTACTGGCAGCGGACATCGATGATCACAAATTCCAGCATTGGGTTCTCCGTATCGTTATTTAACTCTCTCAAGATCAGCATGCCAGCAATAGCATCGACGGGTTTTTCGGATCGTAAAGCTGGGTTGTCACTGCAGGGCACGGCCAACCGGTCTTTGCTTGTTTTGGGAAAGATATGCCTGGGAAAGGCTTCTGCCCAGCCTTTTCCCAATAATCTGCGTTCTATCCGACATGCCCAAGGTGCTGTCATAGCGTGAAATCTGCTGATTTCGATTTGCCGCAAACGCCATGATGCTTGACCGCCTTAGTTATATAACATAAAAGGTTTATCATATTGCAGCTGATTTGTCCAGCCATTTCGTTGATCTATAGTTCTGGGGCTATAGTTCTGGTTTTGGCACCCAAACCACACTATTAATCATGGCGTGTATGGCGCGCCGTAGAATGCCAGGTACTCAGGCATCATCGTGGTGCAGTAGAAGCGGCTGTGGGTCCCTGGGAACACATGTTTTTCACAAGATATGCCTTTTTCTTCCAGGATTTGCGCCAGCAGGGCGTTGCCTTCCACGTTGACGTCGGTCGCGCCCGTATCGAGATAGACCTGCAGCCCGGTCAGCTCGCATGTCTCAGCCAGGCGAATCGGATCCCGCTGGTCGCGGATCTGTTCATCTGGATACAGCCAGTCTGAGATACTTTCGTCCGGGAAAGCTTCCGGAAACAGCGAGGCGCTGTGTCCGCCGACACGGCAGAACAGCTGAGGATGGCGGAAAGCCAGGTGCAGCGCCGCGTATCCGCCCATGGAATAGCCCCCGATCATGCGGCCGGAACGGTCGTTTTTCGTCTGGAAACGCGCCTCGATCAGGGGCATCACTTCATCGATGAAATAAGCCTCATAGGGGCCTTCGACAAAGGACTGGCCGCCTGCTGTGTCCACCGGGGACACAGCAGCGGCCGAATTCAGGCCAAAGCTCCTGTCCATGGAGACCGCGACAATGATCATGGGCCCGATGACGCCTTGACGGACCTGTTCGTCTGCCGCTTCGCCAATCTGGTAATCATTGATCACGGTGTGTGCCGAACCGCCGCCATCCGGCAGAAAATAAAGAACCGGATATGCCTGGTCCGCCTCGATCGCTTCCGGCAGCCAGACCAGGATCTGCATCCGTTTGTTCAGGACCGTGCTGTCCAGATCGATCTTGACCAGGCGCGTTTCATCGACCCGTTCGGCAGCCAAACAAGCCGCAGGCCCGAACAGGCAGAAAAAAAGCAAAACGGCCACCAGACCCATCCGCAGCAGATGGATTCGGACGGTCGTTTTGTTCTGGCCTGTCGAAGCGAACATGGTCCTGACCTGCACCGCTCAGAGGTGAACGCGGCCCTTGTATGTTCCAGTATAACGCGTCTTGGGGCCGCCTGTCAGAAGCCGTGCTTCTTGCTGCCCTTGCCGTGCTTTTTGAAGTCACCCTTGTGACCCGGACGCGATCCCTTGCCGGATTTGCCGGTCTGGTAATAATCGCTTTTCGCTTTTGGGGGTTTGGGGACGAAGTCTGCATCGGCGGCGTCTTTTCCGGCCGCACTGACTTCGGCCCGAACCGGCCGGTTGCCGATTTTCTGGCCGCTGAGCCCCTTCGCGACCTGGGCAGCCGCTTCGGCCGGAACATCGACAAAGGTGTAGCGGCCGTACAAGGCGATCGCGCCAATCTGCTTTCCGACCAAGGACGAACTCGAACAGATGGCTTTGACGATCTGGGCCGGCTGCACGTGGTCATCGATGCCGACATTGAGAAACAGGCGGGTCATGCCCGGCTCGAGCTTCTTTTTCCGCTTTTTCTTTTCCTGTTTGGCCGTATCGTCCAGGTCGTCATCCGCCATGGTGTCGCCTCCCAGCAAGGCTGCCTGAAAATCGCTGTTTGCATCATCCGCGGCAAAGCGGCTTCCGCCAGAAAGGCGGTCGCGGGATTTTTTCTTTCTGGCGATCATCTCCTCGTAGGGGATAACGGATTCGATTTCGTTTGTCTGCGTCAATTTTTGCCCCAGGGCATGCTGGAGCAGGGCCGCCGCGATGTCTGCCGTCGTATAAAAGGCGTTGTCGGTCGCCGTGGCGTTCAGATCCGTGACAAATTGCTCGACGGCAGTCAAATGGCTGTCAAGGCCTCCGGCAGCCAGAATATCCCGCGTCTTGTCCAGCAGATCGAAGACGCGCGTCTCGGTCACGTGCACCAGCGAGGGGGGTTGGGTGCAGACGATGTTGGAGCGGGTGAAACGCTGGATGTTTTTCAGGTCGAAAATCTCCCGGCCGACAACAAACGTGTAGGCTTTGCCTGAGCGGCCGGCGCGCGCCGTCCGGCCGATCCGGTGGACATAATATTCCTCATCCTGGGGCAGATCGTAATTGATGACCACTTCAATGTTGTCGACATCGATGCCGCGCGCGGCCACATCTGTCGCGACCAGCAGTTCGACATCGCCGCTGCGAAAGCGGTTCATGACCCGGGTGCGGCTGAGTTGCTTCATGTCGCCGTGCAGGGCTTCGGCCGAATAGCCGCGGGTCTGCAGCTTTTCATAGACATCGTCGACCTTGCGCTTGGTGTTGCAGAAAATAAGCGCCAGCTTGATGCGCTCCGCCTCGATCAGGCGGCACAGGACCTCGATTTTGCTGGCTTCGCGCACCTCGATGTAAAACTGCTCGATGTTGCTGACGGTCATTTGCCGGGGCACGATGCGGACGTGAACCGGATCGTGCAGATAGCGGTTGGTCAGTTCGAGAATTCCCGCGGGCATGGTCGCTGAGAAGAGGATGCGCTGGATCGAATCCGGGGTATCGGCGAGGATGACATCGATATCCTCTTTGAAGCCCATGTTCAGCATTTCATCCGCTTCATCCAGGATGATGCCGTTCAGCTGGTCCAGGCGGATGGTCTTGCGCCGCATGTGGTCCATGACCCGCCCCGGCGTACCGACAATGATCTGGGGCCTTTTTTTCAACGCCATGATCTGGCGGTCAATCGGCTGCCCGCCGTAGACGGCGAGAATGCGGATGCCTTCCTGGTACTTGGTCAGTTCACGCATCTCGTCCGCAATCTGGATGGCAAGCTCCCGGGTCGGCGACAAGACGAGGTACTGGACGTTGGTCGCTTCCGGGTCGGTTTTCTCGATCAGGGGGATGCCGTAGGCGCAGGTCTTGCCGGTTCCGGTTTGGGCCTGGCCAAAAATATCGCGTCCTTCGAGGATGAGCGGAATGGCTTCCGCCTGGATCGGGGTCGCTTCTTCAAAACCCATGTCTTGCAGCGCCTGCAGGGTTTTCGGCGATAGCGCCAGTTGAGGGAAGGTGATGTTGTCCAAGAGACACCTGTCTTTCTATTGGTTCGTTTAGCCTGTATTTCATAGCACATGCCGTGCGTTTGAGCCAAGAACGTGTCATTGTATCACGAATACCGGCAGACAGCAATGGATTTTTGCCAGGATTCAGCCGGCAGTTGAATCGCTTGACATACAACAGGTACCTGCTATATAATGACGGATGTATAACAGGTACCTTCTATAAATCGACTGACCCAAGGGCAAAAAAAAGAAAGGCAAAATAACACATGCATAACAATCAAATCCAACCAGACATGCGCGCACAGCGGCAAAACGAAGACCTGCTGGCGGCATTGGATCGCCTGATGCGCTTGCTGCGCCGGCGGCCGGTCCAAGGCCACGGCGGACGGGGGACCTACCGGATCCTGAAAATTCTGTCTGGAGGCCAAGGCATCCCGACCCGGGAACTGGCTGTCCAACTGGATATGCGGTCCGCTTCCCTTAATGAGAAACTGGCCGTCATGGAACAGGCCGGACTGATCCGGCGCTATCGCGGCCAGAACGACCAGCGGGTCTTTATGGCCACCATCGAGCCGGCCGGCCAGGCCTGGCTGAACACCCTGCGCGCTGAGCGGGTCAAGACGATGCATCGGATCGGTGACAGCCTGACAAAAGAGGAAATCCAGCAGCTGACAGATCTGGCCAACAAACTTGGTGAGGGGTTGGCCGGGGACAGCCCTGCTGGGGAACCGCCGTGGAAATGAGATCGGGCAACCCGCCCCGCAGCGGCCGGGGCTTCCTCAGCGATGAGGAAAAAGCGGCCCGGCCCAAGGTCACACGCAAGCTCCTGCGCCGGATCGGCCAGTATCTCAAACCTTACTGGAAGCCGTTTTTGCTGGTCCTGGGCTGCATCCAGGCGTCATCCGTGCTGCACCTGTTCCCGGCGATCCTGACCGGTCGCATCATCGACGAAGGCCTCATCGGGCAGAACCTGGGCATCCTGCTCCGGCTGCTCATCCTGTCGCTGGCCGTGATCCTGGGCGGCAACCTGATCGGGGTCCTGGAAAGCTATCTCAATACCTGGATCGCCCAGCACATCACCCTGGATATGCGCACCAGCATGTACCGCCATCTGCAGGCCATGTCCCACCGGTTTTTTGTCACGAACCCCCAGGGGGACATCATCACCCGGATGACCAGCGACATCTCCGGCGTCCAGCAGATCATCACCAATACGCTGACCAGCATCCTGTCCAACAGCATCACCCTGGGGTTGGCCGTTTTTGCCATGTACAGCAAGAACTGGATCCTGGCCAGCTTGGGGCTGGTCCTGGTGCCCCTGTTCACCCTGCCGACCAAGCGGGTGGGCAAGACCCGCTGGGCGCTGACCCGGGAAGCGCAATCCCGCCAGGACGAGATCAACGGCATCCTCAATGAGACGCTGTCCGTCAGCGGACAGCTCCTGGCAAAGCTGTTTGGCCGAGAAAAATCGGAATACAAACGCTATGAAGCGGCAAACAGGCAGATGATCCGCCTCAACATCCGCGAGCGGATGGCCGGGCGCTGGTTCCGGGTGGTTTTGAGCACCTTTTCCAGCATCGGGCCCATGCTCCTCTACCTGGTGGGCGGCATCCTGATGATGCGGTACGATCCCGGGCTCACCGTCGGGGATATCACCGTGCTGGTGGCGTTGCTGAGCCGGATGTACGCGCCGGTCAATGCCCTGATGGGCATCCAGGCGGACTGGATCCGCTCGATGGCGCTCTTTACCCGGATCTTCGACTATTTCGACCTGCCCGTTGAGATCCGCAATGCGCCGGATGCGATCACGCCTGCCGTGACCAGGGGCGATATCCGCTTCGCCGACGTCGATTTTGCCTATGAACCGGACCGCCCCATTCTGAAGCAGGTCAGCTTCGCCCTGACCAGCGGCAAAAGCATCGCCATCGTTGGCGCCTCAGGAGCCGGCAAAAGCACCATCATCAACCTGATCCCGCGTCTTTTCGATGTGACGGGCGGCCGCGTGACTTTTGACGGCATCGATGTCCGCCAGCTGGACCTCGACTACCTGCGCGGCCAGATCGGGGTCGTGACCCAGGACACCGCCCTGTTCCAGGGGACCATCCGCGAAAATCTGATGTATGCCAAGGCAGACGCCAGCGAAGCCGAACTCGAGGCGGCCTGCCGCAAGGCCAACATCCATGCGTTTATCCAGCAGCAAGCCCAGGGCTATGACACCCTGGTCGGAAACCGCGGACTGAAGCTGTCCGGCGGGGAAAAACAGCGGCTGTCGATCGCCCGGGTTCTTCTGAAGGATCCGGCCGTGCTCATCTTCGACGAAGCCACATCGGCGCTGGACTCCATCTCGGAGGCCCTGATCCAGGAGGCGGTCGAGCCGCTGATCCGCTCCCGGACCAGCATCCTCATCGCCCACCGTCTCTCCACGGTCCTGGCCGCGGACGTGATCCTGGTGCTCCGCGA
>JAAYJD010000264.1 GCA_012523135.1 Clostridiaceae bacterium
CTGGGATACCGACGCACCGGGGCCGGACTATGTCCAATTCCAGCATCAGCACCTGACCGCCTTGCGCACACACCTGCAAGAGCTCCAGGTATATGACCAGTTCTATTTCCATATTTCGGACGAGCCGGTGGAAAAGCACCAGGACTCATACGCCAAAGCCCGCCAGATTTTCCGCGACATCTTGCCCGAGAAGCAGGTCTTCGATGCCTTGTCGCATGTCACGTTCTACGACAAGGGCCTGGTGGACATCCCCGTTCCAGTTACCCGAACGATTGAGGATTTCCGCGGGAAAGTTCCCGAACTATGGACTTATTACACGGGGTTCCAGAGCTTTATGTATTCGAATCGCCTGATTTCGATGGCATCGCGGCGCAACCGCATCCTGGGAACCCAGCTGTTCGCCTACGATGTCAAGGGCTTTTTACAGTGGGCGTTCAACTTCTACTACACGACGCTCAGCCGCGAGGTCTGCAATCCCTACCAATCGTCCGACGCGTTCGGCGAATTTCCGTCAGGCACGGCCTACATGGTATATCCCGGTTCGGACGGTCCGGTTTTGTCGATCCGCCTGGTCACCTTCAATGAAGGTTTGCAGGACATGCGGGCCATGCAGCTGCTGTCTTCCTTGATCGGGCGCGACGAAACCATGGCGCTAGTCGAAGCCCACATCGGCACGGTGGATTTTACGCACTCGCCGCACAGTGACGCGGTCCTGCTTGGCTTGCGCGAGGCGATCAACAGTAAAATAGCGATCTGTCTTGGTCAAGACTCTCAGGAGGTTTAGCATGGGTAGGTTTGAAATCAGGCCGGACGGCCTTTTCCTGGATGACGCACCGTTCGTTCTGGCTACAGGTGATCTGCATTATTTCCGGATTCACCCGGAGCAGTGGCGACAGCGTCTCGACTTGATGAAGCAATTCGGCCTGACCGCTGTCCAGACCTATGTGCCCTGGAATGCCCACGAACCGCGCGAAGGCCAGTTTGATTTCACCGGGATTTTCGATCTTGGCCGGTTCCTGAAACTAGCAGCTCAAGCTGGGTTGGCCGTTTTACTGCGGCCGAGTCCCTATATCTGTTCTGAATGGGATTTTGGCGGTCTGCCCTGGTGGCTGCTCAAGAAGCCAGGACTGAAGCTGCGCTGCAGCCACCCCGATTACCTGGAGTCGGTACGGCGTTACTATGCCAGGCTGTGCCAGGAGATTGTTCCCGCCCTTTCGACCCATGGCGGCCCGATCATTGCCGTTGCCATCGAGAATGAGTACGGCAGCTACGGGACCGATGCGTCGTATCTTCAGACCTTGCAGGACATGCTGACGGATTTTGGCGTTGATGTGCCCTTTTACACGACCGACGGCTATGCCGATTACCACCTGACCAATGGCATGATGCCTGGCAACTGGGCCGGAGTCAACTACCGGATTGAGAGCAAGCAGGCGATTGAAAAGCTGAAGCTTCGCCAACCAGAACTTCCGCCTTATGTCGGCGAATACTGGAGCGGCCGCTCCTGCCATTGGGGGGAAACCTTTTTTCACCGCGATGCTGAGCCGATTGCCCTTGCCTACCGTGAGGCGCTTGACCTGGGTGCGTCGGTCAATTTTTACATGTTTGGCGGCGGTACGAGCTTCGGCTTTATGAACGGAGCCAACTATGGCGTATCGTTCCAGCCCAAGCCAGACGAGAAACCTCATTATAATCCGCTTGTTACCAGTTACGATGTCGACGCATTGGTCGGCGAGGACGGCAGGCCACGCGAGAAATACCTGCTGTGCCACCAGGAACTGGCTGCCTGGCACCAGGAACACGTTCCGAATAGCAATATGGTGCCGATGGAAAACCTTCCGAAACAACAGCCTGCCCAGGCTATCGGAACGGTCAGCCTGAAAGCGGACGCCAGGCTGTTCGATCAACTCAACAGACTAAGCCAGCCGATCCGGTCACCCTGGCCTATGAGCATGGAGGAATGCGACCAGGGTTACGGATTTATCCTTTACCAGACCGCCATTCGCGGACCTGCCGGGTTACGCGACTTGCGCCTGCCTGACCTGCATGACCGGGCGATGGTTTTTGTCGATCACGTTTATCAAGGCACGATCATGCGCGATGATGCCGCGCCATCGATCCGCATCGACTGCAGCAAGCCTGAAACCACGCTGCAGATTCTGGTCGAAAACATGGGCAGAATCTGTTTTGGCAGCAAACTGGAGGACCGTAAGGGCTTGTTGGGCGGCGTATTGCTGGGTGGCTCGTTTTTACATGACTGGGCGCAGTATCCGCTGCCGCTCGACAACCTCGATCAGGTCATGTACACGCCTATAGAAAAACATCGATCTGAAGCCGGGTATCCCACGTTTTACCGTACGATCTTCTCAGCCCTGCCAGGCGTCGATACATTTATTGAGCTCCCGGGTTGGGGCAAAGGCAATGTCTGGATCAACGGCTTCAATCTTGGCCGCTACTGGTCAGCCGGGCCTCAGCAGACCCTGTATGTCCCCGGACCGCTGCTGCAAGAAAACAACACCTGTGACATTTTCGAACTGCATGCGGCCAATGAGGATGCATCGATCCGGTTCATTGACCATGCACGGTTGACAACCGAAGCCTGACACAGAAAAGTAATGCCATGCGATCGGTTATGGCTTTTGCGAAATCGTGCTGTGCTTTGCGAGAAAAAATACTTCCCAAGAACAATTGTCCGCCTGAAAGGTTTCTACAAAACCCGAAAAGGCCTGTAAAAAGGGCGATTCAAAAAATGATTATCCAATTCAATTATTAATTATTGACTAAAAAGATTATATATTCAAGAATATAGCTGTGCAAAATGACAAGGACAGTGATTCATTTTATGAGTGAGGTAGTTCATGGCTGTTAACCAAAAACAGATACGACTGAACGCAATGCAAGGAAAAACGCCAGGAATTCGTCAGCATAAATCATTGAAATCCATACGTAAAAACTATGTGCTGTACCTGTTCCTGCTTCCTGCTGCCTTGTACATTGCAATCTTCGCCTACGCGCCCATGTATGGCATCCAACTGAGCTTCAAATCGTTTTCGCCAGGCCTTGGTATTTGGGGCAGCCCGTGGGTTGGTCTAAAATGGTGGCGGACATTTTTAAACTCACCGCGCTTCGGCCAAATATTCATGAACACGATCACCATCAGCCTGTACAGCTTAGTCGCCGGTTTTCCGATGCCGATTATTCTGGCACTGCTGCTCAACAGCATATCCGCCATGAAGTACAAACGCTTCGTGCAAACGGTCACCTACATGCCTCATTTCATCTCGGTTGTTGTGTTGGTCGGCATGATATCCGTGTTCTTTTCACCGCGGTCAGGCTTCATTAATACGATCATTTCTGCATTTGGCGGTTCGCCGATTTACTTTTTAGGCGAGCCCGGCATGTTTAAACACCTGTATGTATGGTCGGGTGTCTGGCAGGGCACAGGCTGGGGATCGATCATCTATGTGGCAGCCTTGACCGGAGTCAGCCCAGAGCTGCATGAATCTGCCATGATTGACGGTGCCAACAAGCTGAAGCGGATCTGGCATATCGACATCCCGACTATCTTACCGACCATGGTCATTCTGCTGATCTTGAACAGCGGCCATATCATGAATGTCGGTTTTGAAAAAGTGTTTCTCATGCAGAATTCGCTCAACCTGAATGTCGCCGAGGTTATATCGACGTACACCTATAAAATAGGTTTGATTCAGGCTGAGTACAGCTATTCAACCGCAATCGGCCTATTCAATAACATCATCAATTTCGTCATTCTCATAGGCGTCAACGCAATATCGAAGAAACTGTCCGGCTCCAGTCTGTGGTAAGGAGAATGGTCATGCGTGTAGCTCATCATCGAATCAATTCATCCCTGGATGATCGAATTTTCATGGGTGTTGTATACTTTCTGCTGACTATAATGTTGCTGATCGTCCTTTACCCATTGTATTTTGTTCTTGTCGCATCTTTTTCTGACCCGACTTATGTCAATTCCGGCTATTTTCTGTTGTATCCAAAGGGATTTACAACGCTCGGCTACGAACGGGTGTTTGGAGATGCGCGTATTTGGACGGGCTATTTGAATACCATCATCTACACGGTTTGCGGTACGCTGTTGGGTGTGGCCAGCTGCATCATGGCAGGATATGCCCTGTCACGCAAAGACTTAGCGGGCCGAAACATCATCATGGGCATTTTTGTCTTTACCATGTATTTCAGCGGCGGTCTGATCCCGTTCTATATGGTTATCAAGAGCCTGAACCTGACCAACACACGCTTGCTGATGGTTATCCTCGGCAGCGTCTCGGTTTACAACATCATCACCGTCCGTTCGTTCTTCTCGAGCACAATACCGACCGAGCTTCAGGAAGCGGCCTTTATTGATGGCTGCGGGAACGCCCGCTTCTTTTTCTCGGTCGTCCTGCCCCTGTCCCATGCCATCATGGCGGTTATCGCGTTGTACCTGGCTGTCGGATACTGGAATGCATATTTCAATGCCATGATCTTCATCACCGACCGGACCAAATTCCCATTGCAGATCTATCTGCGCGAAATCCTGCTGACGGCAAAAACAGCGGAAGCGACGCCTTCGGCAGGACAGGACGCCGAAACGATCGCCATGCTGGAAAAATTGGTTGAGGTCGTAAAATACGGCGTTATCGTCATATCGACGCTGCCCATCATCTGCATGTATCCCTTCCTGCAGAAGTATTTCATCAAGGGTGTCATGATCGGTGCCATCAAAGGCTGAGCATGACCGAAAGATTTGATTTTTAAGCATTTCCGGAATGCTTAGAAAATAAAGAAAGGTGGAAACGCAAATGAGAAGGAGTATCAGAACAGTTTCTTTTCTCCTGGCTGCCTTGATGGCGCTGGCAATCGTTGCCGGCTGCAATACAGGCACAACGACAACCAGTACGACCGGGACAACCAAGGGGACTACCACAACCCAGGGTGCGTCGGGGACAACTGGAACAACTGGATCGGAGCCGGTGCTTGAAGGCAACACGTACTTGACTGGATTGCCGATTGTCAAGGACAAGGAAACATTCAAGATCGCTGTCGTGAAGCACACGCTCGACAAGACCAACAACTGGAACGAAAAAGAAATTTTCAAAATGGCAGAAGAAGCAACCAACATCCATATCGAATGGATCGAAATGACA
>JAAYJD010000265.1 GCA_012523135.1 Clostridiaceae bacterium
CGAGGGAATGCTGTTTCCCTGGCGCAAATCGCCGGCAGCCACCGCCTGCTTGACGAAAGCGATGATCTGCAGATAAACCGGCGATTGGTCGTCGAAGACCAGCCGATCAAACAATCGATCCATCCGCGCACCTCCATTCACAGGCTATCTGTATTATATTGTTAATACAGTTTGCTGTCAAGAGCGCTTTGTGGGCAGACCGGTTCTGTTGTGTTACGATACAGGTGTTCCACCGTGCCGCAATCGCTTCGACCAGGAGGTGTCCCATGGCAGAAAAATCCATTCCGCTGCTGTTTGGTCCCTATGGGGCCAACGCGCTGGCCGACGCCGGCCGCTTGGCGGCCTCTGATGCCAACGCGGTCTGGTTTCACGGCTTCGACGAAACGGCCTTCGACCGGTGCACGCGGTACCGCCTGGCGGCCTGCGTCGAATTCAAAACCTTTCGGGCCGATTTCAATCAGCACCCCGAGCTGATCCCGACCGGTAGCGACGGCAAGCCGATCCGCTACGGGAAGCTGGTGCAAGGGGTCTGCCTGTCCCGGCAAGACTTTCATGCTGAAATCGAAACCCGCCTGGCAGACGGCCTGAAACGGTACCGGCCCCGGGGCATCTGGCTGGATTACCTCAGCTACGCCGGCTGGTTTGAAACACCGGAGCCAGATCTGCAGGAGCATTGTTTCTGCCCGGCCTGCATCGCCGCGTTCTGCGAAGATCAGAATCTGGACGCCGACCGTCCGGATGTTATTCTGGAACGGTATGCGGCGCGCTGGCAAACCTACAAATGCCGCCGGATCGCCGCCTTCGCGGCCCGGTACGCCGCCCTGATCCGGACCGCGCAGCCCGACTGCCTGATCGGCATCTACCTGTGCCCCTGGACGCCGGCCGAACACGGCGGTGCACTGACCCGCATTTTCGCCCAGGATCCGGCTTTACTGGCCGCATCTGTCGATGTTTTCACGCCCCTGATCTATACGACCAAATCGGGCCGCGCCCCGGATTGGGGCAAGACCTACCTGGAAACGGCCGCGCGCTGGCTGCCCGCGGATAAACCGGTCCAGCTGATCCTGGACATGCTCGATTTCCCGGACAGCCTGGAGCAAACGGCCGCAGCCAGACGGCCCAGCTGGGGTTTGCAGCTGTTCGGCGGCGCCCAGGCATTTGCCGACCCTGAAAAAGCCCGCGTGTTCGCGCAGGCCGTGCGACAGATCCGGCTGGCAGCCGGCGATTAATCGCCCCGCATGCCGATCGCTTCGCGCCTGCCATCGAGAATGTCCAGACAGAGCCGGAAGCTCGACCCGATGGCCGCATCCAGGTCGTCCGGCGAGACGCCCAGCGGTTCGGCGCCCAGGGCCGGCTCGATAAAGGTGTTGGCGCACATCACGTCGGCAAACCGGACCAGATCCAGGCCGCCCTCATGGCCGGCCCGGCGCTGCTTGCGCCTGATCGCGCGGCAGCTGAGCCGAAACAGCCCCTTGGGGATGGTCACGACCGGCTTATCCGGGCAGCCCATATGGCGGTGGACGATCCGAAGCAGCTCGGTCCAGCTCAGGTTGGCGTATCCGACCGGGTAGCAGGTGCCGCCCCGGTTGCGTTCAAGCGCTCCCGCCAGGGCTTCGCCGGCTTGCCGGGCCGTGATCATGGCGCTGCCGCCAGGCGGGTAAAAGGTCGCCAGGGGCATCCCGCGAACCTGTTCGGCCAAAAAGAGCCAGACGGGTTTCCGGCCGGGCTGCGCCCCGAAGATATAGGGAAGTTCCAGCATCGCCACGGAAAAATCAGCGTCGGCGAAGGACAGGGCCATCCGTTCCTGCGCCATCCGGCTGCGGATGTACGGGTGATACCGTTCCAGCTCAAGGTGCGGCCAAAGCCGGGCGAAGTGGCAAAAATACGAGCCGCAGATCGCCGCCCGGCGCACGCCGCTGGCTTTGGCCAGGCGCAGCAGACGCTCGAGCGGCGTCAGGTTGTATTTTTCAAACAGCGTAAAAATCGGCGGCGGCCCCTCGACACGCTCGTCGATGCCGGCCGCGAAGACCAGTCCGTCACAGCCGGCCAGGTGATCGCCCAACGCCTCGTCGCTCAGCGCCATGTAGTCGGCAAACGTAATGGCCATCTCTTGCGGCAACGGCGCTCCCTGCGGCACAGGCGGCAGGGCCAGCGTCCTGACCGTATGCCCCCGCGCGATCAACACCCGGGCGGCCTCACTGCCGATCAGGCCGGTGCCGCCGATCATGAGCACGTTCATCGGTCGCCCTCGCTTGGCCTTGTTTTTTTCCATCGCTCCCGCTGGCAGATCATCTCAAAGCCCAGCGCCGAGTAGAATTCCCGCTCGCCGCCGAAGCAATAGGCCGCTCCGAGCGCTCGGGTCTTCTTCATGCCTTCGGTCAGCGCGACGGACGCCAGGCCCAGCCGGCGGTAAGCCGGAACCGTCGCCAGCGGCTCCAGGTAGGCATAGCCGTTGGCCTCATCCAGCCACATGCCGGCAAAACAGGCGTAGTCGCCGTTCGGAGCCTTGATCACCGTGGTCAGATCCTTGCGGAAATGGGGGCCGCTCTGCATGTGCAGCCGGCATGACCAGTCATCGTCCGGCTGGTCCCCGTGGTCGAAGCCTTTCCAGAGGCAGGCATGGATCTTGACCGGATCGTTTTCATCGTCCAGGGACAGGACGGAAAACCCGTCCGGCAGCCTGCGCTCGGGAAAAGGTTTGGTATAGGGGAACATGCGTACCGCTTCGCGTTGGGCCAGGACATAGCCGCGCTGCGCCAGTAAAGCCCTCTTGTCTGCTTCCCGGTCGGTCACCCAGACGGACAGGCTGGAACGCCCGTCTGCACAGACCGACAGCTCCCGTTCGGCCGTGGTGAGCATGTCCGGCAGCAACTCTGCATGGGCCCGGTCGGTGACCAGAAAGCATGCGCCGACATCCATTTCGTAGCAGGCGATAGCGACCAGTTTGCCGCCCGCTTCCCAGAGCCCGAAGCGATGCGTCTGCTTGTTGTTAAAGGCCGGATGGGTGTGGGCGTATTCGAAAAAAGGCGGCAGCAGGTAACTGTTCAGGGTGTCGCGCCTGTAGACCGCGCCCAGGAAGCGGTAAACGCTGGGGAAGTCTTTAAGAAGCTGGTATCTTCTCCATGGGATGTGTTCGGTCATGGCGGTGCCCTCCCGATCGGGATAGCCTCATGATACCACCAAAATTGCCAGTCTGCTGTCCGGCTGGTAGAATCAGGACAGGGATCATTTGCGGGGAGGGATGCCGTCATGGGCCAGGTGGCCGCTTTTTTCGACGTGGATGGGACGATCACGCGCGAGGGCCTGATCAGCGA
>JAAYJD010000266.1 GCA_012523135.1 Clostridiaceae bacterium
AGAACGACGCGATTGGGATGAATGACGATTGGGTGGAGGTATGAGGAGCGGTGAGAAAAAGGAACATCCTGTTGTTTGGCATATCCAATGTGGGCAAGACAACCGTCGGGATCCATTTGGCGCAGCGCTTAGGCTATGCCTTCTTCGATCTCGATGATGAAGTGAAAAAATATTATATGACCACACTGGAAGCATTCGTCAATTCGGATATCCGACATGCGCGGGACAAGAAAAGAGGGCAGGTCATCCGCGAAATCATCTCGAAACCTGAAGACAAGGTGTTCGCGATTTCACCGATATACTATGCGGCGAATTTTAACAAATATGTTTTACGACCGGATGTCCTGGCCATTGAGCTTCAGGACTCGCCCGAGAACATCTTCCAACGGCTTGTGTTCAACGATGAAAATGATGTGATATACAAAGATGACGAATATAAAAATCAACACATAACGCATTATCTCTCAGATATCAAGAAGGATATAACGTTCTATAAACGGTCTTTTTCCAAGATCACGAATAAATTTGACATGAATAATGATCCCGTTGAGCTTGTTGTCGACCGGATCATCAAGGTTTATCAATTGGCTGATCGTGCCAATATGAGTGAGTCGGTCATCATCAAGAACCTCAAACGTACGTGATCCAATCGTTAACGACTGAACAAGCCACAGCGGACATGCCGTGCTGGCCTTTCGCGTGACTTGTGCGCACAGACGGGTCACGCGCTTTTTTTACCCTGCGCAATTTTTTGGCACAGGCGATGCCGATGCCTCAATATAAACCCTCCCCTGATTGTGGACAAAGGCTTTGCTGGCCAAAATCACAACCAGAGAAGGGCATCTTTTGGATCAGACAGGCGTGAAATCAGCCGTAGAGCGGCCCGTAGGTTTCGCAGGCCCGGTAATCCGAGGCTTCCGGCTGGGTGGTGCCGAAGGCCGACCAGGCGTGCGGACGGAAAATCCGGTCTTCCGGCACGTTGTGCATGGCGACCGGGATGCGCAGCATGCTGCAGAGCGTGATCAGCTTGGCGCCGATGTGGCCATAGTTGAAGGAGCCGTGGTTGGCGCCCCAGTTGGCCATGACCGCGTAGACGTCCTTAAAAGCGCCTTCACCGGTCGTGCGCGGCACAAACCAGGTGGTCGGCCAGGTCGGATCGGTGCGCTTCTGCAAGGTCTGGCTGACTTCGTCGGGCAGGACGGCCGTATACCCTTCTGCGATCTGCAGGACAGGGCCGAGGCCTTCAATCTTGTTCATGCGCACCATGGTGACCGGCATTTCGGTCTGGGTCTCGAACATGGACGAGAAGCCGCCGCCGCGGAAATAGCCGTTGTCGGCCGGGCACCACTGGGTGGCTGCCAGGCAGGCGTCGGCGTCTTTGCTGGTGATTTCCCAGAACGGCTTCATGACCGGGTTGCTCGCCTCGTCGCGCATCGCGCCGCAGCCGTCCAGGGCCGCCGCGCCGGAGTTGATCAGGTGGATGAGACCGTCTTCGGCCATGCCCTCCGGCTTCCAGCCGGTGACGCGCGCGATGGCCGCCGGGCTCCAGTAGGTGCGCACATCCGCGAAGACGGATGCCGAATCTGCCAGCAGGTGGCCGATCAGCATGGCCATGCCGTTGAGCGAGTCGTTTTCGGTGGCCAGGATCATCGGCTCGCGGATGCCGTTCCAGTCAAAGGACGAGTTGAGCAGCGCTTCCGAGAAATCGTGGTTGGGGAAATGGTCGGTCCACTGGCGCTGGCCCTGGACGCCGCCCACGATGGCGTTGCGGCCCATGGCCTCTTCGCCGAAGCCCATTTCAGCCAGCTTCGGGTTGCCGACCATGATGTCGCGGATGATCAGGGTCTGCTTGATCACGCGCTCCCACTCGGCATCCTTTTCCCCACGGCTGTGGGCGAACTGGCCGCCCTCGTTCTTGTCCCAGCCCTCTTTGCAGTAGGTTTCGCGCCAGGCCTTGGCTTGATCGAATTCCTCGTGGTCGTAGATGCCGCGGGCGATCCGGCGCTCGATCTCGACCTGGTCCAGCCATTCGGTACGCAGCCCGAAGTATTCCTGGAACATCTGCGGGTCGATCACGGAACCGGCGATACCCATGCAGGGGCCGCCGATGTTGACATAGGACTTGCCGCGCATCGAGCCGGCAGCCAGGGCGGCTTTGGCCCAGAGCAGGATCTTCTCACGGACATCGTCCGGGACGGCGGTGTCTGAGGCGTCCTGGACGTCGCGGCCGTAGATGGCAAAGGCCGGCAGCTTGCGCTGGGCGTGGGCGGCCATGACGGCGGCCAGGTAGACCGCGCCGGGGCGCTCGGTGCCGTTGAAGCCCCAGACCGCCTTGACGGTCAGCGGATTCATGTCCATGGTTTCCGTGCCGTAGCACCAGCAGGGCGTGACCGACAGCGTGGCGGTGACGTTCTCGCCGGCGAAAAGGTCTTCGCAGCTGGCTGCCTCGGCGACCCCGCCGATGCAGGTATTGGCGATCACGCACTCGACCGGCAGGCCGTTGGCATGGCGCAGGTTTTCCGTGATCAGGGCGGCGGCCATCTTGGCCATGCCCATGGTCCGCTCCTCGAGCGACTCGCGGACGCCCAGGCGGCGGCCGTCGATGCAGGGGCGGATGCCGATTTTCGGCATGCGGCCGATCAGGCGGTTGTGGGGTTCGTTCATGGTCTGCGGCATGTACATGTCCTCCTGTGCAAAATAAAAAAGGCTGTGTGTAACCTGAAGATCCAGTTCATCCTGTCCCTTCTATTGTAACCCGGATGGCCAGATAAAACATGGATAAATTGGGATTTTAATGGAAAATCCGGCAAACGGCCCGCGTACACATGGGCGTTTTCAGGCACAGACCTATTCAGTTGGCCCGGGGCAAACATGGAGAAACCGTCAGTCCAGCGCCGCTTCGGCCATCGCTTCCAGGTTCTGCGCCGACACGTTGGGCAAGAGCGCCTCGTGGCTGGGTGAGACGATGTAGTTGGGGCCGAAGAGGTCGCGCAACCGGTGGACTTCGTCCCTGACTTGCTGCGGCGTGCCGAACGGCAGCAGCCGCTGGGTGTCCACGCCGCCGATAAAGACGATCTTTCCATTGTAGCGGCGCGCCAGGCCCTCCGCATCCATGTCCCGGGCCAGGGCCTGGATCGGGTGCAGGGCGTCGACCCCGGCGTCGATCAGGTAGGGGATCGCCCGGTTGATCGCCCCGCAGGAGTGCAGGACGACCTTGAGGCCGAAACGCTTGGCCTGCTCGGTGAACCGGACGAAATAGGGCATGACAAAGCGCTCGAACAGGGCCGGCGACACCAAAAGGTCCTGCTGGCTGCCAAAATCGTTGCCGAAGAAAATGGCGTCGATCCGATCGGCGACCTGGCCCAGCCAGATCTCGTTCGCGTCCAGGTAGAACTGCACGATCCGTTCCGTCACGGCGTCGACGACCTCCGGATCGGTGTACATCTTGATAAAGTAGTTGTCCATGCCGAAAAAATCGGCGGCGACATGGAAAAAGCAGGACCACAACCCGGACAGGATGCCCAGGCCGTCTTTTTCCGCCCGGTCCAGCGCCGCGTGAGCCTGGCTGAAATCCAGGTGCCGGGTCTCAGGCCAGGGGAAACGGTCAACCTCCGCCACCGACTCGCAGGCGGCAAACACGCCGCCTTCGTTCAGGGAGTGCTTGACCTTGCCGCCCATGATGTCGAACATCGGCTTCTTGTCGGGGTGCTGCCAGCAGTGGCAGGCCTCCGGCATGACCCAGACGAAGGTGTCTTGCAAGCGCCGTGTCAGACCGTAGTCATCGTCGACCCCAAAATACGTCTGGTAGGCTGGCATGCTGTCCGGATGCGGGTTGCCGTGCCAGAAGCCGTTGCGGTCGCTGTTGCGGTCGAGGATGTTCCGGAATACTTGGCGCTGCTGCATAAAAACCTCCGTACAGGATGCTAAAAAGCGGATCTCACCTCAGCCAGAATGTACCCGAAAAGGATCGGCGGCGACATCACAGCCGGTGCCGTCAGAACAGCTTTTTCCGGTAGGCGGACGCTTTTCGGATCAGGGCGTCGGCCTCCTCCTGGGAAGCGGCCTGCAACGCGTACAGCACGCCCTCCGGCGCCAGGTTCTCCAGCAGGCAGTCCAGGTCCTCCGGGACGATGTGGACATGGATCATCTTGCCGGCTTTCTGTATACGCTGCAGCACCCCGATCCAGTGGGCCGCCGTCGGTTTGCCGGCCCCGTATACCCACTGGATCCCTTTCAGATTGTCGATCGACAGCAAGGTGTCCAGGTGCCGGAGCGCGTCGGGCCCGTCCAGGTGGAAAATGCTGGCATCCAGAAAATCCAGCTCCGCCAGCAATTCTTCCAGGACCAGCTCGTTGAACATCGCGTTGGAGATCAGGGCCGCAAAATCGCAGGAGGTTACATACCAGCGCGCCGGGTGCCAGACGCCCATCCAGTTGGTGGTTCCCGCCTGGTAGCGGGTCGTGATCCGGGCCAGGTTGTCGAAAACCGTTTTAAACCCCTCGAACAGGCCCATCACGGCCCGCTTGACCGCTTCGGGCCGCTCGATTGTGTCCAGGCACAGCTGCTCCGGACCGCGCAGCGACACCAGCGCATCGGCCCCGGGGTGGATGTCGGTGACCCCGACCAGGTACTTGTCCCGGCCATCTTGGGCGGCGGCCCGGGTCATCTCGGCAATTTTGCGGTAATAGGCGTTGTCCGTGTCCAGGACCAGGTCCGCGTAGACATCGAAGTCAATCTCGCGGTACCGGGACCAGCTCGTGTCTTCGCCATAGGCCAGCTCAACGCCATAAAAGGCGGCGAACACGTCCGGCCCCAGGTTGGGCGAATAGACCGGCAGCGCCTCAGCGCCCAGGTAGGTGTTCTGGAAACGGCTGTTGACCTGCTCGAGCAGATCGTCCGTGTCAAACCAGCGTTCTTTCAAAGTGGCATGACTTATGGCGGCAGGCTTGCCCGCCTGCGGGCCGTCTTTGGGGGCCGTGATCGCCAGCAGGGGCCGGTCGTGGTTTTCCCGCGCCCAGTATTCCCGGTAGCGTGCCTGGACCGAAGGCCAGTTTTCTTTGTAGCGCATCGGGTAACCTCCTCGGCCAAAGGATCGAATCAAACGCGCTGCAGGCCCTAAGCATACCATGCATGGCCCGGGCGGTAAAGCCAAAACGTAAGCGGCCGTCCTTTTGGTATAATGGTGGAAACGTGCGGTTTGCGGCCGGTCCGCCCTTGCAGGGGCCGGCCGCGCCGGCCGATGAGAGGCAGCCATGGAGAAACCGGGAGAACCCCTGCGCCAGGAACCTTTGCGCCAGTCCGACCAGTTCTGGACGGATTCGCGCGGCATCCGACGCAACCAGCAGCTGACGCGCCAACTGAACCTGATCGACATCGAGATTCTCGATCACGGCTATTTTATCGGCGACCTGCAGTGGAACCAGTTCAACGTCATGTCGCCGTTTAGCCGCATCTATTACATGATCGCCGACCATGGCTGGCTGGAGACCGAGCAGGGCCGCATGGACTTGCTGCCGGGCTACATGTACCTGATCCCGCCGTACACGCGCGTCAACTTGCGCACCGACGCGCGCATCGAGAAGTTCTACTTCCATGTCACCTTGACCTATGCCGGCGTCGATGTTTTGGAGGGCATCAACCGCTGCTTCTGCCTGCCGCTCGACGACCGCCTGCTTTCTGACGTCATCGCGACCTTCAGCGGCAGTTCGCTGCCCGACCTGCTCCAGCTGCGCGCCCTGACCAGCCTGACCTTGTCCGAGTTCCTGCGCCGCTCCCTGCCGGACCTCAGCCAGCGGCTGGCCCTGGCCAGCACCTACCGCGAGGTCAACGCCTACATCGAGCGACATTTGTCGGCCGGTCTGACCGGCCGGGACGTCTGCCAGGCGCTGGGCCTGCCCTATGAGACGGTCCGCCGCTCGTTTCGGCGCGACAACGCGATCACGTTCAACCAGTACATCAAGGGGCGCCTGATCCAGGAGGCGTCCAAACAGCTCCTGCTGACCGATCTCACCATCCAGCAGATCGCGGCCGGCCTGGGCTTTAGCGACGAGTTCTATTTTCATGTCACCTTGAAATACGCCGGCGTCGATGTCCTG
>JAAYJD010000267.1 GCA_012523135.1 Clostridiaceae bacterium
ACCTTGAAAACAGCGTTGGGCAGGGTATCCGTCACGATGCCTTCGACTTCGATGGTGTCTTCTTTGGACATTCAGGTTCCTCCTTCGTTGCGGGCAGGATTAAGTGGGTGCTTCAGGGTTGTAAGGACACAGCAGCTGGCGGATCCGGGCGTTTTTTTGCCCGTCATCACCCAGTTTCTGCAGGTCTTCCAGGAATTCGGTCTGCTCGTCCGGATGGACAATCCAGACGTGGCGGACATTCTTGAGCTTGAGCTTGCTGACCGGCCTGGCCGATCCGTCGCAGAGCCAGACGCGGTCGGCAGCGGTTTGCAGGACCAGGTAGCTGCTTTTCTTGTCATGTCCGGCGACTGAGCGGACGACCATGCCCGGACGGATGTCATGCATGAATGATGTCATGCCGGCTGTTCTCCCGGCCAGGTTGTCAAGACCTTGGGGCCGTCGTCTGTCACCGCAAAGGTGTTTTCGTAATGGGCGGACGGCTTGTTATCTGCTGTGACAATAGTCCAGCCGTCGTCTTGCATGAGCACACGGCGTGTGCCCAGGTTGATCATCGGCTCCATGGCGAGGACCATACCGGTTTCCAGGCGCAGCCCGTGGCCGGCGCGGCCGAAATTCGGCAAGTCAGGCTCCTCGTGCAAATGACGGCCAATGCCATGTCCGGTCAGCTCGCGCACGACACCGTAGCCCTGTCTTTCAGCGTGCGCCTGAACGGCGGCAGACAGATCGCCCAGGCGGTTGCCGGGCCAAGCCATGGCCAGGCCCTGCCAAAAGCACGTCTGCGCCGTCTGCACGAGCTTTGCGACAGCTGGGGGAATCTGACCGACAGCGAAGGTTCTGGCGGCATCGGCGTGGTAGCCGTCCAGGTAAACGCCGACGTCGATGGAAATGATGCTGCCCTCCTGGAGGATCCGGTTCGGACTGGGAATCCCGTGGACAACCTCCGCGTCGATCGAGGCGCAGATCGCCGCCGGAAAAGGCGGCTGACCGTAGCCCAGAAAGGAAGGCGTCCCGCCGGATTGACCGATCAGGTCCCGGGCGGTGGCGTCGAGATCGGCGGTGCTGATCCCGGGGCGGACTTGCTTGCTGATGGAAAGGAGAACAGCCGCGACAATGCGGCCGGCCGCTGCCATCTTTTCGATTTCATGTGCTGACTTGATGTGTACCATGCACTCAGATCCTGTCATGACCGGCTGAGCCGGTCGTCCAGCAGCTGGCGGACAGCCTGGAAACAAGCCTCGATCGTGCCTTCGTTATCAGCGTCGAACAACAGTCCTTGCTCACGGTAGTAGGCGATCAGGGGTTCGGTTTGTTCTTTATAGGTTTGCAGACGCTTGAGAACCGTCTCTTCCTGGTCATCGGCGCGCTGAGTCAGGGCCGCTTGGCAATCGTCGCAGATCCCCGCAACGGCCGGTTTTTGCGAATGGATGTTGTAGCCGCGGCCGCATTTGGGGCACATGCGCCGTCCGGACAGCCGCTTGATGATCGTCTCATCCCGAACGACCAGGTTCAGGACAGCGGTCAGGGGCTGGTTCCGCAGGACGGGCATCCGGCCCAGGGCATCGGCCTGCACGAGCGTACGGGGAAACCCGTCCAGCAAAAAGCCTTGCCGGCAGTCGTCTTGCGCCAAACGCGCGTCAACCATGGCGATCGTCACCGTGTCCGGAACCAGGTCGCCGCTGTTGATGTACGCTTCCGCTTCCTGCCCCAAGGCCGTCTTTTCCCGGATATTCCGCCGGAAAATATCGCCGGTGGAGATATGCGGAATGCGGTACAGCTCCTCGAGGTCGGCTGCCAGGGTTCCTTTTCCAGAGCCTGGCGGGCCTAACAGGATCAATTGCATGAATGACCTCCTAAAACAGGAACAAGGGCATCCCGCCTCTGGCCATGGCGGAACACCCTGTTGTCGTCTCTGTCTGTCTTAATCAAGAAAACCCTTGTAATGGCGCATGACCATCTGGGCTTCCAGCTGGTTGACCAGGTCGATCGCCACACCGACCAGGATGATCACCGCCGTGCCGCCAAACCAGATGCCTTGGATGTTCGTGATGGCACTGAGCAAGGTCGGCAGGAGAACGATCAGGACCAGGAACATGGCGTCAAACCAGGACAGGCGGCGCGATGTCCGGTTAATGAAATCTGCCGTCGGCCGTCCGGGACGTATCCCGGGGATGAAGCCGCCGTTCTTCTGCAGGTTGTTGGCCACTTCAATCGGGTTGAACTGGACCATCGAGTAGAAGAACGTGAACCCCATGATCATCAGGCCGTAGACCACATAGTAGGCAGGGTTGCCCGAAAAGTTCATAAACCACTGTGCGACCGGACCGACTTCAGCACCTGGCCGCGTAAAGAGCGAAACCAGGGTCGAGGGCAGCATGACGATCGAGCTGGCGAAAATGACCGGGATAACGCCAGCCTGGTTGACCTTGATCGGCAGGTAGGTGCTCTGGCCGCCATACATTTTGCGCCCGATGACCTTTTTGGCATACTGCACCGGAATCCGGCGCTCCGCCATCTGGACAAAGACAACCAGGGCGATGACCAGGACAAAAAGCAGGGCGACGCCAAGGGTCATGACAACTGAGACAATGGCGTTGCGGGTCAAGGTCCAGGCCTGGAAATAGCCGAACAGCGTCTTGATGGCGTCCGGGCCGCGGGTGACGATACCGGCGAAGATAATCAGGGAGATCCCGTTGCCGATACCGGATTCGTTGATCTGCTCACCGATCCACATGATGAAAGCCGTGCCGGCGGTAAAGCTAAAGATGACCAGGATGGCGTTCAGGCCGAACGGCAGGGCCGGTGTTGAAGCCAGGCGCGTCGTATACCAGTAAGCCGTGGCTTGCATCAGGGCGAGCCCGACGGTCATGTAACGAACATACTGCTGGATCTTCTTGCGGCCTTCGTCGCCTTCCTTCTGCAGCCGTTCCAGGGCAGGAATGGCCACGGTCAGAAGCTGCATGATGATCGATGAATTGATGTAGGGCACGATACCGAGCGAAAAGATGGAAACCTGCTTAAAGGCGCCGCCCGAGATGATGTCCAAAAAGCTGCCCAGTTGTCCGAAGCGGTCGAGCAGCTCGGTAAACGCTGCTGCGTCGATGCCGGGAACAGGGACCCTGATGCCGATCCTGTAGATGATCAGCATGATCAGGGTAAACAGGAGCTTCTTGCGCAGATCCGGGATTTTGAAAGCATTTTTCAGGGTTTCGATCATACCGGACATGCTCAAACCTCCTCGGCCGTTCCTCCAGCCTTTTCAATTTTATCCTTAGCCGAGGCAGTGAACGCGTTGGCGCGCACATGCAGCTTTTTCGTCAGTTCGCCGTTGCCCAGGATCTTGATGCCGTCGTTGACCTTGGGCAGCGTGATCAAGCCGGATTGTTTCATGCTTAGGGCGTCGAGGGTCATCCCCTCATCAAACCGGTCCAGGTCGCCGACATTGATTTCGATGTACTGTACGGCGAAGCGCTTGTTGTTGAAACCGCGTTTGGGCAAACGGCGGTAGAGCGGCATCTGTCCGCCCTCGAAACCGGGACGGACACCGCCGCCGGAACGGGAATTCTGGCCTTTGTGGCCGCGGCCGGCGGTCTTGCCGTTGCCGGAACCAGGACCGCGTCCCTTGCGGTAGGCAGTCTGACGCGCGCCTGGCGTAGCCGAAAGTTCATTGATTTTCATTGAGATGACGCCTCCTTACGCTTCTTCACAGCGGACCAGGTGGGCTACATGCCGAACCATGCCGCGGATTGATGGCGTCGCTTCCTGTTCGATGGTCTGGCCGACCTTATGCAGGCCAAGGGCACGCACCGTAGCGACTTGCTTCTTGTTGGCATTGTTGATGCTTTTCACCAATGTGATGATCAATTTTGACACGCCTGTGCCCTCCTTTACAGTATGTCTTCGACGGACTTGCCGCGAAGCCTGGCAACCTGTTCAGGCGACTTCAGGCTCTTAAGACCTTCCATGGTTGCGTTAACCATGTTGTTGGGGTTGTTCGAGCCCAGCGACTTGGTCCGGATGTCCTTGATGCCGGCCAGTTCCAGGACGGCACGGACAGGACCGCCGGCGATGACGCCGGTACCGCCGCCAGCTGGCTTGAGCAAAACCCGGCCGGCGCCGAAGGTGCCGATGGTTTCGTGCGGGATGGTCGAATTGTGCAGGGGAACCTGGATCAGGTTCTTGCGGGCGTCCTCGATTCCCTTGCGGATTGCGTCGGGAATTTCAGCAGCCTTGCCCAGTCCCTTGCCGACATGGCCGTTTTCGTCTCCGACGATGACCAGTGCGGCGAAGCGGAAATTGCGTCCGCCTTTGACGGTTTTTGAAACACGCCCGATATGAATGACTTTTTCTTTCAGCTCGACTGCGTTTGGTTCGATGCGCATGACAGTTCCTCCCTGCTTAGAATTTCAGTCCGGCTTCCCGGGCTGCTTCGGCCAATGCCGCGACGCGGCCGTGGTAGATGTAGCCGCCGCGGTCGAAGACCACATTGGTTACACCTTTGTCCAGAGCGCGCGCGGCGACAAGTTTGCCGACTGCCGCTGCGCCTTGCTTGTTGCCGCTGGCCAACCCTTGCGCCTTGATCTCCTGATCCAGAGTCGACGCGCTGGCCAGGGTCTGGCCGGTCATGTCATCGATCACCTGGGCATAGATGTTGGTGAGGCTGCGGAAAACGCAAAGTCTCGGGCGTTCGCCGGTGCCGCTGATCTTGGCGCGGACACGGGCATGCTTTCTCTTGCGTATATCGTTTCGGCTGATATTCTGACTCATCTTATTCCACCCTTTCGCGATCAGGCGCCCTTGGCACCGGTCTTGCCTTCCTTGAGCTTGAGGATCTCGAAGTCATACTTGATCCCCTTGCCGTGGTAGGCGTCCGGTACACGGAGCGAGCGAATCTTGGCAGCAGTCTCGCCAACGAGTTGCTTGTCGGCGCCCTTGACGACGATCTTGTTCTGTGCGGGAACATCGATCGTGATGCCAGCGGGCTCCTCAACCTCGATCGGATGCGAGTAGCCAATATTCAGCACGAGCTTATTGCCTTGTTTCTGGGCCCTGTAGCCGACGCCGTTGATGTCGAGGTTTTTGACAAACCCCTGGGACACCCCGATGACCATGTTGTTGACCAGCGAGCGGGTCAGGCCGTGCAGAGCTTTGTTCTTGTTTGAATCGTCAGGGCGGTCCACCTTGATCAGGCTGCCGTCAACCGTGACGCGCATGTTGGGATGGACGACCTGGGTCAGCGTGACGTTGTCCTTTTTGACAACGACGGTATCGCCGTCCACCTTGACCTCGACCCCGGCCGGGATCGTGATCGGCATTTTACCTATTCTGGACATGATCCGTTCCTCCTGCTCTTGAGATTGCAGACGGCCGGCCAAACCGGCACATCCTTTTCAGAGATTCGCTGCAATTTTCTTACCAAACGTAGGCCAGCACTTCGCCGCCAACGCCCGCTTCACGTGCCTTCTTGTCTGTCATGATGCCGGTAGATGTCGAGATGACCGCGATGCCGAGACCGCCCAGCACTCTTGGCAGCTCGTCCTTGTTGGCATAGACCCGAAGACCCGGTCTGGAAATGCGCTTGATCCCGGAAATAATCGGCTTCTTGGCCGCGTACTTCAGCGTGATGCGCAGTTTGCCCTGTTTGTCGTCCGCGATGGCTTCGACCCTGGAAATATAGCCCTCATCAAGCAAAATCTGGGCGATGGCCTTTTTGACGTTGGACGCGGGAATCTCGCATTGCGAATGCCCCGCGGTGCCGGCGTTGCGGATCCTGGTGAGCATATCGGCTATGGAATCTGTAATCTGCATGGGATTTCCTCCTTCCTGAGCCGGTCTTACCAGCTGGCTTTGCGTACGCCTGGAATCTGGCCCTTGTAGGCCAGTTCCCTGAAGCAGAGCCGGCAGATCCCGTACTTGCGCAGGTAGGCATGGGGGCGGCCGCACAGCTTGCAGCGGTTATAGGCCCGTGTCGAAAATTTCGGCGCGGCCAATTGTTTCAGTTTGAGTGACTTTTTTGCCATGGTCCGTTCCTCCGCTTACTTGCTGAACGGCATGCCGAGCAGCCGGAGAAGCTCGCGGGCTTCCTCGTCGGTATCAGCCGTTGTCACAATAATAATATCCATGCCCCGGATTTTATCGATTTTGTCGTAGTCGATTTCGGGGAAGATCAATTGTTCCTTGGCACCCATGGCGTAGTTGCCGTGGCCATCAAAGGAGTTCGGGTTCAGTCCGCGGAAGTCCCGCACGCGGGGCAGCGCGATGCTGATCAGCTTGTCCATGAACTCGTACATCTTTTCGCCGCGCAACGTGACTTTGCAACCGATGTTCATGCCCTCGCGCAGCTTGAATGCCGATACGGACTTCTTGGCCTTGGTGATGACCGCTTTCTGCCCCGCAATGATCGACATGTCCCGAGCGGCGTTGTCGATCGCCTTGGGGTTGTCCTTGACATCGCCGACACCCATGTTGAGGACGATTTTCTCCAACCTGGGAACCTGCATGATCGAGCGGTAATTGAACGCTTTCTGCAGAGCAGGAGCGGCTTCAGTCTTGTACTTGTCTTTCAGTCTTGACATTTTTTTCTGCCTCCTCCGCCGCGCTTACGTCCGGGCCTGCCGGATCGTGTCGATGATCTCACCGCAGGCCTTGCAGAAACGGACTTTTTCGCCGTTCTCCAGGAATTTTCTGCCGGTTTTGCTTGGCCGCTTGCACTTGCTGCAGACCAGCATGACATTGGACGCATCGACAGGCGCTTCCTGCTCGATGATGCCGCCCTGCTGGTTGCGCCCGCGCGGCTTCTTATGTTTCTTGACAACATTGACGCCTTCAACCAGGACGCGGCCCTTGTCGGGGTCGACCCGCAAAACCTTGCCGGTTTTGCCGGTTTCCTTGCCCGTCAGCACGAACACCTGGTCGTCTTTTTTGACATGCACCTTTGACATCGCGCGTATCCCTCCTTACAGAACCTCAGGGGCCAGAGAGAGGATCTTCATATAGTCCTTATCCCTGAGTTCCCTGGCGATGGGCCCGAAGATACGGGTGCCCCGCGGATTCTTATCTTCTCTGATGATGACGGCCGCGTTCTCATCGAACTTGATGTACGAGCCGTCCGGACGACGCACGCCCTTGGTCGAGCGCACGATAACGGCGCGCACAACCTCGCCCTTCTTGACAACGCCGCCGGGCGTCGCCTCACGGACCGAACAGACGATGACGTCTCCTATATTGGCGAACTTGCGCCAGGAACCGCCCAGCACCTTGATGCACATCAGCTGTTTGGCACCGGTATTGTCGGCGGACTTCAGAACTGTCTGAACCTGGATCATAATAGCCTCCTTCCTTACCGATGGGTCACTTGGCCTTCTCGATGATTTCAACCAGGCGCCAGCGCTTGTCTTTGCTGAGCGGACGGGTTTCCATCACGCGAACCTTGTCGCCGATCTGGCAGCTGTTCTCTTCATCATGGGCTTTAAGCCTGTAGGTGCGCTTGACAATCTTCTTGTAAAGCGGATGGCGGATATGTTCAACGACGGAGACGACAATGGTCTTGTCCATCTTGTCGCTGCTGACCATACCGACACGGGTTTTTCTCAGATTCCGATCGCTCATGGTATGATCCCCTTTCACTCTTTGATGCCCTTGAGCTCGCGCTCACGCAGAATGGTTTTCACCCGGGCAATGTCCCGCTTGACGCTCTGCAGCTTCAGGGGATTCTCCAATTGATTCACGGCGTGCTGAAAACGCAGCTTGAAAAGCTCTTCTTTCAGTTCAGCCAGTTCCTCGTTCAGTTCAACGATCGATTTATCGCGAAGTTCACTCGGCTTCATGCACGTCACCTTCCTTTTCTCGAGCCACAAACTTGGTCTTGCAGGGGAGTTTGTGGGACGCCAGGCGCATAGCCTCGCGGGCATCTGCCTCCGGCACGCCGCCAATCTCGAAAAGGACACGGCCGGGCTTGACGACTGCCACCCAGAATTCCGGCGATCCTTTTCCGGAACCCATGCGGGTTTCGGCTGGCTTGCTTGACACCGGCTTGTCCGGGAAAATCTTGATCCAGACCTGGCCGCCGCGCTTGACAAAGCGGTTGATGGCGACACGGGCCGCTTCGATCTGGTTGCTGGTGATCCAGCAGGGCTCAAGCGCCTGCAGGCCGTAATCACCATAGTTCACAACAGTGCCGCGCGTTGCCTTACCGGTCATGCGTCCGCGGTGCTGCCTTCTGTATTTTACGCGTTTCGGAAGCAACATCAGGCTTCGCCTCCTTCTGTTTCTTTAACCTTTCTCGGTGCCGGAAAGATCTCGCCTTTGTAGATCCAAACTTTGACACCGATGCGGCCATAGGTTGTTTTTGCCTCGGCAAAGCCGTAGTCGATATCCGCGCGCAGGGTTTGCAGCGGAATGGTTCCTTCGTGGTAGTGTTCGCTCCGGGCGATTTCAGCACCGCCCAAACGGCCGCTGACAGCGGTCTTGATCCCTTTGGCGCCCATCTTCATGGAGCGGCCCATGGCCTGCTTCATGGCCCGGCGGAACGAGACGCGCTCTTCCAGCTGACGGGCGATATTTTCCGCGACCAGCTGCGCATCGGTGTCAATCGACTTGATCTCGTTGACGTTGATGAAGAAGTTGCGTTTGAACTGCCCGGTCAGCTTCTTCTTGAGATCTTCGATGCCGGCGCCCTGGCGGCCGATGATGATGCCCGGCTTGCCAGTGGCGATCGATACCTGGATTTTCTCATCGCCTTTGCGCTCAATTTCGATGCGCGAGACACCGGCCTTGAAGCATTCGGTTTTGATCAGGTCGCGGATCTTCTTATCCTCGACAAGATATTTGCTGAAGTCTTTCTTGTCGGCGTACCATTTTGTATCCCAGTCCTTGATGACGCCTACGCGCAGTCCATGTGGATTTACCTTCTGGCCCATCTGTCAGCCTCCTTAATTCTTCTCTTTGAGAACCAGGGTCACATGGCTGGTTCTTTTGTGGATTCTCGCTG
>JAAYJD010000268.1 GCA_012523135.1 Clostridiaceae bacterium
CTTGAAGTAAGCCTCCACCGCGTAGTTGTAACCGTCCGTAAACGTCAGCTTGTTGACCCAGATGCCTTCGTTGGCCTCGAAGAGCTTTTCCAGCTGCAACGCTGTGCCGCCAACGGCCTCGCCGATCTTGCCTGCGGCGTCGATGCCGCCCGTCACACCGGTCACAATGCCGATTTCGGCACCGATGGTCTGGGCGAGGTTCTTCGCTGACTGCAAAACGACCTTGTAGTCTTCGCCTGTCAAGGCGAAGGCCGCGACGCTGCCGACGGATGTCGCGATGCCGACCAGCAGGCCTACGCCGACTTCCCCGTAGTTGCCGTTGCCCGGAAAACAACCGATCAGGTACTCGCCCATCCCGGCGCGTTCGCCCGTCTCAAAAACCGACACGACATCGTAGCTGGTCATATCGATCTCCAGCCAGGCCCAGCGTGCTTTGCCCTGAATCTGGGCCGGCATGTCCGGCACCAGGTAGAGCACCTTGGGCGGATTGCCGCTGTCACCGCCGCGCATGCGTTCCAGCAGCAGGGGCGGGAACGCGTCCAGCGGGTTCTGTTCCAGGACGGCGTCCAGCATTTCCTGGTCTTCGATGGCAATCGGGATCAGCTTGGCGTTCGCCGGCAGCGACGCCCAAACCTTGGCGTAGCCGTAGCCGGAACCGCCTGGCAGCGCTGCTGCCTCCATGTCGCTGGCAAACAGGCCGTATATCAGGTTGAAAGCGTGACGGACGTTTTCATCGCCGGCATGCAGCTGGTTGCGGTGGTTGACCAGATCGACATGCGTGTCGGCCGTCCGGCCATCCGACCGGCTGGTCACCAGCAAGGCGACAGACTGGCTGGTGCGGCCGGCCGGAATGCCCAGCGAGCCACTTATTTCGGCACCGGCTTCACCAAGTCCCATAACCAGGCGGGCGATGGTCGCGTGGCCCAGCCAGCGCGTCACGGAATAACTTGCCGGCTGGCTGGTTGCTGCCGCCTTGGCCTGAGCCATGCTCTCGATAGCCCCGGCGGCTTTGCTGGTCAGTTCAGGAACATTCCAGGCCAGGGTGTGGGTGATCTCGTTCAGCTTCTGCTCCCCGGACAGCATCGTGGTGTGGACCACCGTATTGCCGTTCTCCGTCAGCTTGATATGAAGCCGCTCGAACGCATAATAGGAGCTGTCCACCCAATTGTGCGCATCGTAGATCAAACCCTGGCGCGTGTCGAGCAGCGCGAGAAGCAGCGCGGAGCCGTCCGATTTCGGCTTGGCCAGGTAGCTGATGTCCAGGGCATCCAGGCTCAATTCCGGCAAGGAGAGCTCGCGGTCCAGGATGGTGACAGATTCATAAAAGGCGCTGTCGTTGCCCTCTTCATCAGACATGGCATCGCCGATGGCACCCCAAAGGTCCGCATGGGCAGCCATCAGGTCGGCAGCCTGGCCGGTCAGTTTCCCAAACAGCGATATTTCAATATGCCCCATGGCCGGCTGGATCTCGACCGCTGCATCATCTGAAGCCAGATAGGCCAGGCCGCCCAGTTCGGACAGGTCGGCGGAAAAGCCCGGGACAAAAAGCTTCGGGCTGCCGTTTGCCTCCTGGTAAGCGACGCCGATCATCTGCCGGGGGCTTTCTTCGGCACCGGACAGCAGACTCAGGAATGCCTGGCCTTCGGTTGTCAGC
>JAAYJD010000269.1 GCA_012523135.1 Clostridiaceae bacterium
GACAAGAACATGTTGTTTTTCGTTGGATCATACACCCGCCTCGGCGGTCCGGGTATCGCCGTGTGCTCACTGGAAGGCACGCGTATCCAGGTGGAGCAGACGGTGGCGCTCCCCAATCCGACTTATCTCATTTTATCGCGCGGCCAAGATCGCCTGATCGCCATCAGCAGCGAAGCGGCAGACCAGTCGGAAGGCGGTTCCTACGCGATGTTTGACCTCGTCGGCGGGCGGCTTGTCATGCGCGGGCGTTACAATACCGGAGCCGCCGGTCCTTGCCACCTGTGCCTGAGCCCTGACGAACGGTTCCTCTACACCGCCAATTACGCCAGCGGCACACTGTCCGTTTTTCCGCTCGATCCACCCGGTCCGCGCATCCAGCTGATCCGACACTTGGGCCATAGCGTGCATCCCGAACGTCAGGCCAGCGCGCATGTGCATCATGTTTCTTTCCTGCCCCAAAGCCAGATCCTGGCGGCTGTCGACCTGGGGCTTGACCAGGTTGTGCTGTACCGGCAGCACCCCCATACGGGCTTGCTTGAGCGGTCCGGCCAGATGGCGTGCTCCCCCGGAATGGGCCCCCGCCACTTGGCTTACGGACCCGGTGACACGGCCTACCTGGTCCATGAACTGGGCAACGCGGTCAGCCGTCTGGTTATCGCGGGCGACACCCTGAGCATGCGGGAAACCTGGCCGACCTTGCCCGGAGACTGGCAGGGCGAAAATACCTGCGCGGCAATCCGGGTCGCCGGATCCCATGTGTTTGCCTCCAACCGGGGCCATGACAGCCTGGCCGCCTTCAGGATGTTGCCGGACGGGCAGCTCAGGCCGGCCGGCACTTTCAGCTCGCTCGGCGCGCTGCCCAGGGATTTTTCCGTTCTCTCCGACAACCGGGTTCTCGTCGCCAACCAGGGCGGCTCCGTGACACTGCTGGACTGGGATCCCAGAGCCGGGCAGATGACTGGTTCTGCTTCCATGCCCTTGCCGGGCGCGGTCTGCGTCTGCCCGCTGCTGGACCCGTGAAGCGGTGCCGGAGCGCGTTTTTCTTGACAACGGCATTTTCCCTTTGCTAGCATGTTTGGCATACAGTCTAATCGCAACACCGCGAAACAGGGGGGAAACACGATGAAGATTGCCTTTTCGACGCTGGGATGCCCGGATTTCAGCTGGTCAGATATCTATGCCATGGCCAAGGACCTGTCCTTTAACGGCATCGAGATCCGCGGGCTGGGTGATGAAATCTTCACGGTCAAGGCACCGCCATTCACGGACGACCAGCTGCCGGACACCATCCGTTTGCTCAAAAGGCTGCGTCTGGACATTCCCTGCCTGTCATCAGGCTGCTGTTTGAAGGACACAGACCGGGCCGAGCAGAATCAGGCTGAGATCACCGCCTACATCCGGCTGGCCCGAAAATTGAACACGCCCTTTGTCCGCATCCTGGCCGACTTGCAGCCCCAGCCCGAAGGCGATGTCGATGACGATGCCGTCCTGGAAAGGCTCCGGCAGCTGATACCGATCGCTGAGGATAGCGGCGTGACGCTCCTGATCGAGACCAACGGCGTCTATGCCGATACGGCCCGCCTGGCCCGGCTGCTCGACCAGGCGGCCAGCGACGCGGTCGCGGCCTTGTGGGACATGCACCACCCCTACCGGTTTGCCGGGGAAAGCGCCGGAACCACGGTCAAGAACCTGGGCGCCTACATCCGCTATGTCCATGTCAAGGACTCCGTGGTGGAGGACGGCATGATCCGCTATTGCCTGATGGGCGAAGGCGACCTGCCGCTCGATGACATGATGCTGGCGCTGCGCTCGATCAACTACGAAGGGTATGTGTCCCTGGAATGGGTCAAGCGCTGGGCCGGCGACCTGGCCGACGCAGGGATCGTCTTTCCGCATTTTGCCCATTACATGGAGCGCTACCTGGATAAAAAAAGCATCCGGGGCCACCTGCAGGCCAACCGCGCCGGAACCGGCCAGTTCATCTGGGAACGGGACAGCCTGATCGATCTGACCTTTCCCCAGGTTCTGGACCGGATGGCGGACACCTTCCCGGACCAACAGGCTTTCCGATTCATCACCCACGACTACACCCGCACCTACAGCGAGTTCCGCGACGATGTCGACAGCTTCGCCCGTTCCCTGATCGCCCTGGGGGTCAAGCCGGGCGACCATGTCGCCATTTGGGCGACCAACGTGCCCCAGTGGTTTATCACCTTCTGGGCGGCCACGAAGATCGGCGCCGTGCTGGTCACCGTCAACACGGCCTACAAGATCTATGAGGCCGAGTACCTGCTGCGCCAGTCTGACACCCACACGCTGATCATGATCGACGGGCATAAGGATTCGGACTATGTCGGGATCATCCGCGAGCTGTGCCCGGAGCTGGCCCGCGCCGAAGCGGGCAGGCCGCTCCATATCCGGCGATTGCCGTTCCTGCGCAACATCATCACGGTCGACTCCTGCCAGCCGGGCTGCCTGACCTGGACCGACGCGCTCGAACTGGCGGACCGCGTTCCCCAGGAAGAAGTGCAGCGGCGCGCCGTGACCCTGGACAAGCACGATGTCTGCAACATGCAGTACACATCCGGCACGACCGGATTTCCCAAGGGGGTCATGCTGACCCACTACAATGTCATCAACAACGGCAAGACGATCGGCGACTGCATGGACTTGTCGACAGCTGACCGGATGCTGATCCATGTCCCGATGTTTCACTGTTTCGGCATGGTGCTGGCGATGACCGCCGCCATGACCCACGGCACGGCGATGTGCCCGCTGCCGGCTTTTTCGCCCCGCTTGTCCCTGCAGATCATTAACGATGAAAAAATCACCTGCTGCCACGGCGTGCCGACGATGTTTATCGCCATGCTGGGGCACGAGGACTTTGCCCGGACGGATTTTTCGCCTATGCGCACGGGGATCATGGCCGGCAGCCCCTGCCCGGTCAAGGTGATGCAGGATGTCCAGGAAAAGATGAACATGCACGAGATCACGATCGTCTTCGGCCAGACCGAGGCGTCTCCGGGCTGCACGCAGAGCCGGGTCGACGACCCGCTCGACGTCCGCGTCAACACGGTCGGGCGGCCTTTGCCCGGGGTCGCCTGCAAGATCGTCGATCCCGTGACCAACCAGGAGCTGCCCGACGGGGTTGACGGCGAATTCGTCGCCCGCGGCTACAACATCATGAAAGGCTACTACAAGATGCCCGAAGCGACAGCCGCCGCCATCGACGAGGACGGCTGGCTGCACACGGGGGACCTGGCCCGGCGCGACGCCCAGGGCAATTTCAAGATCACCGGGCGGATCAAGGACATGATCATCCGCGGCGGCGAGAACATTTATCCCAAGGAAATCGAAGACTTCATCTACACGCATCCGGATGTCCGCGACGTCCAGGTGATCGGGGTGCCGGACCGCCAGTACGGCGAAGAGATCATGGCCTGCGTCATTCGCAAGGACGGGACCGATCTGACGGCCGAATCGCTCAAGGCATTTATCCGGGCGCACATCGCCAAGCACAAGACCCCGCGCTACATCGAGTTTGTCACCGAGTTCCCCATGAACGCAGCCGGAAAAATCATGAAATACAAAATGCGCGAAGCCGCTGTTGAAAAACTGGGCCTGCAGACAGACAGCCGGATCGAGACAGCCTGAGGAGGTTTGCACATGAAAAAAACACGCATTGGCATCGCCGGCTACGGCAATCTCGGCCGCAGCGCTGAAATCGGCGTGCGCCAGTTCCCGGACCTGGAACTGGCCGTTGTCCTGACCCGCCGTGACCCGTCCGCCATCGAACGGATTACCCCGGGCGTCAGGGTGCTCGCGCTCGACCAGGCGCCGGCGCTGGCCGGTCAGATCGATGTCATGCTGCTGTGCGGCGGCAGCATGTCTGATTTGCCCGAGCAGGGCCCCTGGCTGGCCGGGCTCTTCAACACGGTGGACGGCTACGACACGCACGCCCGCATTCCGGAATATTTTGCCGCCATGGACCAGGCCGGGCGATCTGCCGGCAAGATCAGCGTCGTCGCCGCAGGCTGGGACCCGGGGTTGCTCTCCCTGCAGCGCCTGCTGGGGCAGGCCTTTCTGCCTCAGGGCTCAGATGAAACTTTTTGGGGCAAGGGGGTCAGCCAGGGTCACTCCGACGCGATCCGGCGGGTTCCGGGGGTGCGCGACGCCCGCCAGTACACCGTTCCGCGAGACGAAGCCGTCGAACGCGTCCGCCAGGGGCTGGCAAAGGGGCTGACACCGGCCGACAAGCATTACCGCGAATGTTTCGTGGTCGCCGAGCCCGACGCTGATCTGGCGCGGATCGAGACCGACATCAAATCGATGCCCAACTATTTCGCCGACTACGAGACGATCGTGCATTTTATCTCCGCTGCGGAACTGGCCCGTGAACACCAGGGCCTGCCGCACAGCGGCCTGATGCTGCGCACGGGCCAGTCCGGTCAGCAGCAGGAGCACCGGCATCAGCTGGCCTACAGCATGACGCTGGACTCCAACCCGGATTTCACCGCGCATGTTCTCCTGGCCTGCGCCCGTGCTGCCTGGCGGATGGCCGGCGAAGGCCAGACGGGCGCCCGTACCTTGTTCGATATCCCGCCTGCCTACTTGTCTTCGATGTCTTCCGGGCAACTGCGCAAACACCTGCTGTAACGGCGCGCATTGCCTGGACAACCCTGTCACGAGGTGATAGACCATGGCCGGATCTGTGCAAAACACGGTTGACAACCAAGACCGGCAGTTCTCCCTGCGCCAGGCTTACGATCAGGATCAGCTGATCCACAACCGTTTTTTCATCACGCTGATCGCGCTCTCAGCCGGCCTGATGCAACTGGTCTTCCTGGTCCCTGATATGATCCATCTGAGCCAGGGCCGGGCGCGCCTGGCCAGCCTGGTGCTGCGGCTGGCAGTCTGTTGCGCCTGCCTGGCTTTTGCCTGGGCCAACCACCGCGGACGGGTCAGGACCTACCGCCAGTACTGCCTGCTGGCGACGGCCCTTGAAGCGGCGGCCGTCCTGCTTTTCCTGGTTGTTTTTCTCCAGTACGACCCGCCCCATTACATCATCCAGGCGATGGGCATGATGATCATCATCATGCTGGTCATGATCATCGCCAACCGCTACCGCTACAAGCTGGTGTTGTCCGGTCTGAGCCTGATCGCTTTTCTGGTTCTCAGCGCTGTCAGGCTGGGCGCGCGACTGGACCTGAACGAGTTTTTGGCAGGTGCCTTTTACCTGACGGTCGTCCTGGCGCTGTGCGCGATCTTTTCCCGCAGGCTGGACAAGCACATGTATTTCGAATTCCAGGCCAAGCACCAGCTGATCCACCTGAGCAGTGTCGATCCGCTGACCGGTGCCTGCAACCGCACCCGGCTGATCGAGGCCTGGAACCATTGGTCTGCCTGGAACCGGCGCTATCATCAGCCCCTGTCGCTGGTGCTGCTGGACATTGATAATTTCAAACAGATCAACGACCAGCTGGGCCACCAGGAGGCGGACGCGGTGCTGGTGGCACTGGTCAGGCTGATCCAGGGCCAGCTGCGCGACACCGACCTGCTGGCGCGCTGGGGCGGCGACGAATTTGTCCTGCTGCTGCCCAACACCACCCCGGAGCAGGCGGTCTATGCCATCAAGCGCATGCAGCGCCTGCTGGCGTTCAAGCCCCTGATCGGGTCCACGACTGTGCGCTGCAGCTTTGGGCTGGCCGCAATGCAGGCGGCGTCCAGCCTGGACGATCTGATCCGCCTGGCGGACAAGCGCATGTACGCGGCCAAGAAGGCCGGCGGAAACCAGATCGGCACCGACTCCCTGCCGGTAACATCAAGCCCTGTCTGACGAATAATCAGTGTGCTATAATGGGGTCGCGGGCATCGCCTGGCGATGGCCTGTTGCCTGTTTATATTTTCCGGTGGACAAGCAAGCAC
>JAAYJD010000270.1 GCA_012523135.1 Clostridiaceae bacterium
CGGTAATACTTGCTGGCGTGCAAACGGTCAAACAGATCCAGGTAAGCACCGGTCTCAACGGAGAAGGAATACGTGCCGGGGAAAAAGAACACGGAAGGGAATCCTTTGGCTGTTGACTGCATGTTCTCCAGCAAATTGTGGGTCCGGATATACGGGTAGACCTCGCCGATACCGCTGATAAACAGTACATCCGGCGGCTGTTGCTCGATCCTTGCTGCAATGGCCGGGATGAGATTGCTCTTGCAATCGAGCACCCCGTCGAGTGTCTCGAGCAGTTCTGCCTTGGACATGTCCGGTTCCATCTCCAGAATTTGTTCCCAAAGCCCACGTTCTTTGAGCTGTTCAACAGCAAGATCATACAGGTTGATGTGAAGGATGTTCAGTCCTTCTTCGTTTGCCTTTTCCCGCAACTGCTTCTGCAACCGCTGCATGGCCAGTTCCTCATCCGGTTTATAGGGACAGATAAAGAATGGCACTTCATTGCCAATGCCTTGCAGCTTCAAAAACCGGTCGCTCGTAATGACAGCCAGCAGATGCTGGTAACGCTCATGCATGGGTCCGGATCCAATTTTCATGCACCAGGTGCCTCCTATACCTCAAGACCAGGGAAGTATCGCCGCTCAAGACTGCTCAGTTGGTCAAAGAACAGCCTGTTCCCTGGCAACAAGATGATGGGCAGCAGTTTACCGCTGTTGTCCACAAGTCCGGCTTGCTCAGCCATCCTGAAAATAAAACTCGCGACTGTTTTCTTTGTCGATTCAGACAGTGTTTGCAGGCGCGGATAAAACGCTGCCTTTTGGTCAAAAAAGGCCTGGTAATCAGGCCGCGTGACTGTTTTTTCCGGAGTCTGAAGCGCCGAGCCCATCACTTCTACGGTGAAGTCCGCAATAAACTGGTAGCGCCTGCAAAGGGCCAGCCAGACAACGTAACACTGATCTTTTTCCTGGGCTTGGATTAGATACTGCAGCTGATCGTCGCTGAGCAGGCGCACCCGCGATATGATTTCGCTCGCAAGCGTGCTGGTTGACTTCATCGTTTTCCCCTGAAGAAGATTGCTCTGCTTGACTTGTTCGCGAACCTTCTGCCAGCTGCCCAAAGCGAGATAATGCTCTGTAAGCAATAGGGTCTCCGTGAGCATCAGTGTCCCGGTTGTAAATGACAGGCTATACGGGTTATGCGCCATGTTCTGCTTCCTTCATACGTGTATACCGTTCAGGGTGTACCTTTGCGTCAAATCACAAAATAGTCTGGTACGCCCGTTCGCAATTTGTGTCAATACATAAATCGTTATTCATGTTCTTTCCCGTCTGCCATCGAAACGATCGATGCAGGCATGTGCATGCAAGGCAAATTCATCGGATTCATAAATCCCTTATGTTTCACATGGTCTTATTATAACCATTATTTCGTACAATGGTATAGGGCAATACAGTCAAGCGACTCATTGTCCGATTTATCGAATCGCTATTGTGATACAATGAACCCATATGGCACATACGTTTGCTTATGAGGTGATGGATATGCCCAAATACCCATATCAGAAGATGCGTTTACTGTATGTCATGCAACACCTTAAGGAACATACCGACGAAGCACATGCCGCCACCTTGAACGACATGGTTGAGGCGTTGCAGCGGCAGGGCATTTCGTGCGATCGGAAATCGCTCTATGCCGATATGGAAGCGCTGAGATGCTCCGGCATGGACATTGTCCTGACCAAGGGCAACCGGTTTGCCTATTTCTGGGCCAATCGGCCATTCGAACTGGCCGAAACCAAGATTCTGATCGATGCAGTCCAGTCGGCCCGATTTCTCACAGCTAAAAAAAGCCATCAGCTGATCGGCAAACTTGAGGCACTGGCAAGTTCACACGAGGCAAGCAGCCTGCACAAACAGGTCTTCATCGATGGCCGCATCAAGGCCCAAAACGAAAGCGTGTTCTATGCTGTTGACAGCTTGCATACAGCCATCGCACAGAATAAACAAGTTTCATTCAAGTACTTCGAATACACGCTGACCAAAACCATGCGCACGCGCCGCAACGGGCATGTTTATCGGGTCAGCCCCTACATGCTGCACTGGGACGGGAACAAGTACTACTTGATTGCACATTACCCGGAACACGGACTCACCCATTTCCGGGTTGACAAGATTACGGAAATCGAACCGTTAGAGGATCCAAGACATCCGTCAAACGAGTCGTTGGATCTGGTCAGCTACGTGCAGC
>JAAYJD010000271.1 GCA_012523135.1 Clostridiaceae bacterium
GCGTCTCATCGATCTAATTCGCGACAAAGCTGCACGCACTGCGATAAGCACCCATGGTTTCGTCCAGCAGACGTTGTTGCTCGGGGGCAACTGCAACCTGAATCTTCGCAGTCGTGGTGATTTGCATATATCCTCCTTTCTATCGGCTTCACTAACATGAATTAAGATACTCTAATAGTGAACATGTAAAAAGATAAGAGAAACGGTGCTCCTCCCACCCCATAAAAGGAGTGGGAGGAGCACCGACAGGATTCATATGAAGAGGAATGAAGCGATGATCTGACAGAAAGAAGGCGACAGCATTGCCCTGCGGTCTGCCCACACGAACCTGTCCGATACTTATTCGCGGTATTTCATGCAGCCAGATCCAGGACGCGCTTCTGCAGCTTCACTCTTTCGGCGTCTTCCAGCCGAAATGCCATAGCCTGGGAACGCGTCCACCGAATGCTGATGGTTAGCCTCGATCCAGCCGGTTAAGCAATCTGTCGGCATGCACAGATCACAGGCGACCTTTCATGGTTTGCGTTTCTTCTCGATCACCAATCGTTAGATCGTTCTTCAAGATCCGATCTTGACACTGGCGGCATCGGATAAATCGCTGGATGCCAGGCCATTATTGGCGATGACCTTATACCAGTATGTGCCGGCTGCCAACCCCTTATCCGTGAAGCTGGTTTTCGTCACGGCGCCAAGATTCTTATAATAGCCGGTCCCGTTGGATTCCGTACAGCGCAGCACTTCATATACCGTTGCGCCGGAAACCGCCTCCCAGGTCACGGTCACCTCGCCAGCCGCCGCCGAGGCCGCGCGCACACCGGTGGGTGTCGGCGCCTTGGCCAGCAGTGTGTAGTTCGTCCCTGTCAGGTATGGCGACCCCGTCGCCAGCCGGTTCAGCGCGTTTCCGTTTATGTAGACTGACGCGTCAACCGACGTTACGCCGTTGGTCATTTCAATCGGATCGCTCTTGCTGGTGCGTCCGCCCAGCGTGTTGTTGGTCAGGCGGATATTGATCGCGCTGGCATTGGAAAAGGTGATGCCGTTGTCTGCGCTGCCAATGATGGTGTTACGATCGAATATCACATTCTCCACCGTATGGGTTGAGCCAATGCCCCAGCCCGATACATTGAACCCGGCCCGGCAGTACTGGATGGTGTTGTGGTGGATGTTCACCCCATCCAGATGCCCGTTGTTCTCTGCCCCCACGATAATGCCGTTGCCGCAGCGCACGACACGGTTGTTGTAAACTTCGATATTGGTCTGGTAACGGTCATACGCGTCCAGGTAGATGCCGTTCATGTCCCATTCACCCGCCAGAAGGTCGTGGACATAGTTGTCGTAGATCTTGCCGTTGGATGACCCGCCCTTGGCGTCGATCCCTTCCTTCAATCCATCGAAGACTTCGTTCCCGTTGATGGTGAAGCCCTGGATGCCGTGCAGTGAGATCGCTTCCTCCTTGCCGTTCGTGTTGGAATACTCCACCACATTATTGCTGATCGTGATGTTGCTGCCCCAGAAGAAGGCGATGCCGCTCGATCCGGTATTGTAGGTCGAACAGTTCCGGACGATGATATTGCGGCCGTTGTTTGTTTCACCGGCCATGTCCCCGATCCCGAAATAGTCTGAATTGATGACGCGCAGGCCATCGATGGTGATGTACGATCGCCCGTTCGTATCGAACAGCGCCCCTCTGCTTGCAGCTAATGCAATGCCCGTGCCGTTCAGGATAACGGTTTCGCCTGAGTAACTGGCAAACGTGATCCTGGCGCTGCTGGTGCCCGAAACCTTGAGCAGAACCCGCTCTTGATACGTACCGCCCCTGATCAAGACTGTATCTCCGGCTTTGACCGACTCCGCCGCTTTCTGAATGGTGCGCCACGGCGCTTCTGCCGTGCCTGGACCGGTATCGCTGCCGGTTGTCGAGACATAGTATGCGCCTGTCGCGACCGCCGCATTTGTCGGCGCGGGTGTCGGCGTCGCTGTTGGCGTGACCGGCTTTGGTGTCGCTGTTGGCGTGACCGGCTTTGGCGTCGCTGTCGGCGCGACCGGCTTTAGCGTCGGTGTTGGCGTGACCGGCTTTGGCGTCGCTGTTGGCGTGACCGGCTTTGGCGTCGCTGTCGGAGCGACCGGCTTTGGCGTCGCTGTCGGCGCGACTGGTTTTGGCGTCGCTGTCGGCGTGACTGGTTTTAGCGTCGGTGCCTGTGTTGGCGCCTTCGTAGGACTGGGTTCAATCTGTTTTGGCAAAGAGGTAGGGCTGAGTATCCTGGGTGGTTGTGTTGTTGGTGTCGGGTCAGTCAGGTTCGGCGTGGTTTCGGTTCTGCTCTCAGCTGGTGTTGCTGAGGGCCGCACTGGCGAGAAACCTGGTTCTGTAGTTGGTTCCGGTTCAGGATCAGCCGGCGCCTGTTGCGTCGGGACGGTTGCCGGACTGGTCGGCGACACTCTTTTTTCATCCTGCTTTTGATCGCTATTCTTTTTGTCAGTCAGGTTGTCAGCTTCTCCGGAATTGTCTTTTTCTGCTGCCGGTTCCGTTGCTTCCAACAAAGAGGGCAATACATCCTGTCTGACATCACTGGTCTTTCCCGCTGAATATGACGATCCTTTCAGGACTGTCATTTGCATCGCATACGCGGATAATCCGTAGGCAGGGACCGATAAAACCGCTGCGATGATCAGAATCGCCCAGCAGGTCCCAGTCATTTTATATTTTTCCTTTTTATTCGAGTTCAGCATCTATAAACCTCTATCCATATTAAATACAAAAAATCCTGCTCGGTTAACCGAACAGGACTCATCAATGCGTGATGAATGTTTTCGGCAACCGGCTGTCATGGTCAAATGACTTTAGACCCTTGGTTTTGCGCCCCCGTCTTTCGACGGGTTTGCCTTTATCGGTACAGAAAAATGATTATTCTGTCAGATGTTCAGAATATACAGCTTTCCGGAGTGGCTGTCAATAGTAATTTCGAATTGGCTCACAACATCCGAAATGCAAGCTGCGCTATAGCGCCCGAAGTTTCGCTAACAGCTTGTCAATGATGCAGATACCATGCAACGAACTTTTTGATACCGTCATGAATTCCGGTCTGAGGCGCGTAACCAAGAACCGACTGCGCCTGCGTGATGTCCGCGTACGTTCTTTGAACGTCACCTGGCTGTTCCGGCAGATGCTTGATAGAAGGAACCTTATGCAGCGCGCCAGCTATCATATTGATCAAGTCAAGTAGGCGAACAGGATCCCCATTTCCCAAATTGAAAACATCAAAGCGTTGGCCTTCCTGAGTCCATAAGAGCGCCTTATACGTGCCGTCAACGATATCGTCGATATATGTGTAATCACGCGCCATGCTGCCGTCACCATACATGGGTACCGGTTGATCGGCTGCGATCAGCCTGGTAAATTTGTGAATCGCCAGATCCGGCCGCTGCCTGGCACCATATACGGTAAAGTACCGGATGCAGGCGATGCTGATACCATACAGATGGTGGTAAACATAGCAAAACAGCTCCGCCGCTTTTTTGGAGGCGGCATACGGCGAGATGGCCTGGTCAACCGGATCCTTTTCGCTGAACGGCACTTTGGGGTTATTCCCATAGACGGAAGATGAGGAAGCTAAAACCAGCCGGCCTACCTGGTGCTGTTTCATCTGTTCTAAAATGTTCACAGTCCCGTTGACATTGACCGACAAGTACAACTGCGGATTCTCAATTGAAGGCCGCACACCAGCATAGGCTGCCAGATGGATGACTGAATCGATCTTTTGGTTCGAGAACACGTCAGATAGAAAGCATTGATCCAGAATATCCCCCGGCAGCATGGTGAAGTCCGATCTGCTGCCTGATGCCGTTTTCATGACTTCAGCGATATTTTCCTTTTTGACACGAGGATCGTAAAAATCATTGAAATTATCAATTCCAACGACATCATGGCCATCACGCAGCATTTTCTCCGCCACATGGGAGCCAATAAATCCGGCAATACCCGTGATCAGTATTTTTCCCATTTCAGCCCTTTCTCTGGCGTCCGATCGAGTAGTATTCTACTTGAGCTTTTGCCATCTCTTTTATACTTAGAATATTGCGTCCATCAAAGACAAGCGGCGTATGCATCAGCTGCCGGTAGTCCTGAGGCGTGATTTCCTTTATTTGCTGCCACTCCGTAAAAATAAAACAAGCATGCGCGTTCTTGAGTGCATCTCTCGGCTGGGTCACATAGGTTATATTGCCGGCTTCATGCCTGCCTTGCGGGAATAATTTCTGAAAATTAGGCGTTCCAACCGGATCGTAGGCAAACACCTCAGCACCCTCATGAAGCAGAAAACTGATGTTGTCAATTGCTGCTGATTCCCGGAAATCGTCCGTACCGGGTTTGAAAGTCAACCCGAGCGCAGCGATCTGCAATCCGGAAAAGGTAATCAGCCGGCTTGATGCCTTGCGGATGAGAATGGTTTTCTGGTCACGGTTGACATCGATCGCTGCTTTGACTGTCCTGAGATTATAACCGTGTTGTTTAGCCAGAAATTCCAGCGCTTTCGTATCCTTGGGAAAACAAGATCCGCCATAACCGATACCGGCATTCAGATGTTTTGCCCCGATTCGATCATCATAAGACATCCCTTTGGCGACATCGAGAATGTCGGCATCCACCAGTTCGCAAAGATTCGCGATATCATTCATGTAGGATATTTTGAGCGCTAAAAAGCTGTTGGCCGCATATTTGATCATCTCTGCGCTGCGTCTGGAAACAGACACGATCGGCAAGCCAAACGGTTTATAAATGTCCGTCAGCAAGTCTTCAGCCCACCGGCTGCTCGTTCCGATCACAATCCTGGCAGCCTGCAACGTATCGTGCACGGCAGATCCCTGGGCCAGGAATTCCGGATTGCTGGCCACTTCGATGCGAATGCCATTCTTCTTGAAATCGCGGACAAACTGCTCGACTTTATCGTTGGTTCCCACCGGCACAGTTGATTTAACGATGACCAGGCAGTCCTGTTTGACGTTTTCCGCTATTTGCCGGGCAACTTTGGCGATGCTTGACAAATCGGCAGATCCGTCTGGTTGCTCGGGTGTTCCCACGCCAATAAATATAGCCGCCGCATCCCTGTAGGCTTGATTGACATCCGTCGTAAAAAAGAGGCGTCCTTGCTCAAGGCCTCTGGCCAGCAATTCCTGCAGTCCTGGCTCAAAAAACGGCGCAATACCGCTTTTGCATAAATTGATTTTATCCCCGTCCACATCAAGGCAAGTCACATGGTGTCCGATTTCTGCAAAACAGACGGCAGCCACCAAGCCCACGTATCCTGTGCCCACGACAGCTATTTGATACATCATATCATTCGCCAGCCATTTTCTGCTCACCATTTATATCCGTTATTCAAGATCAATCCGGCGACTTTCAAGTCACTCATGGAAAACCGGCTAATCGCCAGTTTTATGTCCTGGAAAGCTGTTATCCCCTGCATAACCACTAAAATAGCGCCATCGGCATGTTTTGCCAGGGTCAGGGCATCCGGATTCGCATTGAGCGCAGGCGTGTCGATAAGAATATAATCATATTTATTTTTCAATGTTTCAAGCAGCTCGTTCATGGCGGAACTGCCCAGAATGTCTGCGGGATACATGGGAAGGTTTCCTCTGCATATGATATCAAGATTGCGAATATCCGTCTTGTTGATAAGCTTGGCATGTAGATTTTTGTTTGACAGCATCTGCGATAGGCCCGGCTTCATATTCAGTTTAAAATAGCGATAGAGTGCCGAGTTGTGCAGGTCACCTTCATTCTGCGGTTCAGCCCTGCGAAAATCGCAGTCAATGATCAAAACGCTTGCAGTTGTCATTTGCGCAAGCATGATGCCAAGATTATAGCAGTTTGTCGATTTCACAGTGTTTTTATCCGGGCTTGAAAAGATAATCGTTTTTAAGCCTGACCCCGGATCTTCGAAAAGGTTCGTCAACAGCTCTTTATACCAGTACACAGAACGGCTGTTCGATTTCACATCAAGCATCGGTTCCATTCTGTGGAACGGAATGAAGATATGGCCTATGACCGGAACATCATAACGCCTGAGCAAATCGTCTTTGTCTTTGACATGCTTGTCTGTTCTGCTTAGGACCATCGCCAGGATCAAGCCAAGGAACATGCCGGTTGCAATGCCGAATATGATGTATTTAGCAAGGCTTGGGCCACTGGATCCTGTCGGGGCTTTTGCCGGGCTTAGAACCTTCAGCGTATCGTACTCATTGATCTCCGATACAATCCGCGGCGCCAGCCAGGTAATCGATTCGGCAATGGCCAGTGCATCGCCAGGGTTGCCGGATATAACCTGCAATTCGAAATATTCTGTGTCATTGATAACATTGTAGGCGACCATGTTCTGCAACGGCCCCGTTCCGTTAGCCAGTTTGCTTTGTTTGGCCACTGCATCAAGGAAAATATCGGTTTTTAGCACCTCGATATAAGAGATCACGATCTTCTGCAGATAGTTCAGATCACTTAACGGGGTTTGATAACTATCCGGTGCAGCCGTTGATGTTTTGGCCACATACATGATTGCTGTCACCGTATATTCCTTATCCACCAAATATTTCGCGGCTACCAGTGATCCGGCCAAACACACGAAAACGCAAATGACAACAATCAAGAGTCTCCTTCTGAGAATGGAGAATAAATCTGCAATCGAATATCGTTTATCTTTATCTGCGTTCATATCTCGTTTCTCCGAATCATCTGCTGATTTTTGCTTTATCTTTGATTCCAAGATTTCAGCTTTTTTATAAAGTCAAAATACATGGTCATAATTCCGAGTTCCAAAGGATTATGGATAACCGTTGCTGTTTCTCTGGCTGCTTCCGTTATGCCGCATGGCATTCCAGGCGCTGAAATAATCGTATTTTCAGTCACATCTGCCTTTGTTATAAAATCAGCTGCTGTGGAGGCCTCAATGATATAAGGATATAGCTGCACACTCGTTATTGCAGGTAAGACCACAGCATTTTCAATATTTTTGGCCGCTTCGGCTGCTTTACGCTCATCCAGGTCACAGATAACGGGGATCGCACGCTGCCCGGCAAGGTATCTTGCCGCCGAATGTCCCACCGGTCCCGCACCGATGATCAGCACCCGCGTGTTTTCGATTGTGATCCCGCGTTTTTTCATTACCTGCACCAGAGCAGCGGCAAAACCCTGACCGGTAGCCCAACCGTTATCGGACTGGATGGCGCTACCGATCCCAAGGGCTGCACAAACATGGTCGTCAGCCAAAAAGGCAACGTCACACCGATTCAAATACGCCTCTTGAATGCCGGCAACATCCGTTTTCCCGGTGACAACCGTTTCAACACCGCAATGACGGAGAATTGCCGCCACCGCCTGCGCAAACCCGCTAATGACACCAAAGCCGCTTGTGACAGGAATAACAGCGGCTTTCCCGTTTGTATAACATCCTGTAAGGCCAACAGCAATTTTCGCGATTTCTGCCAGTGTTTGCCCGGTCTGCTGCATAAAAAGCGCTTCATACTGATTCAGCTGCGCTTCGATGACACCGATATCGGTTTCTTTCAATCTGGTCGTATGCCTTCCTCCTCACCCTTCAATAAAACCCCAGTCGGCAATACCACATTCTCTTTTCACACAGGCGATGAAATCCAGAAAACGTTCTTGCGCCTGAAGTCTGTCAGCACCTGTTGTTATGACAATTGCTTTCCACTTTAAACTGCCTTCCGTGTAATCGGTAATGGCCTCTGTACTGCCAAAAAATCCCTTGTGAACGCGTAAATGCCTGCATGTACTCATGATATGCTCGCCAAGAACATTGATCTGTCCGTCGCCGACCTGGATCTGCTGATAGACGCAGACCTGTCTGGATGGTAAAACGCGGACTTTCTCCACGTGCCCCTGTGCCATGTCAACCAGCATCTCCACCATATTCATCCCCGTGGCGTGATACACGCTGATGGGGGTCTGGCTGGGCAGACGGGCATCGATCTCCAAGAGCTTCAACTGCCCGTGATGGCTGATGACCTCAATATCAAAGATTCCTTTGATATTGAGGCTCCTGGCCAGGCTTTCGCCAATCGCCAGCATCTGCTGTTCTTCACTTTGGCTCAGCTGAGCGGGAGCGATGATGCGCTTGCAATCATAATCCCGATCGCAGATCACTTCGGTAATCTGCGGGAAAAAAGCATTTTGACCGTCACCGAGCACTTCCAGCGAATAAGAAGGTCCCTCCAGATATTCCTGGATAACCGTTCCATCCAGACCGTGTACCGCCAGATACGCCTCGACTTCGCTCGGGCTGTAAGCTTTTTGCACGTAACGGCTGCCGCTGAGCCCATCTGGTTTCAGAATAACGGGGTATCCGCAATCCGGATAGACAGCGGGTATCGGCAGCTGGTTTTCAACAAACAGCGCGTTGGAATTTTGCTTCGAACACGAAATGCTGTACGCTCTTTTGTCAAAAATAACGGGTGTTCCGATTCGGCCACCGTATTCCTCAAGCTTGGTCAGAATGTTTATGTCTTCTATGGCCGGCAGAACGGCATCGGCTTTCTGAAACAATGAACTCATTGTTTTTTCATCATAAACATCAGCAATGAACGCTTCGTCGGCTAACAACATTCCCGGTGCATCATCGTTCCGATCCGCAACCATGACGTAATAACCGGCTTTTCGGGCCAGATACATGGCCTCGACACCCTGCAGTTTTGCGCCAATGACTAATATGCGTGTCATCTTATTCATTCCTTCTCGTCAGGGGAAAAGCTGCGTTTGACCAAGGAACTATGAAGCAATGAGTTGGTCTTTTCTCCGAAAGATTCATGAATCTGGTTATTCTTTTGGAGAATCTGTAGAGCAACTTTTTCATGATCAGTTCCTAAGGCTATTTTTGCGTTGGACCAGCCAATCATCATATTCCTGCTTCGTCGCGTTTCTCACGCCACATTTTTTGAAGATATCCTGAATGCCAGCCACCGTACGGTACCCTTCGTCAATACCGGCTTCGCAGGTGGCAACGCCCGCCAAACCCTTTTGGGGCGGGATAATTGAGGTCACGACATTGGCCCCGGCCAGCAGCCTTTTTTCAAGGCCCTGCAGCCCTTCCACATCGAGCGACGCCGGAATCAGCGCATCCGGGAAAAGCAGACGCATAACGGAAATATTCCTCAGTTCGTTTCGATAGTCAGGTTCTGGCGAGCCGCTATACGGCGTTCCTTCCTGCGGGATGAAGGTCATCGTGCGAACTTGCGAAGCATTCAGGCTTTTCATGACTTCGAAGGAATGCACGCAGTCCAAATGCGTATCGCCCACACCGGTCAGCAGCCCTTCTTCGATTAACAGCCCGAGTTTTGCCGCCGCCTTTTTTGCGGCCATCCGTGTGTCATAGCTTTGATCCAGCCGAAGCCTTGCATAAAGCGTCCTGTTGTGCGTTTCCTGATAAAGAGCATACCAGTCAGCACCTGCCTCTTTGATGGTTTCCAGTCCTTTTTGATCCAATACGCCGGGTGAAACCATAACGGCCAGTCCCGATTCATCTTTGACCGCTTTGACAATATTGCCAAGCAGCTCCGGATTCATCGTGAAAAACGGGTCGTCACCGGTTGTCAGATCGATCAAATGAACCCCAGACACCTGCAGTTCCCGTACCGTATCCAGCACCTCGCTTGATGTCTTGCGATAACGCGGCGGTTTATGGTTGTCCTTCCTGTAAAAACAAAATGTGCAGTTGTTTTTGCAATAGGTGGAAAAATATACAAAACCATATAGGAATATTTTATCAGCGAAGACATGACGGCACGTTTCTCTGGCCGCTTGGAAAATCAACTGCTCATCGGCTTCGTCCGTCCGGTCGAGCAGATATAATATCTCTTCCGGGGCAACCGTCTGGTTGTTCATGCACTTGTTGAGGATGTCCTTAAGCATCGCTTTATTCCCCCACTCGATCTCAGATGGGTTTTTGCTTGCCTTTGACGATTAACTCACATCAATCAGATCACCGAAACTGAAATCGTATTCGTCTGGATTGAAGCGCAGGAAACCGCTCCCGTCGTATAATGTCAACTCATTGAAATATATTTTTGAGTCAACAACAAACAAATCGACTCTGACAAATCTGAAACCTTGAGAAAGCTTCTTTGCGACATCAAGCAGTTGGTCCAGTATTTCAATTTTCGGAGTTGGCTGGTCAACCTGGATAAATTTCGAGCCGAGTGGAATGCGGTTCCAGTTCACATCGAAGATCTCCATTTGATGTGCGACAAAACGGCCCTTGTGCAGCTGAATATACCTGGGAACACCGCCGAAACACATCACCTTGTAGTCATCAGGCGGATTTTTTGTTTCGGACATGAATTTTTCGCAGATGATCTTGGGGGTTACTTTTTTATATGGCCATTCCCGCCCTTGGTAAAACCAGTTGATACGCATCCATTTTTTCAGTTTTCTTTTGGCGTCTTTTATATCCAGCTTACTTTTATCACCGCAAATGATATTGAACCCCGACCCGTGTGTACACTTGAGGGCGAAGGCAGCCGGCAGGGCGTCCCAATTAATATCATCAACGCTTTCACACACCATGACCAGCGGGATCAGGTATTCATCGCCAATCCTGTCTCTGATGAAATCCCGGACAGCATATTTATCAACAATTTGCGTATAAAGAGGATTTCTGTCGTGAAGTTTAAGCCATTGCAGCTTTTCACTGAATCGCCTGGGATTCTTCAAATTAAGCCGAAAACCCATGTGGTTGCGGTACATCGTCTTGAGATACATTTCATCAGGCATCCAATCAAAGTAACCGTGATTGGCAAAACCACGCACGAGATCATCTGGATGGCCGATTTTCCCAAGTTGTTTGAACATTTGCATGCCGCCAATTCGTAAAATGGGAATATCAAAATCGCCCGGTTAATCATGATGCTTAAGTGAAACAGCTTCAAATAAAAATATTCTGAATAAAAAACAAGAAACATGCTCTTGTGCATGAACCTGTCAGCGTTCTTGAATGCGTATGGCAGGTATGTTGTGGAATACAAACATGGGTTTCGAAGAGGTGTCAAAATGAAAATTTCACGGGCATGACGCTTCGTGAAACAGGAGATTAGATCAGATATAGAAAGTAATGAAGACAGACTTCTATTGATGTGCTTATAAAGATAATCGAATGTGACGCCTTGGCAACCAGACAATCATGACACCTTGAGGTGTATTAGACTCACGGCTTTGTGAACCAGGTTTTCGCCTGGGGTACTCTTTTCAGTTGTCCATCCACGTGGCGGTTAAGTGGACAGATGCATATTCTGCCAATACGTATTCGATTATCAAGTTTCAGCTTTTGCGGCAATATTGTTCAGATATCGGACTAAATAGAAAGACTACATTTTTATTGTAGCACGTGATTAATCATGAATCAAGAGATTCTGTAACGCGCACGTAAAATAGCGGTAATGGAATCATCGCGCTATTCTAGCCTTGCTTAGCGGCCGTGCTGAGCATTTTAGACGGGCTCTTCTAAATTTTCTTGTTATTTTTTTCGCCTTTGCGCATGCTGTCCTTGAGTTTTTTCCACAGTTCCATAAACATTTTTGTCCGACTGAATATCAAGACCATAGCGCCGTTAAACACAACTGTTATAAACAGGATGTCGATCAGAAACCCCGGCAGACCGCCGAGCTTGATAAAGGATAGGAAAAACCGGATGATAAAAAACAGGCACACAAACAAGGCATCATAGCCCATGTGCCGGATATAATATTTTACGCATGCAGATTTCAAGCCGTTCTTATATGTCACAAGAATGTCAACCGGCTCGACAATCAGGGATCGGATTAATATCGGTGCAATAAAAAGGCCAATCAACCCGAATCTTTTAAACAGAAGAACTTCCAGAATGATATTGACAATCGCGGCAAAAAGCGGTACCCACCTGAATTGCGAAAAATAGCCCATTGATTTTCTGAAGATGTAGGCCGTATAATGAACGCCGTTCATGTAGAACTTGATCACTAACGCATACATGACGCCTGTCGTCAGCAAATACGCAGGATCGAGCCAGATTTCACCGATAAATTTGTTGAGCAGAAGCAAAAATCCGGTTCCGATATAGCCGTATATCCAGGCGTTGATGAAATATATTTTATTGAACGCATCAAGCTTTTTTTCTTCATTTTCCAGAACGTTCAGGTTGCCGACACTCGCGGATATTGATCCGATGACTTGGCCGATGGCCCCGTTGATCGTGTTGATCAACAAGAGATAATTGGAAACATAGCCGATATACTGGATGCCAAGCAAAATTGAAATCATGATATAATCGGTCTGGTAAAAAATCATGGAACCGATTTTTTGCAGGGCTGTGCTTTTGATATCGGTCCAAAGCTTTGCCTTTTCTTCAATTGTGATTGGCATAATCTGTTTTTCTTGCAGATAAGGATAGTCTTTTGTCGCTCTTCTTGAGCAAAAAACATTGTTGAGCAAATTGCTGGCAATCATCAGCAGGACGTAGACAATGTAGTTGTGTGTCACCAGCAATCCGATGATTTGTGCCACGTTTAGCAGGATATTGAAGATCAGCCTGAATAAATTGACGATATAACTCTTTTGATCGGCTAGATAAATCGTGAAGCGATAGACGAAAAGATAGCTGGTCAGTGAATTGACCAAAAAAAGTACATACAAGAGCGTGACGCTTTCTTCAACCTGCGGTGTCTGTACCAGGTACTTGAGAAAAGGGATGATGGATAATCCCAATCCTGCAACAACAATGAGTACGACTCTGAACATTTTTCTGCAAAAATCAATCCACATTTTAATCTTTTCAGTGTCGTTCATCGCGATTGGTTGATACATGCGATAGATCAGCGCTTCTTCGAAACCCAGCTCAGCCAGCGACAAAATGTTAAAAATGTTTCCGAACAGGCCATTGATTCCCAGATATTCCGCACCTAATAATCTGATGAAAATGGTTCGGCAAATAAAACTCAGCATGAAATACAGAACCTGACATATGAACGCGATTCTCATGTTGTTGAGCGCTTTATAAGTCCTGCTGGCGCGGTTCATCATTCAGTTCTCCCGTTCCCGCTGATTGGCGAACGTCCGTTCGCATAATCACACAGCGCGACACACATCAACAGAGCATAAAAACCAAAATTTTCACAGGATAACTCGGCGATGGCCGCTAAGATAAGGGCTGTCATGCCGAAAACCAACAGGATGACATCGCGCTTGTTTCGGCATGTTTTCAATCTGGCCCCGGCTGTCAGCAGCATGGCATAAAACACGCCAAGCCCGATCACCCCGTTAAAGTACAGGATGCTGAGCAGCTGGTTATGGACTTGAATGGGACTCACCAGATTCATGCCGGCATCCGGATTGACAATATTGACTTGAACTGTTCTTCTGTTTTCCCCGATGATGCCATGGCCCAGCCACATTTTCTCCCGGCATTGGCGCAGGACATCATCCCAGATATAGGTCCGTTTATTCAGCGACAGATCCTCATTCAGCAAATCAACAATCAGCCAGCGAAAGTAATTCTGAATTCGCAAAAACAAGATGGACAAGTTAAGCACAATGCCCGCTGAGACCATGAAGGTGTAATTGATGATTCGATGCGCAAACGCGAAATAAGCCAGGAAATACCCGATGAGAAGCGCAGCAGATGCGATCATCACGGTGGAGATGCGCCGGTCAACGATGTAGTAAAGACTAAGTCCCAAAAAAACATAGTCATACCATTTAAACCTTGTGCCTCCGAGTTCCTGCGTTATCAGGCATAGGGTCAGGCAGACGATAAAGCTGTGGCTGATTTTCGTTCTGATTCCAAGCAGTTCAATTCCAGTCGCATAAAAACAAAGAACATGCAAGATTATCCACACGGACAAGATCCAGTACAATTTCTGAACCGTGCTGTAATAATCTCGCTTGCAGGCCAGAAAGATGATATAGCACAACAATACGACTGAATAAAAATCCTTAAACCATAAATACAGTGTTCTGAATGCAAACGCATTGCCCAGGAGTAACGGAATCACGTCCAGACCTTTGAAAACCATCACCAGATAAAAAGCAACAGGCAGATCGCTGTCTTTTCTGCTGATATTGATGACAACGAAAAACAATACGCCCAGTTTATACAACTCGATCATACTGCTCACAGCGCCCAGATTCATGACATATTGCGGCACAAAGAAAGGAAACAGCAATAAGAGCAGTTCCAGCTCACTGCTTTTGAGGGATATATTAGCGGCTGCTCTCCGATCCAGCATATTCATCGTGACTCATTCATCCATCAATTGCAGGTATTTGCTCAATTCTTTTGCCAGATCGTCTGGCTGGTCTGCAAGATTTCTTTCCAGTTCAGTGCACAGGTTCCGGTCATCGATCAGTGCTTGAATACCTGATGCGATCGCACTACTGTCTGTTTTCACGATCAGGCCTTGCTGTCTGTCTATGATGTTATCCCTGACCGTGCCGTATTCTGTGACAACAATCGGTTTGCATAATATCTTGGCCTCATCCAGAACGATTGACTTGCCCTCAATCCTGGATGTCTGGACAAAGACGTCCGCGTGATGCAGGTAGCCATAGGGGTTGATCCGTTCACCCAGAAATGCGACGAATTCCTCCAATTCCAATTCAGCTCTTAGATCCAGCAGGCTGTTGTGCAGCGGACCGATTCCGATGAAGAACCATTTAAAGTGATAACCGGCATCCTTGAGTGTCTTTGCCGCAGCCAGAGCCAAATCAAACCCTTTTTCATAAGATAGTCTGCCGATTGAAATGATCTTTTTGTCATGAACCGGCTCGTATTCCTGCGGATATCCGCTCATCTTCGCCATATGCCAGATTAACTTGCCGGATGAAATGTTCAGGATAACCCTGACTTTCTCTTTCAGTTCGGGGAATATGCTGGTAAAATGTTCGGCGCAGCGGTCCGATACGGTGACGATTTGATCAGCCTTTGCGTAATACCGCCTGTCAAAAGCCACATCACGGCCTTTTTCAGAATACTGCGCATGAATCCACATGGTTTTATGGTCGGCATTGACTTTATCAATCAGGTAATAATTGGGACAGCCGTGCATGTATGAGATGGCGGCATCATAATGGATACCCGATGCCGGAACAATTTTTCGCCAAATATCCCACCATGACTGCTGTTTTTCGCCAAAGTCACGTTCATCAAAATGTCTCTGCACAAACTGCCATTTAATCTTGGCGATCAGGCTTTTGATGCGGCATGCTTTCCAAAAAATCTTGCTTGTGACCGGGCTGTGCATGCAGATCAATTCATTCGGTATTTCAACAAGCTTGATATACGGGGGTATCTGACCAAAAAACAATCCTTCCCTTTTCATCAACATCAGGTTCAATTCATACCGGTCCTGATACTTTTCCAGTTCAGAAAATAAAGACAGCAGACTTCTCTGAGCGCCGCCGCTGGCCATGTCATGCATAACGAACAATATTTTCCTCATGTATAAACGCTCTTTTCCTGCTAATCGCTCTTCTCCGGCAAATCAAGCCAGCTGCCCAGCAGTTCATCCCATTTTTCAGGGATGAAGGGCTGGTATCCAGCCCAGTTAAAGAAAGTCATCTCATTGAAATAGATCGTTCCAGATATGTTGTGCAGGTCGACCCGGACATGGCAAATCCCCTGTGCAAGCCTGGCTGCGACTGATTTCATCTTCTCGAAATTCACAGGCTTAACGATCGTATAGCCAGCTTTTTCGTATCCTGCTGACATGTCGATACGGTTGAAGTCCATATCAAAATAGTCGTAACGCACATCCTCCCCCCTATCCACTGTGTAAACCAGGAACTTGGGCATACCGTGAAAACAGAAGATTTTATAGACATTCAGAACAGGGGTTGTATCGTCAGGATATTGATCTGCCGGCCTGTCATCCAAATATACCTCTCCGATAATGCGCGGTACGATATTCTTGTAGGGCCATTCACGCGCAGTATAATAGTGGTTTTTCTGCAGAGATCGATTAAGAATCATTTTAGCCGCAGACATATCCAGCTTGCTTTTGTCGCGACAGATGACCAGCCCGCCGCTGTCGTGCGTGCATTTCAGGACGAAACGGTCGGGCAGATCTGAAAAATCAATCTCTTCTACACGATTCCAAACGCCGATAAGCGGCACCAGGTACTTATCCCCGACCGTATCTGCCACATATTTCCGCACGCTGTATTTATCCGCCATCATGGTGTATTCCGGTTTTCGGTTATACAGCTTCAGCCATTGCAATTTTTCATTAAACGTGACAGGATTTTTCAGGCGCAGCTTTTTGCCACACTCTGCGCGGTAGCGAATTTTCAGATACAGAGGGTCTGGAATCGCCCTGGATATTTTTGCACGCAAAGCCCGCAGGATGATCCGCTTTGCCATTTTCGCCGTACGGCTCCTATCATTCACAATCCGTCACCCAACTGAATCCTTCCCAATCAGCAAGCTTGCGGTCATCCGGTTCGCTTAATTTTACCTTTGAGCGGACGCAACACTTTTTTCACGCCGAGTATAACGGGGGCCAGATAAAGACTGTAGAGAACATACAATTTCTCATCTGCCAGCTGCCAAGCCAAAGGATAATTACCGCTGTCTAAAAGGTCGGAAAAACTGGCCAGACAGGCGCTGTTGCGATTCAGTGTTTTTCGAAGTGTTGCGAGCTCTCTTTCGCCGTTCAGGCAAGGGTGCAAAGCGACCGTCGTGATGCCGGCGCATTTTACGCTGACCCGATAGGAACGGCACGGAATGAATTTCAGACCGAACCGCTCGTAACATTGGTGAGAACGTCCGTCGGAAACATATTTGAATCCTGTCTGTCTCAGCGCCATGAGGGTGTTTTTATCGAAGGCGTGTGCAGGTGCAAAGAAAATGTCCGGTGCCAAATCATGTTGCTGCATAATGGCAAGGCCTTTTTCGAGCTTATCACACTGCACTTGAAAACCATGGCCTGCGAACTCGCTTTTCCCTCTGCCGGTCATCATGCTTTTCGCTTTGCGATCGTAGACATGCCTGTAGCCGTGCATGCCGATAAGGCAGCCTTCATTTTGATGTTCTTTCATCTTCAGCCAGAAATCAGGATCTGCATCACGCTGTTTGAGGAAGGGATCCTGATTGTCGGGAATGATGCCCAGCAAAGGTTTAATCCCATATTCATTGAGCATCTTCAAGGCTGCGAGGAATTTTCCCTCGTCCATGTGCGGGCAGACATCATCGATTCTGAATGCTAGCTTTTTCATCATATCTCCAAAAAACAGAAAACTTCTCGCTCTTTCGGCCTTCACGCGATTATTCCGTGATCAGTTGTTGCCACAAACCGCATATCGTTTCCTTATCCAGCAGCGTTTTTACCTTGACAGCTTCTCTTGACATCGCTTCAGCCATATTGGCGTCACGGGCGATCTCATCCATTTTCCTGAACATGCTTTCAACATCGCCGACCGGTGTCAGAAACCCGTTGACGCCGCTATCGATGAACATTCTCGCGCCGCCTGGCGGACAGTCTGTACAGATGCATGGCAGCCCCATGCCCATGGCTTCCAGCATGGCATTGGACAATCCCTCGTAATCTGAAGGCAGGACAAACATGGCGCAATCACGCGTTTTTTCATGCACATCCGGGTCAAAGCCATGAAAGGTAACGTTACCTTCCAGGCCGCTTTGTTTGACGATCTGCTTCAGCTCTTCCTCGCAGCTTCCTTTACCATAGATGGATAGCGTGTATTCAGGATGTTTGCTGATAAACAGCTTATACGCGTCGATCAGCAGCGGATAGTTCTTTTGCGGTTCCAACCGGGCAAACGAGACGACCTCCTTTCTTCTCCTGCCTTCATAGCGTTCCGGGAGTCCTTCCATGATGGGGTTTGCAATAATGACGCCTTTTTTTTTAACTTTTTTATCGAAATATTCCATGGCGTCCGGCGTTTGAAACACGATTTTTGTCGCTCTCCGGTAAAGGAATCTTCTTATGGCAAATAACCACCGTTTATTGGGAATGCTTTTTGCCGGATCCAGGCGCTCTGAAACGATGATTTTTCTTTTCAGCCCCAGGGCTGCTGCCAGAAGATAAAGATTGAACATGCTGAAGAAAGAGATGAACACGGCCTCCTTGTTTTTATTCATCAGCGAACGCAGGTCATGCAGGCGCCACAACGTTTTCGCGACCCCTTTAGCTCCGCGCATGTATGTCGTATCGACAGTCACCTGTGCCGGCAGCTTATAATCGACCTGGTTGGCATTCATCAGGTATATTCTGACGGCAAAGCCATGCCTGACAAGGTATTCAGACAGAATCGTCACGACTCTTTCTGCTCCTCCGCCCAGCATGGCAGGCATGATAAAAATCACATGTTCCATAAGTCCCCCCGGCCGGCTCGCAGTTCGTCAGCATAAACCCAGTATGTAATCGTAGACATTCAATATGGATACGACATGTTCTGTTCCATCCGCATTTCCCGCGATCACGCCGCTTGACCGATGGCCGCCTGAGATAATCTTGCAGAAGGCATTGCTGCCAAACAGCCGTTTTCCGAACAATCCACGATCAACGCCATATTCAGGATCCATACAATAGACAATTTCCGGATAATGATCTGTTCTTGAACCAGGGTAGATATCTTCGCCGCGCTTTGCCCAAATTATAACAGGTTTACCTGCATCCCGCACCTTCAGCAAACCTGATATGATGCGAATCCGTTCCGCTTCATAGGCCTCATCTGAAGAAAACGCTTCCCGAAAAACACGGATGCCGCCGTATGGATTCGTTCCATCAAAATGGGGCGCATAACATGCCCCCTTTGCTTTGAACAGATAGCCAGCGTTTTTAACCTTATGGGCAAATGCAAATCTCTTGAAAAACCCGACCCCCGCTTCGACAGCATGCATTTTTTCCAATCCCAGCAATACGGCATGCTTGGCGTACTCAACAGCCCGTTTTTTCTGATCGGCTTCGCAGATGAACCGCTCGTTGATCAGCCATTGATTGATGTAAAATGTCTTGCGGCATCTCGGTCCGTGACCATGATCACTGATGACGATGACATGATACGCATCACCAAATTCATTCAGAATTTCACCGATCATGTTTTCCATCAGAAGATAGGTTTCTTTTATGGCGCCGCTCAGGCGATTGCTTTTTGGGGCAGCATGCTTGCCGTCATCAGCAAAACGCCAGAGAAAATGCTGTATCCTGTCCGCTGTCAGAATCCCCAGAAAAGCAAAATCGTATGTCTCACGGCTGAGGCATCGCCGAAAAGCACTGAATTGTTCCCGGGTCAATTTAAGGTTCTCTGATAAAAACGAGTTCATCGCTTTTTTGCTGGGGTGATCAACGAGACCGCCGAGCGACGGCAAATCAGCCAGATCGACCTGATCTGCCTTGTTCGTCGTGACACGGCCGCTTTCAAAGACAGGACCGCTGATCATCAGGCCATTGACATCCCAGGCTGGATAAGCCAGAAAGGGATTGAAAACAAGGACTTTTCGCCCCCTGCGACTCAGTTCATCCCATATGCAATGCCCTTTGATCTGTGAATAATCGCCGGCTGACTTGCTTTTAAAATTCATATAGTCAATCGACTCGATAACCCCATGCGTTGCCGGATTGAGGCCGGTATAGATGGTTATCCAGGCCGGAATCGAATCGCCCGGGACAACAGATTCCAGCCGATTGAGCCGATTGTTTTCAAGCAAGGTCCGGAACAACGAAAACGCATGGCTGTGTTGTGCAATGTACGCATAATCCAAACCGTCAATGACGATCAGGATGGTTTTTCGTTTCTGTGCTGCGGCCATTTGATTGCCCATAAAACGCCTCTCAATCAATGAGCCTGACCTGAATGGAGAATCAGCGCCTTGATCTGATCGTTGATCACTCCGGGGGATGCCTCACCGTCCAGAACGGACCACTGGCAACGCCGGGCCAGATGATCATAAACACCTTCACGCAGCCTGAGATAATTGATATCGGGAATATCCGCTTTGCGCATAATACAGACATCGGGTGAAGCTTTTAAATAGATATACCGGTCGATCCGCGGAAAAAGCCAGCGGTGACGCCTGATTTCCTGCTCAATCCGTGCAGGAGAATAACCAAAATTGATGCCCTGGTCTACAAACAGATCCAGATAATAGCGATCAAAGACAATCTTTTTTTTCATGAGAACCAGCGGGAGCACCTTGACCTGGAACTGGATCAGGTAGTCTGCCAGGGCCATAAACATCCACACATTGCGGACTGGGGATTTTTTGAAAATTTTACGTTTTAGCTCTGATTTATCTTCCTCCCGGCAGTGAGGGCTCGATGGCTTTCGGCTGGCTGTCTTTTGCAAAAGCCAATAGGCCGGTCTCAGCAACAGCGGTTTCCATCTGGCCCAGACAAAACAATACGGCCTAAAATCAGCAGCCTGCTTCAGCAGGCTGATCTGTGACGATTTCCCGCAGCCGTCCAGACCAACCAGAACGATCCGGCTGTTTTTCTGCGAAACTGCTTCGGATAGATGATGGTTGGCGATATGCGATTTTGGGGAATCTGATGCGTTCATATCATTCAACCATGCTTTCCAGTCTTGTCACTGATTTTTTCCAATCATAATCAAGGACGGTCTCTCTGGTATGAACATTTTGGCTGCCCATGGCGGCTTCAAGCGATGATGCGACTTCCGGCACGCTGCAGGCATGCAACGGGTAATATCCCGCGCCATGGATCAGCTCTTTCACTTCACCATAGGGTGTTGTCACGATCGGCAAATTGCAGGCTGCTGCTTCCAAGACAGACAGCGGGCTGTCAATACAATTGCCGCTCGCCATAACCGGGAATATATAGACATCAGCCAACTGGTAAATCTCCTGGATATTTGCAACGTACGTGTCAATGATCCTGGTATGCGGTCTTTTTTCCAGTCTTGCCCTCAGGTCGGCGTTCTTGCTTGTCAAGGAACTAACAACGATCAGGATGAAATATTTCGCGTCGACTGTTTGCAGGATATCCAGATTCCGGCCTGTTTTCAAATGCCCGACGTGCAGAACCACCTTCATGTCTGCCGGAATACCATACCTTTCTTTCAGGGCATTTTTCTGGTCCCGCGTTACCGGTCTGAATTGATCGGTATCGACCCCTGTTTTCAGATAAAACGCACGCGTTCCCAACAGCGATTGAAAATAGGTTTGTGAATCTTTGGCCAGGGCGATGACACTGACTTTACTGGTCCTGAGCAAGATCCTTGCAAACCTGTTCATCGGATGCTGAAGGGCAAAGAGAACGCTGATTTTTTTATGGCTGAATACGGATAAAACAAAAGCCCGCATAGCACTCGCTGTCGTGTTGGATGCGAAAGGAATATAGAGAACAGAACCCGCAGTCTTATTAAGAATGTGAAATAACTGCCTGTTGACAAACAGCTTGTTCAAACGGATGTAATGGCCCGAAAAGTGCTGTTTTGAGCCGCACGTCAGGATCATCGTTTCCGGAAAAGCCTCTTTCAGCCGGATCGCCAGACTTGTCGCAACTTTCAGGCAACCTTCATCAGGCTTTGATGTCAGGCAATCAGAAATGATGATCAAATCGATCCCACCCTTACATAGCAACATGTTGCGGTCAGGGATGTATGCTGTTTATGCTTATTATAGCCGAACAGACATCATCGGTAAAGGATCGGGCAATGCCAGCGGCCTGATAATTTTTAACACAGTGTTACTGAATTTTTACATATACATTAAATTTCGCTTGTTTTTTTACGTAGCGCATGTTACGATAAAGAGGGTGTCATAATATGACATCGTTTAAAATATCGGCATGGGTGGTTCTGTGAAAATGCTTTTTTGCAACCACACCTTGACAAGCAAGACCGCATAACAAAGTTGTCCGCAAGCCTGGAACGAACCGCATGTTTCGGCACAATGCAGGCGCCGGAACCATTGGGTTGATGAAAAGGCAAAGCTCAAATCATGAACCTCGCGTCCATGGCCCTGAGCGTACTTCTGGTCTACCGCGTTATCAGTAACGGCTGGTTGTCTCACACCGATTCCATAACAGATGATTGGTTGCCTTCCAAAACGTTTCTAAGCAAGCTGCCTTTTGTGATTTTCATATGATTAGAAGGTGTTGTCAATGAAAAAACGCAGTGTTATCTTCATGACGCTTATGGTTTCCATCATCTTATTTATTTTTTTAGTCAACATTGAAGATTATAACGAGTCTTTACATTCAATTCCCGATGAAAAGATTCCATTGGCAAATTTTGATGTCAGATCATTATTGTCACATCAAAGTCAAATTGAGTCACAAGCCACTGATGAAACCTTGAATGATTTTATGCACCGGACACTGATCATCTTAGCTGTTCTGCTTGGTTTGTGGAGCCTTTGTATCTATCTGGCTGCACGGCTCAACCTGTTCATGAACCATAATGGCAAGAAAGAGGACAAGACGAAAGGCAGATGAGCCAAGTCATGACCGGCAAAAACACAGATCTATACCGAATATACGTACAAATACTGGATCTGGCCTGTCTCTGCCTGTCCTTTTTCATTGCGATGTGGATTCGCTTCGGCGTCATAACGATCAAGCTTCAGGGAACCTTATACGGTTTATTGCTTTTGCTGCTCGTGTTGAGCCATATCCTGATCTACAATGTGCACGATTTTTACGATGGGTTTTACAAGCGTGGTTTCTATGACGAATTTGTCAATGTATTCCAGATCAACCTGGTGGCGGCTCTGCTGGTTAGCGGGATTTTTTTCTTTTTTCAGGCCGGCTCCTATTACTCGCGGTTTTTCCTGGCCAGCCTACTCCTGATCAACATCCTGATCGACTATATTGCACGCCAATACTTCAAAGTGTTTTCTATTTCATATTATAAAAAAAACAACATTATCAACAGCTTTTTGCTGATTACGACAAAAGATCAAGTCTGTTCTATTGTCCGCAAAATGCTTGACAACAAGAACTGGCAATCGCAAATTACAGGCATTGCCGTCATCGATGAAAATATGACCGGCCAGGTTGTCGCGGGCATCCCGATTGTGAGTGACAAAGACAACCTGATAGATGTGATAACAAAATCAGTTGTGGATGAAGTTTTTATCAGCGTTCGCCATTCCGATTGTTTTAATTTGGATGAGCTGATCCTTGATTTGGAAAACATCGGTCTGACGATCCATCTGAGTCTGTCAAACTATGCTTTCAACATGCGGGCAAGAACGATCAACACCGTATACGGGCATAATGTGCTGACATTCGAACCCAGAGTATTCAACAAAGGCGCTCTCCTGCTGAAGCGCGCGGAGGACATCGCCGGATCGCTGATCGGAATCATCGCAACGGTCATCGTTGGGATCTTTGTCGTCCCGGCAATCATGATTGAATCACCCGGACCTTTCATTTTTTCCCAGACACGCGTTGGCAAGAATGGCAGGAGATTCAGGATCTATAAATTCCGATCGATGTATATGGATGCTGAAAAAAGAAAAAAAGAGTTGATGCAGCACAATGAAATGCAAGGGCTCATGTTCAAAATGAAGAATGATCCCCGTGTGACAAAAGTCGGCAGATTTATTCGAAAAACCAGCATTGATGAGCTGCCGCAGTTCTTCAATGTATTGCTGGGAGATATGAGCCTCGTCGGCACAAGGCCGCCAACGGAAGATGAGTTTATGCATTATGAAAGCAGGTTCAAGCAGCGACTGGTCATGCGGCCGGGCATTACAGGGCTGTGGCAGGTGAGCGGGCGGAACAAAATCAAAAACTTTGAGGATGTGCTGAAGCTTGACATGGCTTTCATCAACAATTGGTCCATCATGCTGGATGTCAGGATCTTGATTAAAACAGTCGTCTATGTCCTGCTCAGGCTTGGAGCGGAGTGATCAGATAGGCCATGCGACAGACAGACACCGGACTGAAAATAGCCATGATCGGGCATAAACGAATACCTTCCCGTGAGGGCGGTGTTGAAATTGTCGTTCATGAACTGGCGACGCGCATGGTTCTGTCAGGCCACAGGGTCGATGCCTATAACCGCGCCGGACATCCTGTGTCAGGAGAACATGACGCTTTCGATTCGGCCGCATCCCGAAAAGAATACAGGGGCATTCGCATCATCACGATCCCCACGTTTCAAACCGGGAGTCTGAATGCACTGGTCTATTCCCTCTTGGCAACGCTGCGCGCCTTGTTCGGCCAATATGATGTTATCCATTACCATGCTGAAGGGCCTTGCGCCATGATCTGGATTCCGCATCTGTTGCGAATGCGAACCGTGGCCACCATTCATGGTTTGGATTGGCAACGCTCAAAGTGGGGCGGCCTGGCGTCAAAATACCTGAAATTCGGCGAGAGGATCGCTGCCCGCTATGCCGATGAACTCATCGTGTTGTCAAAGAATGTCCAAAACTATTTTTTATCAGAATATGGCAGAACCGCGGAATATATTCCTAACGGTATTGCGCGCTGCGACAAACGGGACGACACGGTCATCAGGAATAAATATGGATTGACTCAAGATTCCTATATTTTATTTCTGGCCCGCATCGTCCCCGAGAAAGGCCTCCACTACTTGATCGACGCCTTCCAGAAAATTGATACGGGGAAAAAACTCGTCATCGCTGGCGGCAGCAGCCACACAGATGATTACCTGTCGGCGATCAGGCAAAAGGCCTCGGAAGATCCGCGTATTGTCATGACGGGATTTATCCAGGGAGATGAGCTGGAATCGATTTTCAGCAATGCTTATTTGTATGTCCTGCCCAGCGATGTTGAAGGTATGCCGATCAGTCTGCTGGAGGCGATGAGTTACGGGAACTGCTGCCTGGTCAGCGATATTGCTGAAAATGCTGAAGTGGTCGGTGAGCGGGCCGTTTGTTTCCGGAGAGGTGATGTCATTGATCTGGCTGAAAAAATGAGTTGGCTGCTGGAGAATCCCGATATTGCGCATGCATTCCGACAGTCGGCCAGTGCCTATATCTGCAGCAAGTATAATTGGGACGATGTCGTCGAAAAGACAGTGAAATTGTATAAGCATGCCGGGAAAGCTGATAAAAAAACATGAATATATTGATGGTCAACAAGTTTTTGTATCCGAATGGCGGTTCAGAAACCTATCTTTTCAAAGTCGGGGCTTGCCTGGCGTCCGAAGGGAATCAGGTTGAGTATTTCGGCATGGAACACGAAGACCGGATTGTCGGAAACCGTGCAGGGAGCTATACAGCCAATATCGACTTTCATTCCGGGAAGATCAGCAGGCTGCTTTACCCGTTTAAAATTGTGTACTCCGTTGAAGCAAGGCGGAAAATCAGAAAGGTTCTGGACGATTTCAAGCCCGATGTCGTTCATCTGAATAATTTCAATTTCCAAATCACCCCATCCATCCTGTATGAGATTAAAAGCTTTGCCAAAGAACATGGAAAGCCTGTCAAAATCATTTATACCGCGCATGATTATCAGCTTGTATGCCCGAATCACATGCTGAGAAATCCCATCACGCATCGAAATTGCGAGAAGTGTATCGGTGGCCGGTATGTTCACTGCACGATGGATCAGTGCATTCACGGCTCAACACTGCGCAGCTTTTTAGGCAGCGTTGAAGCCTTTTTGTACAAGGCGCTGAAAACCTATCGGCTGATTGATACCGTCATCTGCCCTTCTTTTTTCTTACAGGAGAAAATCCTGACCAATCCCCGGTTGAAAGGCAAAACCATTGTTCTGCACAATCCGATTGATCGGGTTCAGCAAACAGAACCCGCGAAAGAAGACTATGTGCTTTACATCGGGCGGTTTTCAGAAGAAAAAGGATTCAGAACCCTGATCGATGCCTGCAGGCATTTGCCGGATATACCGTTTGTATTTGCCGGCAGGGGGCTGCTTGAAGCAGAAACAGCCGGTATTCATAATATCAACAACGTCGGTTTCCAAACCGGCGCAGCTTTGGAGAACCTGGTCCGGAAAGCTAAGTTCAGTGTATGTCCATCTGAATGGTATGAGAATTGTCCTCTTTCTGTCATGGAATCACAAATGTACGGCACACCTGTGCTGGGAGCCGACATCGGCGGCATACCAGAGTTGATCGATATTGGCCGGACCGGTGAATTATTCAGGAGCGGCGACAGCGGCGACTTGCAGGAAAAGATAGCCGACCTGTGGCATGACCGCGAAAAATGTCGGATTTTTGCTCAGAATTGCCAGCATCTCAAATTTGATTTCATCGATGAGTATTGCGGGAAACTGATTGATATCTACACGGGGTCAACGGCAAAACAGCCAGACATGAGTCTGACTTGAAAGCAAGCGAGGAATCAAGATGCCAGGAAGAAAATTATATGGTACGGTCATTGTCACGTACAGGTGCAATGCTCGGTGCAATATGTGCAATTGCTATTTATACCCTACCAAAGCCAGCGAAGAAATTACTTTGGATGATATTAAAAAGCTTCCCGAAATGAAATTTGTCAACGTAACGGGAGGAGAGCCGTTTGTCCGGCAAGATCTGCCGGAAATCGTGGCTGTACTCGCCGAAAAATCAGACCGGGTTGTCATCTCAACAAACGGGTATTTTACCAGCAGAATCCTCGATTTATGCCGCCGGTTTCCTAAAGTCGGCATCCGTATCAGCATTGAAGGGCTGGAGAAAACCAATGATGCAATCCGAGGAATCCCTGACGGGTTCAATAGAGGATACGGCACGTTGAAAATGCTGGTGGAAATGAAGCACCCGGATGTTGGATTCGGCATGACGATACAAGATATGAACGCGGAGGATTTGATCCCGCTTTACAGGCTGTCCGCTGAACTGAATATGGAGTTTGCCACAGGAACGCTCCATAATTCATTTTATTTTAAAAAAACGGACAACAAAATCGTGAACAGGCTGAAGGTGGCGCAGAATATCGAGAAGCTGATCAATGAGCTGTTGGAGAGCAATTCTCCTAAAAAATGGTTCAGGGCCTACTTCAATCATGGGCTTATCAATTACATCTACGGTCAGCCAAGGCTCCTGCCCTGCGGCATGTCAAACGATGCTTTTTTTATTGATCCGTACTGCGATGTTATCCCCTGTAACGGCATGGCGGAAAAAGCAGTCATGGGAAATCTCCACAACCAGTCCTGGGATGAAATATGGCATTCCGAGCAGGCCAATCGCGTCAGGGAACGAGTCCGGAAATGCGATCGGAACTGCTGGATGATCGGCAGCGCTTCGCCGGCCATGCACAAACATATCTGGCGGCCTGCCCTATGGATTATCAAACATAAAGGTCTAAAAGGAGGTCACTATTCGCTCACTGAGAACGATTTTATCGCACAGCAACCCCGTAACACCTGAGAGCATGAAGCTGGCGTTATGAACACGGGTGAATGTCCGTTTCACCGGAAATTAATCATCCATTCAGCGTAGGAGCAAGCTGGCAGTTCAGCGCAAGGCCGAAGCCTGCCTGCGCCACGGGCGGACCGTCTGAACAGCAACCGGGCCTCCCCTGCCCCTTCCGTGGAGCTGACGCCAGGCTTTGAACTGAGATCAGTAACGACTGGCCAGACCAACGATGATACGTTTTTTTGTTTGTCAAGACAGTTGCCGCAAATCTTATCGTGCATTTATGGAGATTGAACCATGCTTCACCGGCACAGGCCAGTCCCTGAGCTTACCGATCCAGAACCAGGGCATTCTGGAACACGTTTCATCATAGATTAGTCGCGTTCGCCGGAATTGACTCTGCGGCTCCCGTGCTGAGCCGGTGTGGCGTTAAGAACTGAATGCCACTGAGGTGTTGATGTTTCAGGGCAGGATGCAACGCGCGGGTCTTGACAAAAGCGTTAAAACGGCGTTTACTGAAGAAGTCGTGGCCGTAAGGCTCATTTTATCCAGGCCCGGATCAGGAACCCCCGAAACCGGACAGCAACATCGGAAGACGTCAAGGATCGGAGGCATGCCTGTCGGGAGACGGATCCCCCTCTATCATGACAAGAAGGAACGAAAGTCTTGATTGCGTTCATGCGCAACAGCAGAGCACAGGCACCCATTTAACCAGGCCGGAGAAAACGAGCCAAAAAACGAAAGAGGAAATTGAACATGCCAGACAAGAACATCGTATGTAAAGACTGCGGCGCGACATTTGCATTCACAGAGAATGAACAAGCATTTTATCGGGAGAAGGGGTTTGACAACGAGCCCCAGCGTTGTCCCGCCTGCCGTGCAGCCCGCAAGCAATCCCGCAACGGCGGGCAAGGCCGCGGCGACTACCAGCAGCGCGGCGGTGACCGGGAAATGTTCGCCGCGATCTGCTCCGAATGCGGACGCGAGACCATGGTCCCCTTTAAGCCGAGCGGCAACAAGCCGGTTTACTGCCGGGATTGCTACCGTTTCAAAACACGCTGATCGCACTTAGCCCCTAAACGAAGCCCCGTTGCACAATCTGCAGCGGGGCTTTTTCATCGGTCAGTCGTCAAGGGCGAATTCCTGACCTAGCAGGGCTCGGCCGGTCCGGGTCTTGAACAAGCTCTCACGCGTGCTGCGAATCACGGCGAGATCCATCTTCCCTTCGGCGGCATTGACCAGGAAGTCAGCTTCGACCAGGATCTGGTGATCGATGGCCTGGATGTTGTCAACCTGGTGGTGATGGCCGATCAGCCAGCAAACACGCTCGATCAAAGGCTTGGGCAAGCCCAAAGCCGTCAGCATCTGTTCCGCTTCCGGCGGACCGAGCGCCTCCTGGAAGGGCGCGGCCGCACTCTGGTACTGTTTCAGGCTGTTGCGGATCCCGATGTCATGTGTCAGAGCCACCACGTCGATCAGTGCCAGCTGATCCGGATCCAGGCCCTCCGCTTCGGCGATGATGCGGGCAAAACCCGCGACTTTGAGAAAATGTCCGATCCGGTGCGGGTCGCCGCGGTCATACGCGACCATGGCTGCGGCAACGGGGCCGAAAAAGCGTTTTGTCTCCATCAACAACCTCCATCTTGCCGCGGCTGAACCGGGCGTTTTTTCCGGTAATGCCGGAACAGGCGATACGTGCCATACGCGAGCAGGGCCAGCAGGACCAACATCAGGATCGGGGCCAGGATCGCACTGAGTGACAAGACCGCGGCGCCCGCATCTTCCGCCGTACTGACCACCGGGGCAGCGGTTCCAGCCGATGCGGTGTCGACCACCGTCCGGGTCAGCGATTTGGCGATGTGGACGCCGCCGGCCAGGATAACGCCGGCCAGGATCAGCAGCCACGGACTGACCTCAGACGCGCTGCCGGATGCGGCCACGGCAACAATCCCGCCAACGGCCGGCCGGATAGCCGTCTGGATCACGTTATTGACATGGTCCACCACCGCGATCTTGTCCGCCACGATTTCAATCACCAGCAGGCCGGCGATCACGGCGATCATCCACCATTCACCGAGAAAATCCAGCGGTGCACGCAAGGAAAGCCAGCCAAAGCGCTGCGCCAGGGCGACAGCCAGCAGCGGAATGTACGCGTTGAGTCCGGCCGGGATCGCCAGGCCCAGTGCCGTTATGATATCCACCACAGATTCCTCCATTCCCGTTTGACCGCGTCAGGAATGCGGTCAGCTGTTTGTTTCACGAGGCGGTTGTCCGGCGCGGCGGGATGACCGAAACCCACTTGACCTTGAGAATCATGATCAGGGTGATGGCCATCGAGGCATAGTTGGAAAATAAACTGCCCCAGAAAACCGCATTATAGCCCAGATATTTTTCGGTGACAAGAATGAACAAGTAGCGCAGCAGCCAGACACGCAGCAGGCTGATCACAACCGTGATCCGGGTTCGGCCCAGCCCGATGAACGCACCTTGCAGCACCATGGTGATGCCGAACCCGATGACCGCGTAAAGGTAGATGCTGAGGGCGTTGTTGGCGACATCCAGAACCGCTTGCTGGCGCGTGAAAAAGAGCGTCAGGCGCGGCGTCAGCGGCACGATGATGGCAATCAGGAGCGCGGCGGTCAGCGAGCTGATCACGCAGCCGGCGAAGCAGGCCCGCTTGGCCCGTTTTTCCTGCTCGGCCCCGATGTTCATGCTGACCAGGGTTGTGATCGCTGTGCCGTAGGATGAGGGCAGCAGGAAACACAGGTTTGAGATGTTGCTGGCGATTCCCGCCCCGTTGAGCACGATCGCGCCATACTTCTGCACTTCATTGTTGATCAGGACAAAGCCCAGGTTGAGGATCAAGCTGGACAGGATCGAGGGAAAGCCGACCTGGCCCAGTTCGCGCATGATCGGCTTGTCGACGTGAAAACCAGCCAGCGAAAGGCGTTCCGGGCCCGGTTTGGCGAACAGCTCGTAGTACATCCAGACGCAGATCAGGATGTTGGCCGTCAAGGTCGACAGCACGGCGCCGACCAGGCCCCAGCCCAGAAGCCCGATGAACAGGCTGTTGAAGGCACCCTTCAGCACCATCAGGATCAGGATGCGCGCAAAGGTATCTTCGGGCCGGCCGTAGGCGTTCTTGATCGCGTTGTAGACGGCCCCGATAAACGAAAACGGCAGAACGAGCGCGTTCAGGGTCAGGTAGGTGCGCACGGCGTCTGAGATTTCCGGCGTCACCCGCGCGGCGATGGGAAAAGCAGCCGCGATCATCAGGGGAACCAGAATCAGCCCGCCCAGGAACGCAGCCACGGTCAGCTGGACCGACACGCGGCGGGCATCCGCATAGTCCGCCTTGCCGACAGCCTGCCCGATGATCGCCATGCCGGCGACACTCAGCCCCTGGGCCAAAGCGCCGAATATGCCGACCAGCGGCGCACTGTAGTGGATGGCGCTGGCTGCGACCGTGCCGACGATGTTGTTGATGAAAAGGCCGTCAATAATCGGGATGATCGCCTGGACAAGGCCCAACAGGAGCGCCGGAGCCGATAGCATCAGGATGGTGCGCGGGATCGGGCCGCCGATGATCATCGCCCGCCGCTGCGCTGTGTTTTGCTTGATCAGTTTCATGGCCAAGAGCACAAGCCTGCTTTCCGGCGGTCGGGCGCCGTCTTCTCTTTGTCCATTCTAGGTCAAAAATACAGATGCTTCAATGCAAGGCGGCAAATCTGCTATAATAAAAAGCAGTATCCAACCCCATCGGGTCAACAATGCCATCCCTTGAGCGACATCCTGTCAGTCATCTTGATGCAACTCCGAACACATGCAGGTCACCAGATCTGGATTGGAGCTTTCAATGACGGAAAAGCAAGCAGATGAATTTGTTCGCAGCAAACTCGAAGACTACCTGAAAAAAATGGGTCAAAAGCCCGACCAGGCCGGACGCTACCACTGCATCGCCAAGGACCATACAGACGGCAACCCCAGCATGACCATTCACAAGAGCGGCACGTACGCCATGTGCTGGAGCCATCCCAGTCCGAAAGACACCTTCAACATCTACGATGCGATCGGGATCTTTGAAGGCTTACATAGCCTGCGTGCCCAAAAGCAGCGCGCATATGCCATTTACGGATTGACCATCGACGAGACCAGCGCGACGCAGCCAGAGAAAAAAGGAAACGACGTCAAATCCGTTGCGCCTGAGACACCGGCGCCCGGCAAGCACAAACAGCCAAAAGCGGCCCCCCTGCAGCATGCTGTCGCCGTACCGCCGCCGGACATGAGGACCGTAGCCAAGCAGCCCGTCTGGCCGGCGCCTGCGAAAGCTGCGCCACCACCCGCAGCCGCAGTCACTGCGGAGCAGCCGGTTAAACACCCGGAGGAAAACATCGCCAAGTCGGATGAGAAACTGCAAATTCCGCAGCTGGTCGCGAAAAAGGATGAAGCACTTGAACGGTCTGTCGCCAAACCCGAAACACAAATGACCGAAAAACCGGTGCCGGCAGATACCCCCGCGCCACCGCAAGCCTCATCGCCCACCAAGCCGGAAGCACCGAAACCGGTAAAGCCAGAAGATATGCCGATCCTGTCTGTCACACCAGTCGCGGCTAAACCGCCCCTTCCGCCACCGGCTGCTGTTCCGCCAGCTCATGCGGAAAAACCTAAACCGATCAGCCCAATACCGGAAACGAAGTTTGAAGAAAAGATAGAGGTTCC
>JAAYJD010000272.1 GCA_012523135.1 Clostridiaceae bacterium
CCATGATCATGTTCATGGCTTCACGGCCGTTGTCGCGCGGCGCGATGATCCAGGTGACGTCATAGCCGGTCATTTCCTTGATGTAGTTGATGATCTTGTTGTTGTTCTCGTCTTCACCAGCCGGGAATTCCTCGACGTTTGAGGGGCCGTACATGGTGATGCTCGGCTTGGGACCGGGTGCGGTGGTTCCGGTGGTTGTCGCAGATGTCGTGGTGGTCCCGCCCTGGCCGGTTGTTGTTGACTTGGTCGTTGTTGTCGTCGTGGTTCCGCCTGTGCAGGCAGCGAGCAACGAACACGCCAGCAGCACAGTTACCAAGAGCGCGATGATTCTGATCCGATTGTGCATACTGAATCCTCCTTCTTTTCGGTTGGGCTTTTTTGCTGCAGACCCTGCAGCGGGTTATCTGAATCCCCTGCGCCAGCTGAATCAGAACGGCTGGCGCAAGGGTTTCATCCTTATTGCTTGACGGCGCCGACCGTCGCGCCAGCCACAAAATACTTTTGCAGAAACGGGTAGACCATCAGGATGGGGAAGGTCGCGGCAAAGACGGTCGCACCGCGGATGGTCTCCAGGCTGAGCTCGGACAAGGAGTCAAAATCGTTCATGTTGATGTCCTTCGAGGCATTGACAATGCCGCGCAGGAAGACCTGGAGGGTGCGGTTGCCGGTGCTGGTGATGTAGATCAGCGGGCCGAGGTAATCGTTCCAGTAACCGACCATGACGAACAGCGAGATGGTGGCGATACTCGGCAAGGCCAGCGGGATCATGATGCGGAACAAGATGCGCAGGTTGCCGGCGCCGTCGATGCGTGCCGACTCCTCGAGGCTGTCCGGGATGGTGGAGAAGTAATTGCGCATGATGGTCAGGTTGAAGGCGGAAACAAGGCCGGGGATGAACAAGGCCTCCAACTTGTCCACCAGATGGAACTGGCGCACCACCAGGTAAGTGGGGATCATGCCGCCGGAGAACATCATGGTGAAGATGTACAGGAACATGATCAGGCTGCGGCCGACGACATGTTTGCGTGAAACCGTATAGGCCACGAACAAGGTAAAAATGGTGTTCAGGGCGGTTCCGGCCACGGTGACATAGACGGAGTTGCCCATGCTGCGCCAGAAGCTCTGGTTGGTCAGGATGTAGTGGTAGGCCTTGATGTTGAATCCTTTCGGCAGCAGGAACACCTCGCCGGCCACGACATACCCTTCGGAGCTGAGCGACTTGGCCAAAACGTTCATGAAGGGGAACAGGCAGATCATGCCGATAATAGCCAGCACGAGATAGTTGAAAAACCGAAAGACCTTGTCGCCGCTGCTTTGGATGATGCTCATGGTGCCCTCCTTACCACAAGGTCCGCTCGCCAAAGGCGCGGGACGCATAGTTGGCGCTGATCAGCAAGATGAAGCCGATCACCGACGAGAAGAGGCCGACGGCCGAGGAGTAGGAGTATTTCATGTTGGTCAGGCCGACCCGGTAGACATACGAGCTGATCACGTCACCGACATCGTAGACGACCGGACTGATCAGGACCAGAATCTGCTCGACATCCGAGCCGAGCATGGCGCTGAGGCGCAGCATGATGATGAAGAAGATCGTCGGGCGGATGCCGGGCAGCGTGATGTGCCACATGCGCCGCAAAACACCGGCACCGTCGGCACGCGCCGCCTCAAAAAGATCGGTGTCAATCGACATGATGGCCGACAGGTAGACGATCGAGCCCCAGCCCGAGTTTTTCCAGGCGTCCGAGATGACCAGCAGGGAACGGAAATAGCGTGACTGGGCCAGCCAGACAACGGGCTCCTGGCCGAACATGCGCAGGATGGAGTTGATCATGCCCTGGGTTGAAAGCAGGTTCATGAAGATCGCGCCGATAACCACCCAGGACAGGAAGTGGGGCAGGTAGCTGAGGGTCTGGACCGACCGCTTGAAAAAGCGGTTCTTGACCTCGTAGATGGCCAGGGCCATGATGATCGGGATCGGAAATTGGAAGATTAACCGATAGAGACTGAACAGGATCGTGTTCCGGAAGATGCGGAAAAAATCAGGCGAATTGAACAACATGCGGAAATGCTTCAGGCCGACCCAGGGGCTGCCGTCGACACCCAGGCGGATGTTGTAGTCCTTGAAAGCGATCTGGATCCCGTAGATCGGCAGATAGCGGAAGATAAACAGCACCGCGAGAGCCGGCAGGATGAGCAAGTACAGATCGGTGTTGACCAGGATCTTTTTGAGCTGCCGTTTTCTCGGGGACAGCCGCAGCGGAACCGTCAGATCTTTTTGCCGCATGTCGCAACCTCTTTTCCTGATAGAATGGCAAATTGGAATAAACGCCTTGAACCATCTACAGTATACCGACAAACCAGCCAAAGCCATATGGGACAAGATTATGAAATATAGGACAATTGCCCACAAAAAGACAAGGATGTCGCAGGAAAGGCAAAAGAGTGCAATGCGATCCGCCAGGATCAGGTGCTTTCGTAAGCGGAATAGTCGATGGGAATCCGGATCGCGACGCAGGTTCCGGTCGCGTTGGAATAGATGTAGGACAGGCCATAACGGTCGCCGTAAAAGACCTGGACGCGCTGGTGGACATTCTGGACGCCGTAGACCCGACCTTTGGCGACGAGGATTTTTTCGAGCATCTCCGGCGGCATGCCCGTCCCGTCATCGGTCACCGTCAGGACGAGATCATCCTGCTCCTGGCGCGCCGCAATTTCGATCCGGCCGCGAGGGGGCGTTTTTTGCTGGATGCCGTGCACAATCGCGTTTTCGACCAGCGGCTGGAGTAAAAAGCGCAGCATCGGGACCGTGGCCAGTTCAGGCGGCACATCCTTGACAAATTCGATGGCGTCGCCGTAGCGATAATTTTGCAGCTGCATGTAGAGTGCGATGTGGCGCATCTCCTCATCGAGTGAGATGATTCGGTTGCCGGTGCCGAGTGTGCTGCGAAAAAAACGGGCCAGGATATCGATTTGCGTGACAACCTCGGCGGCACCGGCGCGCATGGCCTTGAACTTGATCACGTCCATGATGTTGTAGAGGAAGTGCGGCTTGATCTGGTTTTCCAGGGCTTTCAGCTCAGAGTACTGCAGCAGGACCTGGGTCCGGTAGCGTTCGTTGATCAGATCGCGGATCGTCCGGCTCATGCTGTTGAAGCTGGCCTGGAGCGAACGGATCTCGCGGTCGCCCGCCAACGGTACCTGGCGGCCATAGTCGCCGTTCTCGACAAAGCGGAGATGGTCGCTCAATTCGCCCAGGCGCCGGGTGATGCGGCTGAAATAGATCAGTGCGACCGCGACGGCGATAAAGGCGAACAGGATTGAAAACAGCAGCGACAGCACGGCGGTCTGGTAGGAGCTTTGCAGAACCGCGTTGCGCGGCACCAAAGCCACCAGAGTCCAGCCGATGCCCTTGATCGGTTCGGCGAGAACCAGGTAATCGGTCCCGTCGTACTGCAGGACGTTCTCAGTCAGGCGGCCGACATCGCTCAGGGCGTGCCGGATGAGCGCGTCGTCGCTGTCCGTGCGTTTCAGAAACGCCTGCTTGTTGTCGTGCACGAAAACCGTCGCGCTGTAGCTGATGCGCAGGTCCTGCAGGATCTGTTCCATGACATCCGAGTCGATGCTGGCCACGACCAGACCCAGCGAGCCTTGTTTGAGCGGAATCCCGCTCACGCTCTGCATGACGGTATACAAGTTGCGCTCGCGCAGCGGAAAAACCGGCTTGGTGACCGGCGGCAGGAAGCCCTTGGTCGCGCCGTCGGCATAGATGGCCATGATGTCTGCCGGCATCTCGCTAAAACCGAAAAAGCGGACGCGCTCGCCGGTCAGCAGCACGGGCTGGTTGAGGTAGAGCGAAAAGCGCAGCTGGCTGTTCATGTTCTGCAGATTGTCGATCATGTGCGTCAGGTAGGTCAGGCAGTCGATCACCTCGGCCTTGCTCAGCCACTGGTAGCGGGCCCGGCGCAGGTAGGAAACGAGTGTCGGATCGAAGGCGATGAATTCACAGAATGTCTGAACGGATTCGATGTGGTTGCGCAGGATGATTTCGGTCTGCTGCAGCGCGCTGGCCATGTTGCGCCGGGCCGTGTTTTCGTTGATCCGGATAAAAATGAAGTTGGAAAAGGCCCAGATCAGGACGGACGGCAGCAAGATCATGACCAGCACGAAGGCGATCACCTTCTGGCGCAGGGAATATTTGCCGTGCTGTGCGGCAGCGGACGCGGCTTCCTGCTTCATGTCCGAGCATTTCCTTCTAGTCGAAAGGCGTCATGCCGAAAAACTTCTTGAACTGGCGGGAGAAATAGGTGGCGTCCTGGTAGCCGACTTCCCGGGCGACTTCGTTGACATACATCGGGGCGGCCGCGAGCAGTTCGCGCGCCGTGTGCATGCGCTGCTGGGTGATGTAGCTGTTGACGGTCATGCCGATTTCCTGGCGGAAGAGCATGCACAGGTAGTTTTCCGACATGAAGCATTTCTTGGCCAGGCAGGCGATGGTCAGCTTGCAGTCCAGATGGTTGTTGATGTAGGTGCACAGGTCCCGGATCGCCTTGCGGATGTTATGGTCTTCAGAGCCGGACGGCGCCTCTGCCTTAACGTCGACTTCGCCGCGGGCCAGGCGCAGTTTGTAGACCGTCTGATCGATCACGTCGGCGAGCTCATGCATGTCGATCGGCTTGAAAATGTAGTCGACCGCGTTGATCTTGAAGGCGCGCTTGAAATACTGGACATCCTGGTAGGCGCTGATCAGGATAATCTCAGACATGTTGCCGTTGTCGCGCAGGCGCGACACCATTTCCAGGCCGTCCAGGTGCGGCATGACGATGTCGGTGACAATGATGTCCGGATTCAGTTCCTGAACGAGCTGGTAGGCTTTTTCGCCGTCTTCGGCCTCGCCGATGATCTTGCTGCCGTGGGCGGCCCAGTCGAACAGGTCGCGCAGACCTTCGCGGATGACAATCTCATCGTCGGCGATCAGGGCGGTAAACACGAGCTTCACCTCACGTTCTTTCGGGTTGTGTTTATCATATCACGCCGGACCGGCTCCGGGAACGACGGTTACGACGTCCTGCCAAAATTTTGTGATTCTTTGCAAAAACATGTTGACGC
>JAAYJD010000273.1 GCA_012523135.1 Clostridiaceae bacterium
CCGCTTGCCGGACAGGCCGCGTTCGGGTATAAAGAGATTACGTAGCGATGCGAGGTGAGCGATTATGACACAGCTTCTGCCAACCGTTGACTTTTGCGGCATCCGCATGACCCGCCTGATCATCGGCGGCAACCCGTTCAGCGGCAACAGCCACGTCAGCCATGAGTTGGACGAGCAGATGCGCGACTATTATTCGACGGCCAACATCAAGCAGGCGCTGCACCGCTGCGTGGCCTGCGGCATCAACACCGCCCAGCTGCGCGCCGACCAGCACATCATGCGCATCCTGCGTGAATTTCGCCAGGAAGGCGGCCAGCTGAACTGGATCGCCCAGACTGCCAGCGAGGTGGCCAATTTCGCCGGCAACATCCGCCAGATCGCCGCCGACCCCAGCGCCGCCGCCATTTACCACCACGGCTCGGTGACCGACAACCTGTACCAGGCAGGCCGGACCGGCGAACTCAGGGAACGGCTCAAGATCATGCGCGACGCCGGACTGCCGGTCGGACTGGGCACCCACAAGCCTGAGGTGATCCGCCTGTGCGAGGACGAGAACTGGGATGTTGATTTCTACATGGCCTGCGTCTATGACCTGGCACGCACCCAGCGTGTCAGCAGCGCGCTCACCGGCATTGCCAATGCCGGCGAGCATTTCTGCGACGACGACATCCCGGTCATGTTCGAAACCATCCGCGGCACGGCAAAGCCGGCCCTGGCGTTCAAGATCATGGGCGCGACCAGGCGCTGCGCCACGCCGGCGGATGTGAAAAGCAATTTTGCGGAAGCCTTTGCCAACATCAAGCCGGGGGACTGCGTCATCGTCGGCGTTTTCCAGCGCGACAAAGATCAGGTTGCCGAGAACAGCCGCTTTGTCCGGGAGGTCCTGACTGGAGCGTAAGCTCAGCCGCGTCGGTTTCTCCGTCGCCTGATCAACAGGCGGATCACGACAACCAGCGCCAGGCAGCCGGCGATCGCCGCCAGATGCCAGGCGTTGTTTTTTATGTCAGTTGGCCTGGACACCGCCTGTTCGGCAGCAGCGAGGATACTCAGATCGAGATGCTGGAAGTCACCTCCGGTCTTTTGGAGCTGTTCGACAAACGCGGCCACATGGACGCTGCCGTAGCCGTAGGTCGTGTCGTAACCGGGCTCGCCCAGGTCCGTGGCTGAATGGGCCAGCAGCGCTTTGAACTGCTCGGCCGTGATCGCCGGGCTGTACTGCCTGGCCATGGCGGCCATGGCTGTGACGAATGCGGCTGCATAGGACGTACCGTACCCATTGGCCTTGTAATCGTCCGGAGCGGTGTGCCAGAGGCTGACCAAACCTTCGCCCGGCGCCATGACAAACACCGACGCGTCAGCGCTGGAAAAAACCGCCGCAGAACCATCCGCCGCCAGGGCGCCCACGCCGATCACGTCATCATACAGCGCGGGATAGACCGGTTTTTCCTTCGACCCGTCGCCGACAGCCGCGACCAGGATAATCCCCCTGGCCGCCGCCTCAGCGATTGCCTCTTCCAGAACCGGCGCCGGGTCGGGCAGCCCGAAGCTCATGCTGATCACATCGCTGCCGGCTTCGGCCGCGTCGGCGATGGCCTCGGCAACCATCTCGACCGACGACGTCGTGTTGGGATCGAAGCATTTAAGCGGCAACAGGGAGACGCCGTCCACCAGGCCTAAGATGCCAAGGCCGTTATGCTGCTGCGCCGCCAGCAGACCACAGATAAAGGTCCCGTGACCGGTTCGGTCTGTCGTACTGTAGGCTGAACCGATTCCGGTGTAGTTGCGGCCAGGCAGCAGATGGTCTTCGGCCAGATCCTCGTGGTTCGCGGCCAGTCCTGAATCAATGACGGCGACGATGATGCCGCTGCCGTCCAAACCGGCTTCCCAGGCGACGGTCGCGCCCAGGCGATCGATCCAGTCCTGCCGGTCACGGTACGGATCCGCGGCTGCCCGGACAGGCTGCGGGGTCAGGAGCATCCCTAATATGAGCAAGAACCATCCCAGGCAGGGCCGCCTGTGTCCCGGTCGCGCCATCAGCCGCCTTGCTGCGCTTCGGCAGCGCCCTTTCCAGCATTCTTCCGGGTGCGCAGGACCAAGATCAGCACCGCGCCCGCGGCCAGCACCAGGGCGACCCAGATCCAGGGACTGGGGCCGCCGGTCTCGCTCTCGGCAGGCGGAACCGGGGATGGGGTCGGTGTTGTCGCTCCGCCGCTCGTGGTGGTCGGACCTGTCGTGGTCTCAGAGGTTGCCGTGGTTGTCGTTTGGCTCGTTGGCTGGCCCGTTGACGTCGTGGTTGCAGCCGTTGTCGGCTGGCCCGTTGGCTGGCCCGCAGATGTCGTAGTTGCTGTGGTTGTCGGTTGGCTCGTCACCTGTGTTTCCGACCCGCCGGTCGGTGTTGCGGCTGTGGGGGATGCCGCTGGCGGTGTCGCTGACTGGGTCGGTGCTTGGCTTGTCGGTTCGGGTGCCGGCGTTACCGTCGGTATCGGTGTCGGTACATTACCGATGCTGCTGAAGGCTTCCGAGCCAAACGTCAAGGCTGACGAAAGCGAGCCGTTTGCAGCGACCAGCAGACTGGCGACGACATACCCGAAGCTGCCCGGCTCGATGGTCAGAAGGCCGTCCATTGACAGGGCGGATTCGCCCTGCAGGGTATGGACCTCCCAGTCGACGAGGCCGCCGGAGCCAAAGATAAAGGTCTGGCCACGGCTGGTCAAGGCCTGCAGTCCCAGGACAACCTGGGTTGCCCCGTCATCGGCCACGGCAAGGTTGCTCCCGTCCGCAATCTGCCAGCTGCGCGTCGCGGATGTGGCAGGGCTCATGACCAGCCGGACCGACGCCAGGTCTGCTAGTCCGGGATGGAGCACCCGGATTTTGGCCCGGCTTGTATTGCCGGCCGCATCGCTCAGCAGCAGTTCCAGATCGTGACTGGCCTGGCTGGCGTCCAGCCGGACAGGCAGTTGGAAAACCCCGTCCGTTGAAACGGTGCCGCCTGCTGCTGCAACCGTCTTGGCGGCGAAAACCCGCGTGCCGTCTACCATCAAGGTCAGGTAACTGTCCGGATCACAGACCCCGGCCAGGGCCAACGAGCCGTCCGCCGCGAAGAAGCTGCCGCCGGCCGGTACGGACAGCAGCAAAATGGGCGGCGTCGTGTCGACCGTGAAGACTTTGTCCAAAAGAAAGCTGTCCCCCTCCGCGTCGACGCCGCTGAGCCGCAACGTGTGGTCGCCGTCGGAAAGACCGCTCAAGGCGATGGTCAGGCTGTCTGTTGCCTGGAAACTGCCCGTGGCGGCATTGCCGTCGAGATACCAGGAGCCGCTGACAGGTGTGTCCGCACGCGCCAGATAACGCAGGTTCTTGCTCCGGAACGTGTCATAGATCACGGGGACCTGGGCGGGCTGTCCCTGACTGTCGGTGCTCCAGACAGTCCGGGCCAGGTGGCTGCTGGCTGTCAGGCAGGCAAGCGTCACCTCAGGCGGGGTCGCGGCGCGCAGCGCCAGACAGTTTGAAAAAGACTCAGGCCCGGTTACCGTGTAGGCGATCGTCTGATCGTCAGCCAGATAGACATGGTTGTACGGCACAATGCCGACCTGGTATGTTTGGCCGGGTTCAAGACCGAACCAGGCAGGAACGAGCTGGCCGTCAGCTGTCTGCTCCAGGCGCTGGTAGCTGCCGCCAACCGACAGCTCAGGCATCTGCAGCTTGCCATCTGCATCTGGCTCTTTGTCCCGCGTCAGCTGGCTGATGTCCGTCGGGGTCCGGCTGCCGGTTGCCGGGTCGCAGGTGTAGACGTTGAGCAAATAGCCGTCGCAGGCGGCGTCGCCGCGGCTGTCCGTCCGGTTATCGTTGCTGGTGTCGTCGACGTTGACTGCGAAGGTCAGATCGCCGCTGTTGCGAATCGTCACCGCGTCCAGTCCGGCTGGCTCGTCCGGGTTGACAACCCGGACCCGCTCTGTAGACAGGACCCGGCCGCTGGACAAGCCATCCGCGCTGTAGACCGCCTTGACCACGTAAGTGCCGGCCGCCAGATCGTGCGGCAGCGGATACGACTGCCGCAGCGGCGACGATGCCCGGTACAAGATCCAGTAAGGGACCGTTCCCAGGAACGTGCCGACGGCCGCAGGATCTGCCGCCAGCTCCTGTTCGGCAACCAGGTAGAAGCTGACGCTGCTCATATCCGTGAAGCGGCCGCTGACGTCCAGGTCGAGGGTGTCCCCGGCTGACGCGTTTAACGCGCTCGCGACGCTGACGCTGTCGACAGACGGCAAGGCCGCGACATCGTACAGGATGAGATCGGCGGCGACCGGCGTCGCGATGGACCAGGTCCGGCCGAAGCTTGCCGCGTCGGTCAGCGTAAAGGCCAGGGTCGCCGCGCCCGCAGCAGGGTCAAAGGTGAGGTTGGCATTGGCCGTATCCGCATTGCCGGCGCCGCCGTTCGCCGATGCGTCGAAAAGATCAAGCGGGAACGAAGTGGCCGGGCTGGTTGCCTCATCCCGGATCCGGATCTGTCCGGCCAGGACGCCGGCTGCAGCCCGGGAGGCGGCCGCGAACCGCAGCGTGATGATCGAGGGTTCGCCGTTCCAGGCACCCAGCCGGACCGTATGACTTAGTTTGTCGATGGTCGACTGGACCGTTGCTGTGGTCGACCCCAGCAGCGTCACACTGCCCGCTTCGGGGGAGCGGCTGTCCAGTTGCGAAACCCATTGGGTCGGACTGGATACATGGGCGTTGGTGCCGATGCGCATATATAAGGTCTCGCCGCTTTCGGCATCCTTGTAAAGGGGGACGTCCTGCGCGATGCCGGTCTTACCGGTCTCGTCGATTAAGGCCAGCAGTTCCGGGAAGGTCGGGGTTGCCGTGCCTTTGCCGCTGCCAAAGTCGATGTCGCCGCCCCAATAGTAGCTAATGCCCAGCTTGATGCCGATGACGCTGAGCACGCCCCAGATGCGCTGGTTGTTCACCCCCAGTTCCACGCCGCCGACCGTCATGCCGCCGACAACCGGCACCACCTCCGGGATGCCGATCAAGGCCCGGATAAAGAACTCCACGAAGTTATGGTAAGTGGCGTCGTTGACCACGACCAGGTAGCCGGAACCCTTGATGATGCCCAGCAGATCGGCGGAAACCGCCGCGATAAAATTGAATTTCGGATACCATTCGAATCCCAGCACGGCCTTGTTCAGGATTTTCAATTCGGTCGCCTTGAGCGAAACATCTGAAGCGGTCAGGCTGAGACCGCGCAGGCTCAGGCTGAGGTCGGTTCGGGCCGAGAGCACCTTGAGGATGTCAAAGGATGCGCTGAGCAGGAGCTTGAGCGGCGGCACGCCGGACGAGACGAAAATCGTCTTGTACAAGTCGGAGAAGCCACCGCCGCCGCCGGTGATCCAGAGCACGCCGCAGCCGTCGACGTTGATGCCGGGCTCAAACCCGGACACGAAGAAATAGAGTTTGTCCGGGATCGGGAATCCGTTGTAGCCGATCAGGCCGATGTCGAACTCCATCTCGATCGTCGTGAACTTCATCGAACCGCTGACGCCGAGCGACCAGCCGTTGACGGTGGCGATCGAGAGCTTGCCTTTCATGGTCGGCATCGCCTCGATATACGGCGGCAGGGCGACCTCCACGTCGCAGTTGAAGCCAAGATACCCCTCGCCGCAGCCGTAGAGGATGTCGTGGACGATGACCTTGCCGGTTTTTTCGTCCTTGACCTTGGACTCCTCCGCCGGTTCGTCGCCCAGCAGCTTGCCGTTGAACTCCAGTCCGTTCCAGCGGTTGCGCAGCAAGGTGCCGTTCTGGTCCTCGGTGTTCATCCAGGCGACCATCGAATCCCAGTTTTTCTCCTCGGTCGTCTTGGATCGCTGCGGGATCAGAAAGCTCAGGTCCAGGGCCGCTGAAAAGGACAGGACATGTCCGGCAACCGGGTACCTGGCGTCCAGATCGGAAACTTTGCTGGGCCAGCTGCCGGTATCCTCGTCGTCGCTGTACATCACGCCCAGGGCGCCATAGGACAGGTTGAAGATCATGCCGCCGATCGTCTGGGCCACGCCCAGGCCGCTGGGCCAGATCAGGGTGATCGGCCTGCCTTCGAAGCCGCCCAGCCGTTCGCCTGTGCTGTTGTACGGGATCAGGCCGTATTCGTCGCCGTTCTTGATCGCCGTGAACGCCGCGTATCCGGACCAGATCAGGGAGCGCTCCTGCGAGGTGTAAAGTCTGCCGTCGAAATCGACGCAGATCGCCTGGTCAATACCGGCATCCTCGTAGTAGATACTGACCGTTCCGTCTTCAAAATCGATGCAGTTGTTGATCGTGACCAGGTTGTTGGCGGACGCGGTGCCGCCGTTATCGGTCGATTTTCCCGACACGGCGGTCAGCCGGGCCGGCCCATCGGCATTTTTAGCTTCAACCGTAAAGATCCCGCGGAAAGCCAGCAGCACTTCCTGGACATTGGCCGCGTCAGCAGCAAAGTCTTCCTCCGTCTTGTAGGTTCGGATCTTGTACTCCATGCTGTTGTAAAGGCCGTTCTTAAGCTGGACAACCGCGACGATCCCGTAGCAGTCATTTTTGTATGTGCGGTCGTCGCTCATGACGACGCGCAGGACCGGCGCGGTCAGATTCTTGGGGATGCCGGCCGGAGGATCGATCCAGTCAAAGGACAAGGCATAGGACCCGGCCGGCATGGTTTCGGTCAGGATGATGTCCATGACGTTGGTTTCCGGAAACGAAATGTTGTCGGCAGGGATGATGAACCGCGACTTGCTGTCCGTGCTGCTCACCGCGGCCGTATAGGTTGCCGATAACGTGTAGCGGCCCTTGTCCTCCAGCATGTTGAAATTCGTCCCGCAGACCGTCAGGTGACGGGTCCCCTCGTTGTAGGCAATTTGCGGTTCCAGACTGGTGAACAGGACCGAGGGCAGATTGCCGTTTCCGCCCGGACAGAGGATGTACAGGCTGGCCGAACCGAGCAGGTTTTCCTGGAGCAGCTGGCCCTGTGCCGTCTCCGGCATGCTGAACACCTTGAAAGCGACCTTGCGGTAGCTGGCCTGGTCATCGACCACCGCCCGGAAATAGAAGCGGGTGGTCTGCGTCTGCCCGATCGCGAAATCCAGGTATTCGATCTGGTAGGGGCTGAGGTGGCTGACCGGGTAGTCCAAATCATGGCCGAAGCTGTCCAGCGGCGTGATGCCGTTTTCGGTGTAGACGGCGACCGCCACGCGCGGGTATGCCGACGCGCCGGTCTGGACGATGTTGTTGACCTGGGCCTGGATGGAAAACGAGCCGTCCGCCAG
>JAAYJD010000274.1 GCA_012523135.1 Clostridiaceae bacterium
GTGTGATCACGCAGGATGCCACTGGAACACTTCCCGGCGTTCGCAACAAGAAAATCATCATCCCCGGCGGAGATAAGGAAGTCTACAGCGAATACCTAAAGCTGATGGCTAAGTTCTACCAGGACAAGATTATCGACCAGGATTTCTTCACGCTTGACACCGTCGGCGTGTCCGCCAAGGCGACCGAAGGCAAACTCGGTGTCATCGCCACCGACCCATTTGCCGTCAGCCCCGACTACGACATGTTCTCGCAGTACACGGCGCTTGGCGCCATGACCAGCGCACTCAATGACAAGGTTTTTGCGGTTAAAAAACCGACCTGGACCTGCGGTGGCTGCTTTGTGTCTGCCAATGCTGAAAACAAGGAACTGATCGCCCGCTGGGCCGACTGGATGTGCACCAATGAAGGGACGCACGCAGCCTGGGTCGGCGCCTGCCGCAATGAAGAGCACCTGATGCTGGAAGGCTTCGGTGGCTGGTATTGCGATGAGAAGTGGAGCCGCGTCGACTATGATCGCGTCGATGTCGAAGGCGGAACCACCAAGTGGGAAAATGCCGTTGTTTACCTGAAGTCGGTGGTTGCCGGTTTCAACATGGGCTCGATCGGCACGACCATCGGGGAAAACCGCTACCGTCATTCGCTGAGCAACCTGCCTGTGCTGGAATACTACGACTGGTATAAGGCCTCCCCGGAGAACGGAGACTATTACTGGCGCATCAGCGCGATGGAAGCATTTGACAATATCCAGGTCAGCTCCCTGACAACGCTTGTTTATTTTGACGAAGACACCTCCGACCGGATCACCGAACTGGCTTCGGTCATCAACGCGCACATCGAAGCGGAATCGGCCAAGTTCATTACCGGCGCCCGGTCGCTGAATGAACTCGACAACTACTTCACCGAACTGGACAACCTGGGTTTCCAGGAATACCTCGGCTATTACGCTGAAGCGTACGCGGCTGCTCTCGAAAACTATTGATGAACAGTCAGGTCATCTGACAAGCCGGAAGACAGGACGGGCAGCCGCAAGGCTGCCCGTTTTGATATCGCGTCATAAAACTTCGCCGAACACTATTGTGCAGCCGCTATCGTCTGCATCAGGCAGCTGAAATTTACGATGTATTTGTTGATAAGGGACAGGAAGCTGCTGCGCGATGACACACCAGCCAGCTGATACATTTTTTTCAAACGCCGGCTCAGGGCGCTTCGCGACAAGTAGAGCCTGAAGCCGACCGCCTCATAGCTGTAGCCCGCAAGCAGTTCGCAGATAATCTTGTAATCGAGCTCGTCGCAGAGCCGCAGGCACTGCTCCAGGCTCCTGATCTCGCGATTGACCTGTCCGAGGGTGCCGCTGCTGTCCAGGCGGCTGTCATGCCGGCCTGCGGGTAAGCTGGATAAGCTGAGCGTTTCAGCCGGGCTGGGCTGGCCGGTGCTGCCGCGGCAAATAATCTGGTGCTGGACAGTCAGTACGATGGCGCTGACCTTGGGATTGGCCTGCAGCGTCTCCCAGATGGTCAAGGCCTGTGCGCCCATTTCCCGGTAGTCCATGGTTGCCGTGGTCAAGGTCGGCTTTGAACATCGACCCAGCAGATGGTTGCCAAAGCCGGCAACGACCAGGTCATCCGGAATCCGGATGCTGCGGCGCGCAGCCTCGGCCAGCAAGGCGACCGCCACATAATCGTTCGCACAGATCGCGCCGTTGTAGCGCGAAGGAGTGGCCAGAAAAGCGTCGATGGCGTCGTCAAGGTCATGCTGGACTGGAAAGATATCGCCAGCCGCAGCTTCAAGGCCCAGTTGGGCTGTTGCCGCCAAAAACGCGAACCGTTTCTCCTGGTCGTTGCTGGAGACTGGATTCAAGCCGACCAGGGCAATCCGGCCTCGCCCCATCTGGGAAAAATAATGCACCAGTTGCTCTACACTGGCCCGGCGGTTGTAGATCGTGCCGCTGACATCATAACCGAAAGACTGCGGCACGGCTCCGATCAGGATTGGCCGGATCCCGTTTCGCTTGAGTGTCGTGATTGCATCGTGCGTCCAGCCGTTGCTGGTACTGATGACGATCGCCGCGCTGTCCGAATTGGCCTGTATGATGTTGTCGGCAGCATAGAAATCCTGAACGAGGTAATGCCGCTTTGCCGCACTAGCTCGCAGGCTGTTGATGCTTTCGACATACCAGACAGGCTTGATATAAGACGGTTCCAGCAGGATTTGGACTGTTTGTGTCATGTGACCGATCCTTGGCCGCAGAGCGGCTCTTATTCGTTAATCAATTATTATAGCCTATCCCGTATAATCGGGTCAACTCCAATTTATCTGACCACTCGGCAATGGTGTTGGAGTCGAATCGAGATATTATTGACCATATAATGAAAAGCAGCACATGACAA
>JAAYJD010000275.1 GCA_012523135.1 Clostridiaceae bacterium
GGTACAATCGCTGAGAACATTGCCTATGCCAGGCCGGAGGCTGCGCGCCAGGATATCGTGGATGCAGCCATTGCAGCACATGCCCACCAGTTTATCTGCAAACTCCCGGATGGTTACGATACGTTGGTCGGGACAGGCGGGCGGCAGCTTTCTGGCGGTGAGCGGCAGCGGCTTTCAATAGCCCGGGCCATTCTGGCCAACCCGAAAATCCTGGTGCTTGACGAGGCAACCGCATCCGTCGATACCGAAACAGAACGAGCCATCCAGACATCGCTCAATGAACTGGTCAAGGGACGGACAACCTTGTCGATCGCCCACCGCCTGTCGACACTCAAGGGTGCTGACCGAATCATTGTTCTGGAAAACGGCCGGCTGACTGAGGCCGGAACCCATCAGGAACTGATTGCCAGGCGCGGTGCGTATTTCAACCTGATGGAATTGCAAACCAAAGCCCTGGCAATGCGCGGGATTGATTGACAAGATAAAGAGGTGTAAAGAGGAATGACCGATATGGAAAACAAGCAAACAGCAAGCGCTCCGACAAAGGCAATTGACCGACCGGATGCCATGCAATCGCTTGAAGAAAAAATCAAGATGCGCTGGCTGAAGCAGGGGGACTGTGTGTTTACCCGGACCAGCGGTGGTTTTGTCCGGTTGGATTTTCGCGGCACCATATATGATCGCGTCGCAGTCCACCGTTGTTTCCCTTTTTCAGCTCCGGATGAATATATCTCGATTCGCGAATCTGATGAAAGCAGCCAGGAGATCGGTTTGATTCTCAAACTTGACGACTGGAACCATGATACACAGGCCATGTTGCGCGAGCAACTGGAACTTCGCTATTTCAATCCAAAGATCACCCGCATCAGGCATGTCAAGGAAGAGTATGGCTATGCTTACTGGGATGTTGGTACCGATCGGGGAGATTGTCGTTTCGTGGTGCGGATGGGCAGCGGTACGGTGATTCACATTGGCAGCGGACGCTATATGGTAACCGATGTTGACGGGAACCGCTTTGAAATCCCAAACATACAAACCCTTTCTCCTCAGGAAATGAAAAAGCTGGATATGTTCATATGAAGCTGAAACTGGACATGCCGGTTGATATAATGGCGCTCCTGGCAGATCGCTGCAAACAAGAGGATCTTTTGTATGCGGTCCCGGTAGACTTGAATCGGGCGGGAGATCTCTGTGATCTTTGCTGGGTTGCCGCAACGACAAAACGGCTGTGGATTATCGAGTCCGGTAAAATTGTCCACGATCTCGCCTTTGCGGAGCTCGCCAGGGTGGCAAATGAGAGTACTGTGAATGGCGGTTACCTGTACGCTGTGCCAAAGATGCCGGCAACCGTTGCCCGGGAAGAAATCTATCTCGCTCGCTATTCAAAACGCCACCTCGTTCGCCTCTCCTACATCGCCCGTGGCTTGAACCTGTTAACCCAAAATGAGACCAAGCCTGTAACGAGTGAAGAAAAAGAGATTTATTGCTCAAACTGCGGCCGTGCGCTGCCGGGCACCAGCGTTTGTCCGCATTGCAGCGGCAGCCACCAGACCTGGCAGCGCCTGCTCGAGTTGAGCAAATCTTACCGCAAACAGCTCCTGATGATCCTTGTTCCGATCCTGCTGATCACGCTGATTTCGATTGGACAGCGTTTCATCGAACGTTATTTCATCGACTCTGTCCTGCTTGGCGGTACGGGTGGGTGGCAGGGAATCGCGATTTATTTTGTCCTGACGCTGATCCTGACCGTGATTCTAATCGTATCCTATGTGGCACGTTTCCTGTGGTCCAACCGCTTAGGCACACGGATCAGCCGGGACTTGCGAACCCGTGTTTACAACAAGTCGAACAGCCTGGCTTTGGGCTATATCGAGAAGTTCGAAGCCGGGGAGCTGATGAATCGTGTTGTCCAGGATACGAATCAGATCCGCCGGTTTATCGAGATGGTCTTTGCCGAGATGTTTACCCTGGTCGTGACGATTATGGGCACACTGGTCACGATGCTGGTTATCAACTGGAAGATGGGCCTCCTGGCCATCATCTTCATCCCGCTGGCCGCCGTGATCGTCCGGCTTTTCCATAACAAGGAAATGCGTTTGTGGCGGCAGCAATGGCGCTACCGGGATGATGTCAATTCAAGGCTTCAGGATGTTATATCCGGCATTCGGGTGGTGAAAAGCTTTGGCCAGGAGGAGCGCGAATCGACACGGTTCCGTGCCGCGACACATCGCCTGCGCGACCTGACACGCCGCAACGAACTTTTTTGGGCAACACTTTATCCGCTTGTAACCTTCATGATCACGAGTGGCACGATCCTGATCAGTATCGCCGGCGGTTTTGAGGTGTTGAACGGCTCATTGACACCCGGACAGCTCAACCAGTACATCGCCTATGCGGGGATGCTCTATGGCCCGATGAATTTCCTCACCCGCTTGCCCCGGCAGTTGATCATGGTCAACACATCACTCGAGCGTATCTATGACATCCTTGACGAACCCCTGGCCGAAGACCCGGCACAGATCCCTTTGAGCGAACAGATGCAAGGAGAAGTCACGCTTGACGATATGAGCTTCGGATATTTAAGTTATGAGCCTGTGCTGGAAAATATCACTGCCCAGATCAAGGCCGGTGAGAAGATCGGCCTGGTAGGGTCATCCGGGGCCGGCAAATCGACCTTTATCAATATTCTCATGAAGCTGTACCATGTGGACGAAGGATCCATTCATCTCGACGGAAAAAATCTCCAGGATATATCATCACTGTCCTATCACCAACAGCTGGGTGTCGTGCTTCAGGAATCATTCCTCTTCTCGGGCACGATCGCCGAGAACATCCGGTATGCAAAAATGAATGCAACACCGGAAGAGATCATCGAAGCAGCCCGGACAGCAAACGCGCATGATTTCATCGTAAAATTCCCTGATGGTTACGATACCTATGTCGGCGAGCATGGCAACCGCCTGTCTGGTGGCGAAAAGCAGCGTGTGGCGATCGCCAGGGCGATCCTGAATAATCCGGCCATGCTGATTCTTGACGAGCCAACCTCAAGCCTTGATCTTGAAACGGAGTACCTGATACAGGAGGCGCTTGGCCGTCTGACC
>JAAYJD010000276.1 GCA_012523135.1 Clostridiaceae bacterium
CCGGCGGCCAGGTCAGCTTGCCGATCGTGTTCCGCGGACCCAACGGGCCGGCCGAATACCTGGCGGCCCAGCATTCCCAGGCGCTGCAGTCCATCTTCGCGCACATTCCCGGACTCAAGGTCGTCGCGCCGGCGACGCCGTACGATGCCAAGGGGCTGCTCAAAACGGCCATCCGCGACGACAACCCGGTGCTCTTCCTGGAAGGTGAACTGATGTACGCCTGGAAAGGCGAGGTGCCGGAAGAACCCTACCTGATCCCCTTCGGCGAAGCCGATATCAAGCGCCCGGGCAAGGACGTGACCCTGGTCACCTACGCCAAACCCCTCCGCCTGGTCCTGGAGGTCGCCAAAGCATTGGAAAAGCGCGGCATCGACGCCGAGGTGATCGACCTGCGCTCGATCCGGCCTCTGGATGAAGAGACGATTTACAATTCCGTACGCAAGACCAACCGCTGCGTGGTCATCGAGGAGTCCTGGCCTTTTGCCAGCGTCGGCTCCCACATCGCCTGGCTGGTGTCCAGCAACTGCTTCGATCTGCTGGACGCCCCGGTGGAGCTGGTCGCTTCCGACGATGTCCCGATGCCCTACAACCACAAGCTGGAGCTGGCGGTCCAGCCTTCGGCCGACAAGGTTCTGGCGGCAGTTGAAAAAGTCATGTACCTGGCCTGAGTTCCGACGACGAGGAGGATTGCAGATGGCTGAAAAATTATTGATGCTGGCCCTGTCCCCGACCATGGAGACCGGTGTCATCGCAAAATGGCTTAAAAAGGAAGGCGACGCGGTCGCGTCCGGTGACCTGCTCTGCGAGGTTGAGACCGACAAGGCGACGATGGACTATGAGTCCCCGGCCAGCGGCACGCTGCTCAAGATCGTGCTGGACGAAGGGTCCAGCGCGGCGGTCGGCGACCTGATCGGTGTCATCGGCAAAGCCGGCGAAGACATCCAGGCCTTGCTGGCCGAGCCGGAAAAGCCGGCCAAGCAAGAGAGTCCGAAACCGGCGCAAGACGAGTCTCCCGCTGAAGAAAAGCCGGATGTCCCTGCACCGCAAGCAACGGGCGAGGGCGGTCGTGTCCGCTCGTCCCCCCTGGCCCGCAAGCTGGCCGAAATGAACGGGATCAAGCTCGAGACGGTCCAAGGCAGCGGCCCTGAGGGCCGCGTCGTCAAGGCCGACATCGAAAAGGCCCTGGCCGGCGGCCAAGCAGCAGCCCCCGCGGCACAGGCCGCCGCACCGGCTCCGGTTGCTGGCGATACCGTCATCCCGGTGTCCGGCAAGCGCAAGGTGATCGCCAGGCGGCTGTCCGAATCCAAGTACAGCGCGCCGCATTATTACCTCAAGGTCCGCGTGGCCATGGACACCATTCTTGACGCGCGCGGCAAGCTGAACGCCAAGGCCAGCCAGAAGGTGTCGCTCAACGCCTACCTGATCAAGTTCGCCGCCGAAGCGCTCAAACGGCATCCGGCGGTCAACGCCAGCTGGGCCGGCGACTCGATCATCCGCTTCGGCCGCGTCGACATCGGCCTGGCAGTAGCCCAGGAGGACGGCCTGATCACACCGGTTGTGCGCGACTGCGCCAACAAGGGCCTGCTCGAGATCGAGAAGGATCTGCAGGAACTGATCCAGAAAGCGCGCACCAACACCTTGAAGCCCGAAGAATATTCCGACGCGACCTTTACGATCAGCAGCCTGGGCTCGTTTGGCATCGAGGAGTTCACCGCGATCATCAACCCGCCCGGCTCGGCGATCCTGGCGGTCGGCGAAATCCGCAAGGAGCCGGTCGTCCAGCCAGACGACTCGATCCAGGTCAAACAGATGATGCGCCTGACGCTATCCTGTGACCATAGGGTCATCGACGGCGCCGTCGGAGCCGCGTTCCTGACTGATCTGCGCACGCTGCTCGAAGAGCCGATCCGCGCCCTGTACTGAAGGAGTGACACCCGTGGACATGAAACAGACTTTTGACGTTGTCATCGTCGGCGCCGGACCCGGCGGTTATGTTGCCGCCATCCGGGCCGCCCAGCTGGGCCTCAAGGCCGCCGTGATCGAGAAAGACAAGCCGGGCGGGGTCTGCCTCAACATCGGCTGCATCCCGTCCAAGGCCCTGATCCACCAGGCCGAACTGTTTCGGAGCATTGCCGGCTTGGCCGAAATGGGCATCCAAGCGGATCCGGCCGGTCTTGATTACCGTAAGGTCCAGCAAAAATCCCGCGCTGCCGCGGACAAGCTCTCGCGGGGCGTCCAATACTTGTTGGAGAAAAACAAGGTGACCCTCCTGGCCGGTGAAGCCGTAGCCGTCAAACCCGGCGCGGTCACCCTCAAAGACGGCCAGACCGTCAGCGGCCGCAACGTGATCCTGGCCACCGGTTCGTCGCCCCGGGAACTGAGAGGATTTGCTTTCGACGAGAAGCGGATCTTGTCCTCCACCGGGGCCCTGATGCTGGAGGAACTGCCCGAGAGCCTTCTCATCCTGGGGTCCGGCGCGATCGGGGTCGAGTTCGCCCACATCATGAACGCCTTCGGCGTCACAGTCCACCTGGTCGAGATGCTGGATCGCATCCTGCCCCTGGAAGATGACGATTGTATCGATGTCCTGGCCAAATCGTTCAAGAAGCGCGGCGTCAAGCTGTACACAGCGACCAAGGCGGTATCGCAGCAGGAAGCGGACGGCAAGCTGCAGGTGTTGCTGGAAGCCAAAGACGGCAAGCAGACCACGATTACGGTCGACCAGGTGCTCGTTTCAGCCGGCCGCGTGCCCAATACGGCAGGCCTTGGACTGGCTGAAGCAGGCGTCACGCTGGATGGCGGCGGCTTCGTCGAAATCGGCGACTACGGGCAGACCAGTGTCCCCGGCATCTATGCGATCGGCGACATCGTGCGCACGCCGTTGCTGGCCCATGTCGCCTCCAGAGAAGGTGAAATCGCCGTCGAACACATCGCCGGGCAAAAGCCGGAACCAAGAATAGACCTGACGGCGATCCCCGCGGCCACCTACTGCGAACCTCAGGTAGCCAGTTTCGGACTGAACGAGCGCCAGGCGCTGGAAAAAGGCATCGCCCACAAAAAGGCCGTTTTCCCCTACCGCGGCGCCGGCAAATCCGTCGCCATCGAGCAGCCGAAGGGGTTGGTCAAGGTCCTGACTGATCCCGAAAGCGGCGAAATCCTGGGCGCGCACATCGTAGGAGCCGAGGCGACCGAGCTGATCCATGAGCTGCTGCTGGCCAAAAAAGCCGAGCTGCTCCCCGAGGACATCGCCACCATGATCCATGCCCACCCGACGCTCTCGGAAATCCTGCTTGAGGTCATGCGCTCGGTCGACGGCCTGCCCGTGCACATCTGATATCGCCACAGAACCATTGTCGATCCTGGCCAGAATGAGTATAGTAAAAGACGAATCACTGGCTGCAGCCAGGCGAACACATCCGGCTGCCTGACTTTGGAGGTTACACATGGAATCCATGACCGGACGCGAACGCATCGGCAACATCCTGGAGCGCAAGCCCGTCGACCGGATCGGGGTGTTCGAGCACTTCTGGAGCGACACCCGCCGGATATGGGCCGAAAAAGGCTGGATCAGCCCTGAAACGGACTTCGTCGATTATTTTGACTTCGACCTGGACCTGTGCTGGGCCTTCAACATGGTCGCCGACCTGGATTTTGTTCCTCAAGTGGTCGAGGAGACCGCCGAGACGATCCTCAAGCGCGACGGCAATGGCGCCTTGCTGCGCACCCACAAGCTGCATTCAGCCACCCCCGAGCATGTCGATTTCCTGGTCAAGGAGCGTGACGCCTGGGAAGAGAAGATCAAGCCGCTGCTGGTTCCGGACCGGCGGAGGATCAACTTCGAGGCTTACCGGCAGAAAAAGGCAAAGTGCCGCGATCAGCAGCGTTTCTTCTGCTGGAGCGGCACCAACGTCTTCGAGCTGATGCATCCCGTCTGCGGCCATGAGCACATGCTGGTCGGCATGGCGCTGGATCCGGAATGGGTCCAGGACATGGTCGACACCTACGCCAATCTTACCGTCGCCCTGCAGGAGATCCTTTTCGCCGAAGAGGGCAAGCCAGACGGCATCTTCTATTATGAGGACATGGGTTTTAAGGGCCGGCCGTTCATGTCACCGGCGATGTACAACGAGATTATCAAGCCGGGCCACAAGAGGACGATCGACTACAACAAGTCGCTCGGGCTGCCCGTGATCATGCACTCTTGCGGCATGGTGGAAAAACTGCTGCCCGGCATGCTCGACGCCGGCATCGACTGCCTGCAGGTGATCGAGGTCAAAGCAGGCATGGACTTGGTCAAGCTGTACCGGCAGTACGGCGACCGTCTGTCCTTTTTCGGCGGTATGGACGTGCGTGAGCTGTACAGCAACGACCTGTCCCGCGTGGATCGTGAACTGGAAGCCAAGATCCCGATCGTCAAGCAGAATTTCGGCTACATCCTGCACTCGGTTCACTCGATCCCGAACACGGTCGACCTTAAGACGTACCAGCATTTCAAGGACTACGGCCTCGAGCTGGGCCGCTACGACCACTAACAAGATGAAAAAGCCACCCAAAACCAACGCCATGCGATTGCTGGACCGGGCCGGGATCCGCTACGATGTCCGCCAGTACCCCTACGACGAGGACGACTTGTCCGGCATTAAGGCCGCCGCCGCGCTCGGCCTGCCGCCCGACCAGGTCTACAAGACGCTGGTCGCGCACGGCGACCGGAGCGGGTATCTGGTCTGCTGCCTGGCGGTCCACCAGACGGTGGACCTTAAAAAGCTGGCGCAGCTGAGCGGCAACAAGCGTGTCGAACTGGTTCATGTCAACGAGCTGCTGCCGCTGACCGGTTACCTGCGCGGCGGCTGTTCGCCCCTGAGCATGAAGAAAACCTGGCCGACCTATATCGACGAGCACGCCCTAAAGCAGTCATCGATCGCCGTCAGCGCCGGCCAGCGCGGCTTGCAGATGGTGCTCCGGCCGCAGGACCTTGTCGCGGCCACATCGGCGGTTAGCGGCGACGTGGCCGCGGAAAACGGTCCCTGATCAGGCAAATGCGACCGGCTGGCCGCTGTGGCTGGACACGACGGCGGCGTCCAGCAGCCGCATCACCTCGAGGCTGTCCTCCAAGGCCAGGGGCGCTTTGCCGGTCAGGAAGAATGCCTTGATCACACGTAGCTCTTCAGTGTAAATCAATGTGCTGTCGACCTGGAAGGGGTGCACCTCGCCTTTCTGGCGCAAGCTGCCGCCGTAGGCGTAGTTGCCGACGGTCAGGGCCACGATACCACGTCGGTTGTCCGGATAACTGACGATCGTCACCACGCCGGCCGCGTCGCGGCGGGCGTCGACCTGGAGCGCGCCGCGTCCCATGGCCCGTTCCAGCATCTCAAAGCAGTGGACGCCGTACCAGACCAGGCCTTCTCCGGCCGCCGGGATACCCAAAGGACCGTAGACGATGGTCTCGTCCGGCCTGGGCACCGCAAGGCAGGCCTGTTGCAGCGCGGCCGAAAAGCGCAGCGAAGACGCGGACATGACCGGCACATTCAGCTCGCCGGCCCTGGCGACGATCGCCTGGCCATGGGCATAGCTGTCGGCCAGCGGCTTATCCAGGAAGACCGGCTTGCCCAGTGCAGCGCACTTTTCAAAATATTCGGTGTGCAGCGCCGGGTCGTTGATCTCGATCATGATCGCGTCGCAATCGGCGACGGCCTCGTCAAACGACTCGGTCACCCGGACCCCCCAGGCTTCCAGCTGTTCGCGGCGGGTCTTCAAGACCTCCTCGTTGGTGAACGGCGTCAGGAAGCTGAGACAGGAGACGGCCTGAAGGCCGTCGACCTTCAGCTCCGGTTTGCAGTCCGGCGCCTGCATGCGGCGCGGAAATTCCACAGAGTGGCTGGTGTCCAGCCCGATCAGGGCGATTTTCAAGGGTTTCATGGCATCCTCCCGGACATGTATTGGCCGCAGCTCGTGCTGCGGTCTGCTTCTATTCTAATATAAAACCGGCCCCGCAGCATGCGTAGACCGGTCAGAACGCCAGAATATTCAGGTGCTCGAGCAGGATTTTGCCGCCGATCAGGACCAGGACGATGCCGCCCGCCAGTTCGGCCGCGCTGCCAAAGCGAATGCCCAGCCGGTTGCCCAGCAGATACGCGGCCAAAGACAGCGTCAGGGTTGTGACACCGATCAGCAGCACCGCGGGCAGGATGGCCACCTGCAGGAACGCGAAGGTGATCCCGACCGCCAGGGCGTCGATACTGGTGGCGACCGACAGCGTCAGCAGTTCTTTGAGGCTGCAGCGCGCCGCCTGATCGACCGGGCAGCTGACGCCTTTTAGCACATTGACGATCATCTTGCCGCCGATGATCAGGAGCAGGGCAAATGCGACCCAATGGTCGAACGCCGAGATGGCGTGCGCGAACCGGTTGCCCAAAAACCACCCGAGCAGCGGCATGAGCGCCTGGAAGGCGCCGAAAGAAACGGCCAGCAGCAACCCCTGGCGGGCGTCCGGCCTTTTCTGGGCCATCCCTTTGCACAAGGCGACCGTCAAGGCGTCCATGGACAGCCCGACTGCCACCAGCAGCAGTTCAAACCAGCTCACGTCATTTTCCTCCAATGGCACGGCAGACCGCAGGATTGGACGATCGCATGCCTTTTTGAGTATAAGAGGCCCATGCGAGCCTGTCAAACCGACTTGTACCGGTCTGACGGCCGCGGTATACTGGGGCAACAACCACCCGCCGCGTCCGTTTGGACCAGGAGGTTTCGATGAACCCAAAAAGTCCTGCAGATAAGTTTGACATGTCCAGGCCGCCGATCCGCCAGCGCTGGTTTTTGCGCCCGCTGACCTGGTTCGGCAGCTTGCCGGAGATGTGGCTTCACCACCTCAAGATCAACCGCAGCCAGGTCGAAACGCTCAAGCCGCCTTACCTGCTCTTGTGCACCCATATGGCGTTCACCGACTTCAAGGTGACAACGGCCGCGATCTTTCCCCACCGGGCCAACTATGTCGTCGCGATCGACGGCTTCATCGGACGCGAGTGGCTGCTGCGCAATGTCGGTGCGATCTGCAAACGCAAGTTCACCAACGATCTGACCATGGTCAAGCACATCCGCCAGGTTATCCGGAACGGCGACATCCTGGCGCTTTACCCTGAAGCCCGCTATTCGCAGATCGGGACAACCGCTGTTCTGCCGGACTCGCTGGGCAAGCTGGTCCGGCTGCTGAAAGTGCCGGTCGCGGTCCTCAACATGCACGGCAACTACCTGCAGTCGCCCTGCTGGAACCTGAGCAAGCGCAAGGTGCCGCTGGAAGCTGACTATACGCGCATCATGACGGCTGAAGAAGCCGCCACACTGCCCGTCGCGGTGATCAACCAGCGTATCCGGGCGGCGTTCGTCTATGACGAGTATGCCTGGCAGAAGAAAAACAAGATTCGGATCGAGCACCCGGAAAACGCCCGGGGTCTGCACAAGATCCTCTACCAATGCCCCAGCTGCCTGACCGAGTTTGCCATGGATTCCGCCGGCACCCAGCTCTGGTGCGGCCATTGCCTCAAGCGCTGGAACCTGTTGCCGACCGGTGATCTGGCCGCAGTCAGCGGCCCGACCGAATTCCCCCACCCGCCTGACTGGTATGAATTTCAGCGCGGCCAGGTCCGACAGCAGATAGAGGCCGGCACCTATTGCATCGAGGACGAGGTCGATGTCGATTCATTGCCGAACGCCAAAGGCTACATCAACCTCGGCCGCGGCCATTTGGTTCACAACGGCGCTGGATTTTTGCTTGATGTTGGCGGTGATAATCCTTTTCAGCTCGTCAAGACGCCGGCCAGCCTCTATTCCTGCCATGTCGAATACAACTACGACAAGCGCGGCGACTGCATCGATTTATCCACGATCGACGACACCTATTACATTTATCCGCTGCGTCTCAGAAACTGCGTCACCAAAATCGCACTGGCCACCGAAGAGCTGTACCGCCACGAACTGGGCAAGGCCTCCCACATCGGTCCGGTCAAGGTTTTACCGGACGATCTGGGGTCTGGCGGTTTGCGCTGACCAACCGGACCGTTCTGCCCAGAACGGCAAGCAGCGATGCGGCCGCGACAAAGCCCAGGCAGATGCTGACGGTGACGATGACGCCGGTATGCTGCCCGCCGAATCCCGCCGGCGCCGGATCCAGGTGCTTGATCAGGATGCCGGCATACGCCCAGGTCACGACGGCCCCGTAAGCCCAGTCCTTCTGCCGGCTGATCACCGCCACGGCGATCAGGGTGGCAATGGCCAGAATGACGACGGTCCAAAAGGCTTCGCTCAAACCGAATCGGTCCCATTTGAGGTCAACCAGCAGCGCAGTGGCATTGGCCACGGTCGCCACGGTAATCCAGCCAAAATAGA
>JAAYJD010000277.1 GCA_012523135.1 Clostridiaceae bacterium
CGGGCTCCGCCTGGTTGCAGATGATCTTGAACCCGGCGATGCCCGCCGCGACGGCGACGGCCACCTGGTCGGCCGCCGAAGCATCAAGCGGGTCGATCCAGAAAAAGGGGAACCAGTCCGGGCGGCCGTTACACCACGCCAGCACCAGGTCCACCCGGTCCTGCACGTCTGACGGCCCGGCCTTTTCGCGTGTAAAACAGGCCGGCGGGGCCGAGATCAGGACACCACCGGTCAAGCCAAGCTGCGAAAACACATGTTCCAGACGATCTGGCTGCGGCGGATTCATGTTCATGATGTGGATGTGACTGTCAAGCATTTCAACCTCCCCGGGCACAGGGCGCCCGTCATGACTGATGAGCAGAAAAAATACATGCTCCCCTTCCATGATAGTCGACTGGCGTGAAGATGCAACGCGTCCTGTTTTCCCGGACGTTAAATTGGCGTTAACGATCCGAAAACACACGCGGGGGTCTCTTACGGTTCGCGCAGCAGCTTGTCCAACGCGGCCTGGATGAGTTCATCCGGCTGGTGCTTGATCAAGCAGCGCTGTTTTGCTTCCATGCCGCACTGCCAAAGGCTGGAGCCGTCCGGCGCGACAACCATCCGGCCTGGTTCAGACAGGGAGAAATGCGGCGCAGGCCCCATGACAGCGGCCCAAACGGCGGTCAAGTCCCAGCTCATGCGCCCGCCCGGGCTGTGCAGGCGGTAGGCGTCGGCGACCGGGTTCTGACCCGCCGGGCTAGCCCATTTGCGTCCGGTCAGGATGGTCGCGCCAATCTCGAAGGTCGAAAACCAGGTTTCGGTCGGCCAGTCCCGGCAGACATGGGCGGCCGCGCGCGGATCCATCTGAAAATTCCATTCGGGGCCTGCGAAGCCGCCGCCCATGACAACCAGGCGCCGGACCGTCGCCCGGACAAGCTGATGGCCGTCAAGCGGCGATCCGCTGTCAGCTTTCGAGTCCAGCAGCCGGGACAGGTTGACCAGGGGCCCGATGGCGCAGATAACGAAATCGCTGCCGGAAGCCAGCACCTGGCGCAGCACTGCGGTCGCGCCGGGCACCTGCCGGCCGTCCGGATACCGGTTGGGGTAATGTTCGGCGACATAGCGGTTGTAACGCTCATAGGCCGGTCCGGTCAGGAACCCGGCGTTTTCCAGCGTCCCGACAGGAATGTCGCCGCGGCCGTACCAGCGGTTGATCGCGTCAGCGCAACCGGCGCCATAGCGGCTGGAGGTGGTGTGGGTCACGGCTTCGACCCGGCACTGGCCTCGGGTTTGCAGTGCGTGGGCCACGGCCAGAGCGCCGGCGTCGTCGCAGTCAGGTCCGATATCGGTGTCAATGATCAGCTTGATCGGCTTCATCGTCCGTCCTCTTCCCGTACCGGGCCCGAGCCGGCCCGGCCAGCCTGGAGCTCAACGCAAATCCTCGGCCGCCTGCAGCAGGGCGTAATACTGGTCTTTGGGCATGTATTCCGGCACGCTGTTTCCGGTGCCGAGCGCGTAGCCGCCGCGCCAGCCGCGCAACAGCATCGCCCGGCAGCGTTCGTACACCTCCTGGCGCGGCTTCCGGCAGATGAAATCGACATCGATGCCGCCCAGGACCGCGATCCGGTCGCCATATTGTTCATAGAAGGATTCGACGGGCTGAATCAGGTCCTGGAAGGAATGCTTGCCGTCAAATTGCATGTCTTCGATCACATCCTCCATGACTTCGTGCAGGTTGCCGCAGGAATGCAGGATGGCCGGTTTCCCGGCTGCATGAATGGCCTTGACGATTTTGCGGTACCAGGGAAAGACATACCGGCGCAGGTGCTGCGGACTGAGGCGCGTTTGCTGGTTGAATCCCCAGTCGTCGTTGATCAGGCAGGCGCCGACGCTGTCATGCCGCACCGTTTCCAGGTGATAGGCCATGATCCGCTCGCCAACCGCATTGAAGATGTCTTTGACCAGCGCCTCATCGTCGGTGAGCATCAGGCACAGGTTGTCATACCCCAGCAGGTTGATCGTGCCGCCGAGGATGCTGACCGGCTGCGGCACGACGAACTTCATGCCGGCCGGCAGGTAGCCGGACAGCAGATCCGGCAAGTCATAACGCGCCTTGCCAGGATCCGGCCAGGGATAGGCGTGAAACGAGGTGCGATCGCGGATCAGGAACCCTTCGTTCAGGGAAAAAGAGGCGCCATGCCCGCGGTCACCCAACGGGAACGTGAAACCCGGCAAGGTCAACGTCGTGTAGTCATAGCCGGCCAGCCGGAAGGCGTCGATGAGTTTTTTCCAGGGGGCGAGCTCGTCGGATGTGTCGTATGAGATGCCGCGGGTCAGGTCGTCATAGACGGTCTGGTTCATGTAATACTCGAACAAAGTCGGCCGGTCTGGCCGGAGCCGATCGAGGACCTGGAGCAGGTTGCTAAAGTCGGGCTGAAACGTCATAACACCACGTCTCCTTGCTGAGCAGGTGATCCTGACCCAAGTATAACGGTGCCGGAACAAACGGGCAAGGCGGTCAAATCATCCTGACGCGCGGTTGTGATGCGGTGCTGGAACCTGAGGCGGCACGGCTCCGTCTAAGGGGGCAGAGCAACTTCTCGCGTAACCGCCTGATGGCGTTATGATGGTTACTGGAAACGGGCCCATTTCGGCGGATGTCGCGTCAGCCGTGATCGCGCGGCAGATCTGGGGGAATAACCCAATGAAAAACAAACAACGCACATGGAGAAAACCGCTGTCCAAAATCGCCAGCCTCTGCTTGCTGGCCCTGACCGTGCTGCTCATGGCCTCAGGTTGCGCCGGCACCAAGCCGGCTGCCACAGCCCGGCTTGGCGAACCGTTCACCATTGGCATTGGCCAAAGCGCCGCGATAACCGAAGAAGAGCTGGTCATCACGTTCGTGAAAGTCATCGGCGACAGCCGCTGTCCCAAGGACGTGGTCTGCATCTGGTCCGGCGTTTGCAGCTTCGAGGTTAACATCGCCTACCGCGGCAAAAACTACCCGCTGGCGCTAAAGCAGCCCGGGCTGACGGACCAGGCTGAAGACGCGTTTTTCGATTATGGCCTGACCTTTCGCATCGACCCCTACCCGAGCGCCAGCGAGCCGGTCGACCTCGAGGACTACCAACTGACCATGACGGTCAGCAAATCGTAGCGCGCAGCGCTACAGGCACTGGATAAAGCCGTCGTAAGCCGCGTAAAAAGGCGGCGAAAGCAGGCTTTCCAATTGCTTTTGGCCCGGGTGCAGGGTTCGCGCCAGGTGCGTGAGGATGACGGGGGCGCCGTCTTTGAGCACCTGGTTGTGGCGCAGCGCCGCGACCATCTCGTAAACCATCGGGAGGGCGTTGTGCTCGAAAATCCGGTGGTCCCCTGCGTGGCCCGCGCCTATTGTGCAGTCAAAGACGATACAATCAAGTGACCATTGCCGGAGCCAATACCAGGTTCTGGTCAGCAACCAGCCGCCGTCTGTCGCATAGACCCAGTGTGTTCCCTGCTTGTCAAAAAAGAAATGAAGCGCTGTTTCACCGGGATAAGAACCAACATGATTCGCCGCCAGCGGGGTGACCCGATACGGGCCAACCGCAAAACCCGTTTCGATCACCAGCCCGTTGATGTTGGCGTCATCGATAACAACCTGACTCGCCCATGCATGCTCAAGGTGAACCGTTAACGGCTTCCCTGCCGCGTTCAGGCGGTTGCGGGCAAGTTCGCGGACGGCGGCCAATTCGACGTGATCGCTGTGACTGTGCGTGATCAGGACATCTGTGACATC
>JAAYJD010000004.1 GCA_012523135.1 Clostridiaceae bacterium
GGTAAATTATCGTGAAAAGGAGTGGTTCACATGGCTGAAAATGTCTTTGATACGTTGATGAACCGGGGCTACATTGCCCAGGTGACGCATGAAGAGGATGTGCGTCGATACTTGTCCCAGCCAGGTGCCATCTTCTATATCGGCTTCGATCCGACCGCAGACAGCCTGCATGTCGGCCATTTCATCCAGATGATGGTCATGGCCCATTTGCAGCGTGCCGGCCATCGCCCGATCGTCCTGCTTGGCGGCGGAACCGGCATGGTCGGCGACCCGTCCGGGCGTTCTGACTTGCGCCAGGTGCTTGATGAGGACACGATCAAAGCCAATGTCACCCGTTTCCGCGAACAGATGAAGATCCTGATCGAATTCGGCGACAGCAAGGCCCTGATGGTCGATAACGCCGACTGGCTCTGTCAGTTGAACTACATCACGTTTCTGCGCGACATCGGCTCCCAGTTCTCGGTCAACCGCATGCTGGCTGCCGAATGCTTCAAGCAGCGCCTGGAAAAAGGCCTGTCTTTTCTCGAATTCAACTACATGCTGATGCAATCTTATGATTTCCTCGTGCTCTACCAGCGCTATGGCTGCCGTCTGCAACTGGGCGGCGACGACCAGTGGTCCAATATCCTGGCCGGCGTCGACCTGGTCCGGCGTAAGGAGCAGGCCGAAGCCTATGGCATGACATTCCAGCTGCTCACAACCAAGGCCGGGGTCAAGATGGGCAAGACGGCCGGCGGCGCGCTTTGGCTGGACCGGGAGAAAACCCCGCCCTTCGACTTCTACCAGTATTGGCGCAACATCGATGACGCGGATGTCATCAACTGCCTGAAACTGCTGACCTTCGTCAGCCTGGATGAAATCCGGGCCATGGCCGCCTTGAAAGATGAGGCGATCAACGATGTCAAGAAGCGCCTGGCCTGGGAAGTGACCGCCATTGTACACGGGAAAGAAGCCGCCGACCAGGCCGCGGAGCAGGCCGCCGCCCTTTTCAGCGGCGATGGCCGGTCCGACACCATGCCGACGTCCCGGCTGGAGGCCGCCGACCTGGCCGCCAAACCGCTGCTGGATCTGCTTTTAGAAGCCGGTTTCATCCCATCCAAGGGCGAAGGCAGGCGCTTGATGCAACAAAACGGTCTCTATCTGAACGGGCAGCCGCTCAATGATGTCACCTATTGCCTGACCGGCGACGACTTCTCGTCGGGCGAAGCGGTTGTGCGCAAAGGCAAGAAAGCCTTCTACCGTTTCATGATCGGCTGATTGGAACCAGGCTGATTGGAACCAGATTGAAAAAAGGAGCGTCCGGGTGGGCGCTCCTTTTATATATCACGATAGGGCTTGTCCGCTCAGGATTTCTGGCTGGACGCCAAAGCCTTGGCCAGCTTCGATTTCTTGCGGGCAGCGGTATTCTTGTGCAGAAAACCTTTGGCTGCTGCCTTGTCCAGAACCGTCTGGGCCTGACGGGAGAGATCCCCGGCGTTCTCCGCAGAATCCGCCACGGCAGAACCTGTTTTTTTCAGCAGGGTACGGATTTTACTTTTCTGCATCTTGTTGGCAGCGGTTTTCTTCGCAATGATCTTCGTGCGTTTGATGGCAGACTTGATATTCGGCATGTTCGTTCACCTCCCTGCTTGACGTTACGGTCAGAATTTTGGCACGCGAGTATTCTAACATGTAAAATACCCTGATGCAAGAGCATCTGACGCTTTGCTGCCGCCCGGATTCAGTTGCTGCGGTGCAAAAACGGACGATTTGGCCTGCAAAAACGCCGTCATACTGTTCAGCAGGAGCTGCTCGTGTTATGATAGGGGGAAGAATGAAACCAAATTCTGGAGGTAAACCCACATATGCCCTTACAACCGAACCGACGCCGCTCGCGGTTAGCGCCCCGGCGCAAGGATAACCCGGCTGCCGAGCAGCCGGAGCCATCTGCCCAGCCCAAAGCCACTCCGAGAAATGCCGCTGCCAAGCCGGCGAAAAATGTTGCTGCCAAACCGGTGAAAAAAGCCGTTGCCGCGCCGCCCGCAGCCCGCCCGGCCCAGGCCGCGCCGCCGCGGCGAAAAACACGCAGCAACAAGAGCACGGCACCCAGCCGCGCGGCTAAACCTGCCGCCGTTTCGAACACGCCACTGCTAAAAGTCATCCCCCTCGGCGGCATGCGCGAAATCGGCAAAAACCTGACCGTCTACGAATACGGCGATGAAATGATTATCGTCGACTGCGGCATCGCCTTCCCTGAAGACGACATGCCGGGCATCGATGTTGTCATCCCCGATTTTACTTATGTGATCCAAAACAAGCACAAGCTCAAAGGCATCTTTCTGACCCATGGCCACGAGGACCACATCGGCGCCCTGCCCTGGCTGTGCCGGGACATCTATGTTCCGATTTACGGCAACCAGCTGACCATCGAACTGGTCCGGCTCAAGCTGGAAGATCGGGGAACCGGCGTTTCCCGGGTCAACCTCAAGGCCGTCAAGGATGGCGACAAGATCGAGGCGGGCGCTTTTTCCGTCGAATTCATTCATGTCAACCACAGCATTGCCGATGCCAACGCGCTGGTCGTGCGCTGTCCGGCCGGCACCATCTACCATTCGGGTGATTTCAAGATAGATTACACCCCGATCAACGGCGGCCCGATGGACCTGTCCCGGATCGCCGCCGTCGGCCAGGAAAATGTCCTGCTGCTGTTGTGCGAAAGCACCAACGTGGAGCGCAAGGGCCACTCGTCTTCGGAAAGCAAGGTCGGCGAGACTTTTGCCGACTTGTTCGCCAAAGCCTCCGGCCGCATTTTCGTCACGACCTTTTCCTCGAATGTGTTCCGCATCCAGCAGATCTTCACCGCCGCCGAGCAGCACGGCCGCAAAGTCGCCCTGATCGGGCGCAGCATGCTCAATTATTTCAACGCGGCGAATTCGCTCGGTTACATCAACATGAACCCGGATACGCTGATCGATGTCAACCAGATCGACCGCTACGCTGCGGACCAGCTGGTCCTGATCACGACCGGAAGCCAGGGCGAACCGATGTCAGCCCTGACCCGGATGGCCTTTTCCGAGCACCGCCGCGTCGAGATTGTACCCGGCGACACGGTCATTTTGTCTTCCAGCGCCATCCCCGGCAATGAGAAATCCGTCTACCGGGTGATCAATGAGCTCTACAAGCGCGGAGCGGCGGTTATCTACGAATCCCTGTCCGAGATTCATGTCTCGGGACACGCCTACCAGGATGAGCTCAAGCTGCTCCATCAGCTGCTGAAGCCGCGCTATTTCATTCCGGGTCACGGCGAATACCGCCATCTCTACCGTCACGCTGAACTGGCCCACCTGATGGGCATGCCCTGGGATGATATCTTCCTGCTCAACAACGGCGATATCTTTGAATGCCAGGACGGCAACGCCCGCATCAGCGGGTTTGTCCAGGCGGCCGGCGTCCTGATCGACGGGACAAGCATGGGCGAAGCGGACAACCTGGTCCTGCGCGAACGGCGCCTGCTGGCCGACGACGGCGTCATGGCCATCTTCATCGCGATCAATCGCGCGGACGGTCAGCTGGTGTCCAGCCCGGATATCCAGGCCCGCGGCTTCATCTATGAAGTCGAGGCGGACCGGTTGATCAAGGAATGCCAGAAAAAAATTGAAGCGTTCGCGCGCCGCGGCCAAGGCAAGCAGTCCTTGTCGGAAATGGTCGAAAGCGGCGCCCTGAATGACCAGCTTCGCAATCTGTTCTTCGAACGCACCAAGCGGCGTCCGGTCATCCTGATCTCGCTGATCCAGGTCTGAGCAGCAGCCGGACAACCAGAGAACGTGCCGGAAGCGGCTTGACTCTGGTCATGCCGCTTTTTCTGAGCGCGGAACACGTGCTCCGCCGCCTTGGATGGAAATCAGCCCGCAGGCACCCTCATCGTTCGGGCAAGCCGCCAGTGCCTTGGCCAGACGCAAAAATGCGGCGCCCGCAAAACCGGACGCCGCATCCTGTCGGATCATGTTATGCGCCGTATCCGGCTTAAAGGCTTCGGGCTCAGGCAATTCCCCTGGCGATGAGGGCGGCGATGGCCTCTTCGGCAGCCGAGGCGGCATCCGGCGTGTAGATGTCGGCACCAATCGTTTTGGCGAAGGTGTCGTTGACGGGCGCGCCGCCGACCATGATCACGACATGCTCACGAATGCCCGCGGCCGTAGCGGCTTCGATAACGGCTTTCATTTCACCCATCGTGGTTGTGAGCAAGGCGGAGCAGGCGATGATCTGGGCATCGTTCTCCTTGGCCAGCTCGACAAAGCGCTCGGGCGCGACATCGGTTCCGGCGTCGATGATTTCCAGGCCCTGCCCTTCCATCATCATGGCGACCAGGTTCTTGCCGATGTCATGCAGGTCACCCTTGACCGTGCCGATGACGACCTTGCCCCTGGCCTTGATGCCGCCAGCGACCAGCAGCGGCTTGAGAAGCTCCGTGCCGGCTTTCATGGCACGCGCGGCGATCAGGACGTCAGGCACGTAAACCTCGTTGTTCTTGAACTTGATGCCAACCTCGTTCATACCGGACAGCAGGCCTTCGTTCAGGATCGTCTGTGGCTCCAGACCGAGGTCGATCGCCTCCTGGACCATCGCCTTGACATCCTTCGCTTTGCCTTTTTGCAGGGCTTCTGACATCTTCACCAGCAGTTCCATCATGATATCCTCCTCATGTTTTTGATTGCTCTTTAATTCCAGGCTTGATCTTGCCTCTGGATTCGCGGTATCGTCCCGGCGTCACGCCCGTGACGCGCTTGAACACCTTGGAAAAATAGCTTTGGGTTTCGAATCCGACCATGCTGGAAATGTCGACCAGCGGGATCGTCTCGTTCAGCAGCAGCTTCATCGCCGCATCGACCCGGATGCCGTTGACATAGCTGTTGAAATTATCGCCGATTTCCTCTTTGAAAATGCGGCTGAAATAGGCCGAGCTGAGGAACACCTGCGACGCGGTTTCCTCCAGGGTGATCTTCTTCATGTAGTTCTTCTTGACAAAGTCGATCGCTCGGAAAATCACATCGGCGTGTTTGACATTGGTCAGGTTGAAAACCTGGTCGGTAAAGCGTGTCAGGATGCCGGAAAGCCAGTAGGCGATCTCATCAATGTTGCGGAAGGTGTTGATCTTGTTGAGATAGGTGTAGTTAAGGCCGAAAATCTGTTCGACGTCCGCGCCGCCGCGGATCGCGGCCCGCGACAGCAAGACGACCAGTTCGATGACCCGGGCGCGCATGATCTCGATGCTGCCGCTGCTCGAAAAAAAGATGTGGCCGAGGATCTCGTTGAGGATTTCCTGCGATGCCGCCTTGTCGCCGACTTCGATCCGGTCCAGCAGCTGGCTTTCTTTTTCGATCGGGTAGGCAAGCTCTTCTTCATTCTTGTGCGTAAACCGCTTGATGAAGCTGATCTGCTCCCAAAGCTTGGCCTGCAGCTCCCCGGAGTTCTTGCGCGCGACGGTCTCGCTGAACGATTTGTCAGACAGGCCGCCGGCGACCAGGTACAATGTTTCGCTCATGGCGTTGACGCGTTCTGTAGACACGACCGGCACGCGCGCGATCTCGTCATGCAGCAGGCTCATGTAGTCAGGATGGATGCCGTTGCGGGCCACCAGGTCCTCGATCAGGAACTCGTCCGGATCCACCATGTTGACCGGTCCGCAAAGCAATGCGCCCACGACCTGTCCCTCACGGTATACCGGGGATACCCAGTGGGTGAGACCCAGCGGGCAGAAATAAATATAACGTCCGCCAAACCGTTCGGCCTGGTAACAGCCATAGAGGTGCGCGTTGTCACAAAATTGAGACGGACCGGCGTCATCCTGGGAACGGGCACCGGGCATAACACGGGCGGCCAGCGAGCAGATCCCGGTCTGTCCGGCGTCGGCAGCCACATGCAGCGTCCTGCCCATCGGATCGATCACACGGCAGGCAACCCCGCAGGCCTTGCTGAAATTATCAGCCGCCTGGCAAGCCGCCTGCATATCCCATGCGGCAAGATTGTCTTTGTCCCGGGTCGCTGTCACCATCCATCACCTGCTTCCCTGCCATTCTATAACAGACAAGGAATCGCCACTGTCACTAATTTGCGCTGCTTGGTATTTTCTTGTCATGATCAGGCGGCCAGGCGTTCAATGGCCCCGTTTCACGTCGATCACATCGCGGACGGCCTTGATCCGGCCCAGCACCCGGTCATACTGGCTCTGGCTGCTGACTTCGATGGTCATGATCAACGTTGCTGTCACATCTTTCATGGCGGTCATCTGGCCGGATATGATCGAGACTTTCTCATCGGCGATGGCATTGGAGACATCGGCCAGCAGGTGGCGGCGGTCATGGGCCAGTATTTTGAGTTCAACCTGGTAGGACGCACCCTGACCTTCTTTGGACCAGCCCACATCGATCAGCCGGGACGCCTTTTCGGCGTTGTTGGCCGATCCGCCGGCCGACTGGAGCAGGTGACGGATATTCGGGCAGTCGGTGCGATGGACCGCAACGCCCTTTCCGCGGGTGACATAACCGATGATCGGGTCTCCCGGCACAGGGCTGCAGCAGCGCGACAAGCGCACCAGGCAGTTCTCGATGCCTTTGACGATGATCCCGTGATCCGATACCTCGCGCGCCTTGCTTTTGGCCTTGCGTTGATCGGCGATGACCGTTTCCTCGGCCAGGGTCGCCGAAACGGGGCTGTAGACGACCTGGCCGGCCGCCGTCACGCGGTAGCCCAGCCGTGTGCGGTCATCCTCCGGCAGGCCCTTGATGTATTCGTCACGCAAACGCGGAATGATCCGGCCGGCAGACAAGCCGCCGTAGCCGATGGCCGCGTACATATCTTCGAGCGTGTTCAGCGTGTAACGGCGCAGGATCGTCTCGACATGCTCGGATTTGAGCAGCTGGGCGACGCCGAAGCCGGTCTTCTTGATTTCCCGTTCGACGATCTCACGGCCGCGCTCGACGTTCTCCTCGCGCATTTCCTTTTTGAACCACTGGCTGATCTTGGTGCGCGCCGAAGCGCTTTTGACGATCTTCAGCCAGTCGCGGCTCGGCCCGTGCACTTTCTCGGAGGTCATGATCTCCACGATGTCGCCGTTCTTGAGCTCATAGGTCAGCGGGACCATGCGGCCGTTGACCTTGGCGCCGTACATCCGGTTGCCGATGCCGCTGTGGATGCTGTAGGCGAAATCGACCGGCACCGACCCGGCCGGCAAAGAACGGACATCGCCCTTGGGCGTGAAGACGAAGACCTCGTCGGCGACCAGGCCGCTTTTAAGCGACTCCATGAATTCGCCGGCATCGCGCATGTCCTTCTGCCAGTCAAGCAGCTGGCGCAGCCAGGTCAGCTTGCTGTCGTAGGGTTCGCCGCGTCTGCCCTGCGGCAGGCCCTCCTTGTAGCGCCAGTGCGCAGCGATGCCGTATTCGGCGGTCCGGTGCATCGCCTCGGTGCGGATCTGAACCTCAAACGGGATGCCGCGCGGCCCGATGACCGTCGTGTGCAGGGACTGGTACATGTTGGGCTTGGGCATCGCGATGTAGTCCTTGAACCGGCCCGGCATCGGCTTATAGAGCTCGTGGACCAGGCCGAGGACCGCATAACAGTCGGAGACGGTTGCCACGATCACCCGGGTCGCGAACAAGTCGTAGATCTGGTCCAAACCTTTTTCCTGTTCCTTCATCTTGCGGTAGATGCTGTAAAAATGCTTGGGACGGCCTTCAATCTCGGCTTTGATGCCCATCTCGCGGATCTTGATCTGCATCTGGACCACGATTTCCTCAAGATACTTTTCGCGTTCGGATCGCTTCTGGGCGATGGCGCCGACCAGCTCGTAATAGGCATCCCGGTCGATGTAGCGCAGGCACAGGTCCTCCAGTTCCCACTTGATCTTGTAAATGCCGAGCCGGTGCGCCAGCGGGGCATAGATGTCCAGGGTCTCGCGCGCCTTGTCGGATTGTTTTTCCGGCGCCATGTGGCGCATCGTGCGCATGTTGTGCAGCCGGTCGGCCAGCTTGATCAGGACCACCCGGATGTCCCTGGCCATAGCCAGAAACATCTTGCGGAAGTTTTCCGCCTGAATCTCCTCTTTCGAGGAATAGGGGATCCGGCTCAGCTTGGTGACGCCATCGACCAGCTCAGCCACGTCATCGCCGAAGGCCTGGCGGATTTCGTCGACGGTTTTGCCGGTGTCCTCAACGGTGTCATGGAGCAGGGCGGCGGCCAGCGTGTCTTCATCCACCTCCAGATCGGTCAGGATGGCCGCCACAGCCAGCGGGTGGATGATATACGGTTCACCGGTCGCCCGCTGCTGGGCGCCGTGCGCGTCGATAGCATAGGCATAGGCCCGGGTGATCTTGTCGCCGGCCTGGCCGTCCGTATACTCGCGGTAACGTTTCAGGATCTGGTCCAGCATGTTTTCCCGCATGACCGCAGGCGACTGACTCATGGGATGCTGCCCCCTTCACGTTCTGCCGCCAGGCGGCGGTAAGTTGGCGAATCTTCCAGGCGGACCTTGCCGGCTACAGGCAGGAGAGTCAGGCGAATGCGGCTCTGGCCCAGGTCCTGCTGCTTGATCAGGCCCGCTTCCGCGAACACGGACAGGATCCGGGCCAGTCGGAACGGATGCAGGTTGAACTGGTAGCTGCGTCCGATTTTGCGTGACAGCAAGGTTATATCCATGACAGCCGCCTGCTCGTCGCAATGGGTGCGCAAGTACTGGTAGACAGCCTTGTATTCCTGTTTGTCGGGCAGGACCGCCTGCCAGGGCAGCGAAAAGCGCTTCATCAGGGCCCGGACGTTGCCCTCGGAACGGTAAAGAGTCTCGGCCTCCCACGGACGGTCATCAAAGGCGTTGCCGCTGTCGGCCGGCCAGAGGTCCCGGATGTTCAGCTGGACCTGGCGGCGGCCTTGCCAGGTATTGACCTCCAGGGAAAAACAGACATCGATCCGGTCGCCCGCGCCGGTCCAGTCGCCGGCGTCGCCGGCACCAAAGGCGATGCCGTCCAGGGAGCTGCCGGCCGGGAGGCTGGTCAGCCTGATTTTGAGATGCCGGCCGCCGTTGCCAACCAGCCGGGTCTCCGCGATCTGAAGGTTCTTGCAGATGAAGAGCGGCGCGGGGTTGCCTTCGCCGAACGGTTCCAGGCGACGCAGCTGCAGCGCCTGATCCAATGTCAGTTCTTCTGCGCCAACCAGGAGGTCCGCACGCTGGCCGGCCTGAAGCATGTCCGCCCGGATGCTGCTGCGGGCGTATGCGCGGATGGCGCTGCGAAAGTGATCCAGCTGATCCGCCGCCAGGGTCAGCCCGGCGGCTTTGCGATGCCCGCCGTACCGTTCCAGGGCGCCTGAAGCGGCGTGCAGGGCCGCCAGGATGTCGATATCGCCCCAGGACCGGCAGGATCCGCGAAACAAGGCGCCGTCTCCGGCCAGGACGATGACCGGCCGGGTGTATTGCTCCGCCAGCCGCGACGCGACGATGCCGATCACACCGGGATGCCAGTCAGGGCGGGCAACCACCAGGATGGCGTGCTCGTCCAGGTCGGCCTGGCTGTCCAGCTCCGCCATCGCGTCGCGCGTGATGGCGTTTTCGATTTCCTGGCGCTGTTTGTTGAGTTCGATCAAGTTCATGGCGATTTCGCCGGCTTCAGCTCGGCTTTCCGTCAGCAGCAGCCTGACCGCATCGAGCGCATCGCTCATGCGGCCGGCCGCGTTGATGCGGGGGGCTGCCGTAAAGCCGAGCAGCTGGGCGGTCACCTGGCGGTCCGGCGGGCTGACCGCGTCGATCAGAACAGCCAGGCCAGGCGTCGCGGAAGGCGGCAGGTCATCGTGGGTCAGCCGTTCGTTGCAGCCGCGTCCGAGGTTGATCTGGTCCAGGCCGGCTGCCACCAGGCTGCGGTTTTCATCGAGCAGCGGCACGACATCGGCTACGGTGCCGAGGGCCGCGAGATCCAAATAGTTTTTCCAGAGGTCGCCGCATTGCAGTTCGCGGCACAGGGCCTGAACGAGTTTCAGGGCCACACCGACACCGGCAAGGCCGGAAAAGGGGTAGCGGCTGTCAGCCCGGTGCGGATTGACGACGGCGTCCGCGTCCGGCAGGCAGGATCCGCAGGCGTGGTGGTCGGTCACCACCACGGCGATCCCGGAAACGCGCAGGTTCTTGATCGCCTCCAGGCTGGTGATACCGCAATCGACGGTGATCAAAAGCTTGCAGCCGGTCGCGGCCAGCGTCTCAGCAGCGTCTTCCGACAAGCCGTAGCCATCGGCCAGGCGATCGGGGATCAGGATCTGGGGGTCGTGGCCCAGGCCGCGCAAAAAGCGTGTCAGCAAAGCGGTCGCCGTGATCCCGTCGACATCGTAGTCGCCGTGGATGCAGACCGGCTGGTTCGCCCTGAGCACACGCCCGATGGTCCGGCAGGCTTTGTCCATGTCCGGCAGCAGCTCCGGGTCGTGCAGCTGGTGCAGCCCAGGAGCCAAAAACGTTTCGATCTGCACCGGATCGGTCAGACCGCGGCAGGCCAGCAGGCGATCCAGCAGGGGTGCCTGGGTCATCGACTCGCTTCTGATCTGCCATTTGCGATGCACGTTGCTGCCTCCTGTGCAGACAGGCCCGACATCTGAAGCAGACATCGGGCCTGTCGAGTCATTTTTTCGGTACGGGGCGTTCAGCCGCTCAAGTGACGTTTTACCGCCTGATTCACAAGCTTGCCGTCGGCGCGTCCTTTCGTCTGCGGCATGACCAGCTTCATGACCTGGCCCATATCCCGGGGTGAGCTGGCCCCCGATTCCCGTATCGCCTCGAGGACGATCCGGTCGATTTCCGATTCGGTCAGTTGCCTGGGCAGGTAGCTTTCCAAAACAGTCAGTTCTGCCTGATTCTTATCCAGGATATCCTGCCGGCCTGAACGGGCCAGTTCGGTCAGGTTTTCCTGTCGTTTCTTGACCTCGCGCGCCACGATCTCCAGCATAGCCGGCTCATCGAGGACGCACTGCCCGTCTTTTTCGGCCTGAAGGATTCCGGCCCGCAGAATCTGGAGCATGTCTTTGCGCAAGGTGTCCCGGGTGCGCATCGCGTCTTTCAGATCCTGCAGCAGGCGCGTCTTCATGTCCATCGGTCAGCGTTTCCTTTTCCTGGCAGCTTCGGATTTCTTTTTACGTTTGACGCTGGGTTTTTCGTAATGCTCACGTTTGCGAACTTCTGCAAGAACACCGGAACGGGCACAGGAGCGCTTGAATCGTCTCAGGGCGCTGTCAAGGGACTCGTTTTCTTTGACTCTTACTTCTGACATCTTTTTTCCCTCCCCTCGCGGCGATTTCTAGCTGTTCGCCATAGACACCCGCCTGTCTTGCCAGGCGGATACCATGGCCTATTATACCTGTACCGCCGCGCCGGCGTCAACTGCCGCGTTAATCCGTCAAATCAGGGGGGTCTGTCCTGCAGGCACGCCTTGACGCGCGCCAGGGCTGGGCGGGTCGCGATGTCCGGCAGGTGATGGGCGTCGTTGCCATAGCTGAACCAGACGCCGGTTTCACGCCCGATGTCGTATATGCGGCGCAACTGCGGCTTGTCGGCGGCCAGTATGCCGCTGACATTGAGCTCGATGGCCACTTCGTGCCGCAGCGCCAATTCGAACAGCTCGCCCATCTCCCGGTCCGTTATCGCGGCATTGGCCTGGCGGACGCCTTCCGGCCCGATCCGGTTCCTGGCATATCCGGCGTCCAGGGGGTGCACCAGGCAGTCAGCCCGGCCGGTCACGATCAGGCTGCGCGCCATCGCCAGCATATGGCAGGCGTAGCCCCGCGGACTCGGTTTGTCGGGCTGGGCCCAGAACGGCATGTGGTAGTGGTTCAAGGCATACGCCCGGTAGTCCAGGGCCTGGCGAACCTTGGCGCCTTCTAAGGTTTTCCCGATGCCATAGCAGGACAACTCGCAGCCGATGAGGACGCGGATTTGCGTATCAAGCCCGGCCAGCTGGTTTCGCAGATCTTGCACATGAGCGAGGATGATGTCGTCATCCAGATCGTTGTTGTGGTGGTCGACAAGTGCGATCGCGTCAAGGCCGGCCTTTTCAGCTTCCTCAACAATCGCCGGCAGTGTCATCGCCCGGTCGGCACAGCGCGAAAAAGCGGTGTGCACATGCAGATTCATGCGGGCCAGCAGGTCCAGGTCATAGGTTTTTTCGTGGCAATACACGGTCACGCCTCAGATGGGTCTTTCATCCTGCCGCGCATCCATCTCCAGCCAGCAGCCGCCTTCAAAGCAGCTTTTCGCCCAGGCTGCGCCCGCCGATCAGGTGAAAATGAACATGCGAAATGGTCTGGCCGCCGTCCTCGCCGCAGTTGTTGATCAGGCGAAAACCGGTCTGGTCAACGCCGGCGGCCGCTGCGACGCGCGGCACCGCGCGCAGGACAGCTTGCGCCAGACTGACGCCGTCCGGATGGCCGGCCAGTTCGAGCAGGTTGGCCACGTGTTTGCGGGGCACAATCAGCAGGTGCACCGGGGCTACCGGGTGAATATCCCGGAACGCGACCACATCATCGTCCTGGTACACGATATCAGCCGGAATCGCTCCGGCGGCAATGCGGCAGAAAATACAGTCTGTCATCGATCTCACCTCTCAGTCAGCTGGCTGGCCAGCAGCTGCCGGACAGCTTGCAATGCCGCGGCAATCTGCCGCGGGTTCTTCCCGCCGGCCTGGGCCATGTCCGGCCTGCCACCGCCGCCGCCTTCCGTGATCCGGGCCGCTTCACGCACGATGGTCCCGGCGTTGAGGCCAGCCTGGCGCGCGGCGTCGGACGCCATGGCCACCCAGGCAGCTTTGCCGTCAATTTCGGCGCCGAGCAAAATCAAGCCGCGGTCCAGCTTTTCCCGGATCCGGTCGGCTGTTTCGCGCAGCTGCCCCACGTCGGCAACCGGCGCAACGGCCAGGAGGACATTGAGCGAGCCCATGGGCTCAGATTGATTGAGCAGTTCGCTGGCCGCGTCACCCAAACGGGCTTTCTGGGCATCAGCAAGTTCTTTTTCCAGTTTTTTCAGCCGGTCCATCAGCTGCGTCAGCCGATCCGGAAGCTCGCTTTGCGGTGTCTTGAGCAGCGCCGCGCTGGCCTGCAGCAATTCGTCTTGCTGGCAAGCCATTTCCCAGGCAGCGCCTCCTGTGACGCCTTCGATGCGCCGGACCCCGGACGCGATGCCGCTTTCGCTGAGCAGGCGGAACTGGCAGGCCTCGGCAGACTGCTTGAGGTGGGTGCCGCCGCACAGCTCCTTGCTGAATGTGCCGACGGACACGACCCGTACCTGGTCGGCGTATTTTTCGTCAAACAAGGCGACTGCGCCGGAAGCCCTGGCCTGGTCAAGGGTCATGACTTCGGTGATGACCGGGTCGTTCTTGAGGATTTCTTCGTTGACCAGTTGTTCAACCTGCCGCTTTTCTTCTGAGGTCAGCGGCTGAAAATGGCTGAAATCGAAACGCAGCCGCTCCGCAGACACCGAGGATCCGGCCTGGGCGACGTGCTCGCCAACCACCAGGCGCAGCGCCTTGTGGAGCAGGTGCGTCACGGTGTGGTTGCGGGCCGTGGCCAGCCGGTTAGCCGGGTCCACGTCCATGACCAGGCTGTCGCCCGGGTGCAGCATGCCTTCCTCAACCTGGGCAAGATGAAAGTACAGGCCCTCCGCACTCTTGGTCGTGCCGAGCACGCTGAGGCGGACCTGCTCGTTGTACATGCGGCCGATATCGCCGGTCTGGCCGCCGCTGGCCGCATAGAATGGGGTTCGGTCGGTGATGACCGTGACAGCCGTTCCGGCTTCCGCTTCGTCCAGCAGGACAGGTGCCGTATCCTTTTCCGCTTGCAGCAGGTAGCGGACATGAGCCTGGTCGGTCAGCGTGTCGTAGCCGCTGAATGCCGTCGGCTGGCTGGCGTCGATGCCCTCCGGCAGCGCTTCCTGGCCCCAGGCAGAGCCAGCCCTGGCCCGCAGGGCTTGGCGGGCCGTTTCCTTCTGGCGGGCCATCTCGGTCTGGAATCCCGCCTCGTCAACTGCCAGTCCCTGTTCTGCCGCGATCTCACGGGTCAGGTCGAGGGGGAAACCGTAGGTGTCGTGCAGGCGGAAGATGTCCTGGCCGCTCAAGTGCTGTTGTCCGGCCTGTTTGGCCTGGCTGATCAAATCGTCCAGGATCAGGCTGCCTTGCTGGATCGTCTCGGCGAAGCGGTCTTCCTCATGGCGGATGACGCGAACGATGCGGTCCTGGTGTTCAAGCAGTTCAGGGTATGCGCCCGCCGACTCATGGATGACCGTCGGCGCGATCTGGTACAAGAACGGCTGCGCCAGTCCGAGCAGGCGGCCGAAGCGTGCCGCACGGCGCAGCAGGCGGCGCAGCACGTAGCCGCGCCCCTCGTTGGCCGGAACGATCCCGTCGCTGATCATCATGGTGGTGCTGCGAATGTGGTCGGTGATGACGCGGATGGCCGTATCGGCTTTCTCATCCTGGCCATATATCACCTTGGCCAGCTGACAGGCATGGTCGAGGATCGCCCGGATGGTGTCGACCTCGAAGAGGTTGTCCACATCCTGCATGATGCAGGCAAAACGTTCCAGGCCGGCCCCGGTATCGATGTTCTTGCGGTCCAGGGGGGTATAGCTGCCGTCCTCTTCCTTGTTGAACTGGGTGAAGACCAGATTCCAGAACTCGACATACCGGTCGCAGTCGCAGCCGACATGGCAGTCAGCAGACCCGCAGCCATAAGCGGGTCCGCGGTCAAAATAAAGCTCGGAGCAGGGGCCGCAAGGTCCGGTGCCGTGCTCCCAGAAATTGTCTTCCTTGCCCATGCGGTAGATGCGGTCCTTGTCCAGACCGACCACCTGGTGCCAGATGTCAAAGGCCTCGTCGTCTTCTTCGTAGACGGAAACATACAGCCGGTCAGATGGCATCTCCAGGACCTCGGTGCAAAACGCCCAGGCCCAGGGAATGATTTCCTTTTTGAAATAATCGCCAAAAGAAAAATTGCCCAGCATCTCAAAATACGTGCCATGCCGGGATGTCTTGCCAACCCGTTCGATGTCGGGCGTCCGGATGCATTTCTGGCAGGTCGTCACCCGCGGGGCCGGCGGGACAGCTTTACCAGTGAAATAGGGCTTGAGCGGCGTCATCCCGGCGTTGATCAGCAAAATGGATGGGTCGTTGCGCGGCACCAGCGAATAGCTGGGCAGACGCAGATGACCTTTTGATTCGAAAAAGGCCAGGTATTTTTCCCGGATGGTATTCAGGCTTTCTGGTTGCATGGCCAAGACACTCCTTCATAGGGTTCACGATGGTCAAATTCTACACGAAATAAGCCAAATGAACAAGCAAAATGAGCAGGTCGGGGACGGCGCAGGCGATGCGTCCGCCTTGTTTCTGTGATAGAATAGGAAATCGGATAATGTCTGGTTGTGTTTTGAAACCAGCCTGTTTTTGGGAAAGGATCCGATATGCCAGCAAAAACAATGACCCAGAAGGGGCCGTATGGCTTGCCCGTCGCTCCTCCTGGTCTCCTCATCCCCAGAATCCTGCTGCCCGCACCGCAGATCGACCTTTACCGCTGGTCGGTCATCGCCTGCGACCAGCACACCGCCAACCTGGAATACTGGCAGAAAACCGCGCAGATCGTCGCCGGCAGCCCTTCGACGCTGCACCTGGTGCTGCCGGAGTATTACCTCGAGCATCCCGACGAGCTGCCGCTGACCGCGCGGATCACGGCCATCAACAAGACCATGGCCCGTTACCTGGCCGACGGCCTGCTGCGCGAACTGGAGCCAGGCTGTGTCCTGGTGGACCGGCGGACACCCGAACATGCCAGCCGCCTGGGGCTGGTGGTTGCGGTCGATCTTGAGCATTACGATTTCACGCCCGGCAACCGGCAGCTGATCCGGGCTACGGAAGGCACCGTCATCGAGCGAATCCCACCGCGCGCGCAGATCCGGCGCGATGCCGCCCTGGAGCTGCCGCATATCCAATTGCTGATCGACGATCCGGCGCGCCAGGTCATCGAACCGCTGTTCCAGGCGGTCCGCACGGCAGGTCAGGCCCCGTGCTATGAAACCGGTTTCATGCAGGGCGGCGGATCGGTCCGCGGCTGGTTTTTCCCCGCAGCCGACCCGGCGCTCGGGCGGGCGTTGCAGGCGCTGGCCGAACTGCCCCGCGTCATTGAAAACAACCTGATGCTGGCCGTCGGCGACGGCAACCATTCGCTGGCCACCGCCAAAGCCCACTGGGATCGCGTTCGGGAACAAGCAGGCCCGGACCATCCGGCCCGCTACGCCCTGGCCGAAGTGATCAACCTGCATGACGACGGACTGGCATTCGAGCCGATCCACAGAACCCTGGACGGCATCGGCCTTGACGATTTCCTGGGCCTGGCCGGCGCCTGGTTTAACGGGCAGGGCTTTCGCGTCGTGACCGAACCGGAGGCGGCGCAAGACTGGCCGTTGTCGATTCCGGTCCTGGCTTCAGGCCAGGCCTGCCGCCTGGTGTTCACCCATCCCCGCGACAGCCTCGCAGCGGCCCTGCTCCAGCCGTTTCTGGATGACCTTTCCGGTACGCACGGTGTCCGGGTCGACTACATCCATGGCCTGGACGAAGTCAGAAGGCTGGCCGGACAAGGCCAACTCGGCCTGGTCTTGCCCGCCCTGGACAAGGCGGACTTTTTCCCCACGATTGCCCGCGACGGCATTTTGCCCCGCAAGACATTCTCAATGGGAGAAGCACATGAAAAGCGCTATTACATGGAATGCCGACGGATCCGCTGATTTGACCGGGGAGGAGTGTCCGCGCCATGTCTGACCAACCTGTCCGGCAGCGTGTCTGCATCATCGGGGCCGGTCTGACCGGTCTGGTAACGGCCTGCGCCCTGCAGTCGGCCGGCTACGACGTGGTTCTGATCGAATCCACGCGTGCGCCGGGCGGCATGATCGCGTCTTTCCCGGTCGGTACCGAGCGCATCGAGTATATCTATCACCACATCTTTACGCACGACCAGCTGATTGTGCGCCTGCTCGACACGCTTGGCCTGGCCGACCGGCTGAACTGGTTCAAGCCGGGTGACGCGCTCTTCGCCGATGGCAAGCTGCATCCGTTTTCATCCCCGCTCGATTTGCTGCGGCTGCCGATCATGCCGTTCGGGCAGCGCTTCCGGACCGGTTTGGCTGTGCTCCGGGCCGGCCGGCTCAAGGACTGGGAGAAGCTGGAAACCGAAACAGCTGCCCAGTGGCTGATCCGAAACTGCGGACGCGACGCCTACCGGAAGCTGTGGCAGCCGCTCCTGCGGGCCAAGTTCGACAACGATGCGGATACGGTGTCCGCGGTCTGGATCTGGAACAAGTTCAAGTTGCGCGGCCATTCGCGCAGCCGCAAAGCGGGCGCTGAAATGCTGGGCTACCTCGACGGCAGCTTCGGCCTGATGGTCGATGAATTGGTCACGCGCATCACCGGCCAGGGCGGCCAGATCCTGACCGGTCATACCGCCATGAACATCAGCCAGGTGTCGGACACGCCGCGCCGTTTTGCGGTCTCGTGCATCCTGGAGAACTGCGCAACCGTCCAGGTCGAGGCCAATGCCGTCGTCGCGACGGTATCCGGCCGCCAGTTTGCCGGCATGACCACCAGCTTCAACTGGCCGGAAACCTATCTGCGCCAGGTCAACCGGCTTTCCTACAAGGGCAACTTGTGCCTCGTGCTGCGGCTCAGGGACAGCCTGTCGCCGCACTACTGGACCACCGTCTGCGACAGCCTGCCCTTTGTCGTCGTGGTCGAGCACACGAATCTGGTCGGTCCGCGCGGCTACAACGGGCACATCGTCTACCTGTCGCGCTACCTTGACATCTCCGACCCGGTCTGGACCCAGTCCGACGGTGAGATCTACCGCCATTTCATCCAGGGGCTGAGCAAGCTCTTCCCCCACTTCCATTCAGCCGGGGTCATCGACTGGCGATTGCAGCGTACCCGTTGTGCCCAGCCGGTCATCGGGCGGGGCTATTCCCGTCAGATGCCGGCCATGGATACACCCTGGCCCGGTGTCAAGCTGGCCGGCATGGCGCAGATCTACCCCGAAGACCGCGGCATGAACTACGCGGTCAGGCTCGGGCTGGACGCGGCGCGGTCGGTTTTGCGTGACGACCAGGAGCGAGGCGCCGCAGACCCTGGCCAGCACTGCCCCTTTCTGGATGAGCCCGCCCGGGAGGCTGACCGATGAGCCGGCTTGGGCAGAAACTGCTTGGCGCTCCGCATGCCTTGTGGCTGCTGCTCCTGCCGCTGCTGGCTTGTCCGTTCTGGCTGATGCCCCAGGACGCAGGCCGCATCCTGGGCTGGTGGCTGGCACTCAGCATTCCCGGCTGGCTGGTCTGGCCGGTTGTCTGCCGGCTGCTGCCGGATGGCGACGGCGGTTACCTGTTGGCGAAAGCGGTGGGCCTGGCCGTCCCCGCCTGGGTTGTCTGGACGTTGTCGTTTACACACCTGCTCCCCTTTGCCCGCTGGGCCATTGTTGCCGTCCTGCTCCTTGCAGGCGCCGCGGCATGGGTCTGGCGCCGCGGCTGGCAGACGGCTGCGGCATACCTGCGTCAGCCGTCCAGCGTCCGAAAGCTGGTTGCCGCCGAGTTTTTCTTCCTGTCGGCCCTGATTCTGTGGAGTTTCGCCCGCGGTCTCAAGCCAGAACTGGACAGCCTTGAGAAATTCATGGACCTGGGCCTGATGAACAGCCTCTGGCGCACGCGCTGGCTGCCGGCCCCGGACATGTGGTTTGCCGGCGGCAGCATCAATTACTACTACTTCGGCCAATATGTCTACACATACCTGGCCAAACTGACCGGCATTCGCCCGGAAATCGCCTATAACCTGGGGATGGCCACCACCTTTGCCATGACGGCGGTATTGGCCTACTCGGCCGGCAGCCGCCTGTTCCTGCTCCTGCGCCAGGAGAGCCGCTCGTCGGCCCCGGTCTGGGCGACCGTGGCCGGCCTGATCGCTTCCGCCCTGATCAGTGTGGCCGGCAACGGGCACGCGTTCCTTTACGCAGACGGATCGCCGGGCAAAGCCCTGATGCGCTGGGCGCTGCAGCGCGGCTGGGCCGGGGGTATTGCCGACAAGGCCTACTGGTTTGCCGACGCGACCCGCTTCATTGGGTACAACCCCGACACGACCGACAAAACCATCCATGAATTCCCTTTCTATTCATTCCTGGTCGCCGACCTGCACGCCCACGTGATCAACCTCACGTTCGTGCTGGCGCTGGTCATCCTGATGACCGTCCTGATCGGGCGTGCCCGCCTGCTGCGATCCGCCGCCAGCTGTCGGGAGATCCAGGACCGGCTGGCCGACAGCGACGACAGCACCTGGCACCGCCAGGAGCTGCAGGGGGTCTGGCAGCGCCTGAAAGACGTGGCGGGCGATGGCCTGGTCGGGCTGGTCGCCCTGCTGCTGGCCATCTTCATGATGGGCAACTATTGGGATTTCGCCATCTACCTGGCGGTCGCAGCGCTCGTCCTGCTGCTAATCAACCTCAAGGGGTACGGCAGCCGGATCCGGCCGGCCAGCGTAATCACGCTGTTGCTGCAGGCCGGCCTGCTTCTGGTTCCCTATCTGGCCCTCAGCCACCCTGTCCTGGCCCTGCTGGGTTTTGCCGGCGTATTGGCGGTCAACAGCTATTTGACCCTGATCTGCGGCGACGCGCTGACCTTGACCGGCGCCCAGGTCTCCTGGCTGTTCTTCCTCTCCCATGCCCTGGCGCTGCCCTTTAACCTCTCCTTTGAACCGATCGCCAAATCGATCGCCCGCACCGTCCAGTCCACGCCCCTGTGGCAGCTGCTGGTCCTGTGGGGACCGCACCTGGCCAGCGGTTTGCTGTTCCTGGCCGTTCTGCTGGCGCTGCACCTGCGTCCGCCCGTGCGCCGCTTTCCGCCGCCTCCGGACCATGTTCGCAGCGAAAACCGGCCGCTGGCCCGCATGCTTCAACCCTTCACGGCTGCTGACAAGCTCGTGCTGGTGCTGCTGTTCTGGGGAATCGCCCTGATCGCGCTGCCCGAGCTGGTCTATGTCGTCGACATCTACAGCGGCGATTACAAACGGGCCAATACGATGTTCAAATTCACCTACCAGGCTTTTGTGCTGCTGTCGCTGGTCTGGGCGTATGCGATCGTCCGGCTGGCCAGCCTGCCGCAGCGCAGCACGCTGCGCCTGGCAGCCGCTTTTCTCGTCCTGCTGCTGGTTGTGCCGGCCTGGTATCCTGGCATCGCCACGCGCCAATGGCTTGGCGCGTTCGAGCGCAACCGCTACCAGGGGCTGGATGGCGCCGCAGTCCTGGCGAGCAAGGATTCGGCCCAGTTGCCCGGACAGGTCAACGGCGAACTGGCCCCGGATGCCGCGGCGATCCGCTGGTTTAACGAGACGGTTTCCGGCCACCCGGTGATTCTCGAAACATTCGGTGAAAGCTACACCGACTACGGGCGCATCTCCGCGTTCACCGGCCTCCCGACGGTCATGGGCTGGGAAACGCATGAATGGCTCTGGCGGACCAGCAAGGCCAATCCCAATGCCTATGCCAGCTTTGTCCTGCCGCGCCAGAACGATGTCACAGCCCTGTACACCACGGATAACCAGGCAGAACGCCGTGACCTGATTGAGCAGTACCAGATCGCCTATATCGTCATCGGGGACCTGGAACGCAACCGCTTCCAGTCAGATCCCCTGCAGGAAAACAGCCCGAGCCTGGTGCGTGAAGATCTGCTCCAGGAACTCGGGACTGTCGTCTTTCGCGAAGGTTCGCTGTATGTTCTTGCGCTGAATTGACTAAGGTTAGTTGCCGATCGTGCTGAAATTCAGAACAGACACCCTGAGCACGCCGGTGATGCCGCGCAGGGCGTCCAGTGTTTTTTCGTCGACCGGCGAGTCGATCGACAGGAAGCTCTGAGCACGCATCTTGTCTTTTTTACGGCTCCAGTGCATGGTGGCGATGTTGATATCCTGCTGACCGAGCAGCGTGCCGACGCGGCCGATAATGCCCGGTACGTCGTTGTTCTGCATCGCCAGGACGAAGGGCGACAGCTCGAAGTCCATGTGATAGCCGAAAAAATCGACCAGGACCTCGGTATCTTTGCCGAAAACCGTACCCGACACCGACAGGGTCTTTTCTTCGGAGAAAAAGCGGACAGTCACCAGGTTGGTGTATTTTTCCAGGTGGGTCGTCTTGCTTTCCACGACCTCAACGCCCATGTTGGTCAGATTCTGCTTGACGTTGACATAGCTGATCCGTTCATTGGTGATCGTCGACAGGAAGCCTTTGAGGACAGAAAGGGTCAGAAAACTGGTTTCCTTGCTTGCCAGTTCGCCCGAAAAGATGATTTCGACCTTCTTGATGCGGGCGGTTTCGGCCTGGTAGTAGATGGCGCCCAGCTTCTCGCACAGGCTGAGATAGGGCTTGAGCTCCGCCAGGCTGCCGCTGACGGCCGGCATGTTGACCGCGCAGACCAGTTCGCCGTGCAAAGCCCTGGCGACCAGCTCGGTGACGGTCGAGCCGACATTGGCATTGGCTTCGTGCGTCGATGCGCCCAGGTGGGGCGTGATAATGCAGTTGGGCAGATCCAGCAGGGCATTATGGTACTGCTGTTCACCCGGTTTCTTATCGTAACTGGGCTCCTGGTCCAGAACGTCGATGGCAGCACCGGCGACCTGGCCGGACTTCAGGGCGTCACAAAGGGCAGCCTCGTTGACCAGTCCGCCGCGCGCGGCGTTGACGATGCGAACGCCTGGTTTGCAGCGGGCCAGGCGGTCGCTGTCGAGCATGTTGTAGGTTTCCTTGGTTTTTGGGGTGTGCAGGGTGATCAGGTCCGCTTGGCGCAGCAGGTCGTCCAGGTGATCGCAGCGGGTCACGCCCAGCTTGTCGAAACGCTCAGCGGGAATATACGGGTCATAGGCCACCACCGTCATGCCGATTCCTCTGAGTTTGCGGGCGACGATCGAACCGATCCGGCCCATGCCGATCACACCGGCCACCTTGCCCTCCAGCTCATGGCCGATCATGCGGCCGCGCCGGAAGTCATCCTGGTGTGCGGCTGAGTTGGCCAGGCAGATGTTGCGGAAAATGGCAAAAGCCAATCCGACCGCCAGCTCACCTGCCGCCATGATGTTGGCCTCCGGCGTGTTGACGACGATGATGCCTTTTTCTGTGCAGGCGGGCACATCGATGTTGTCTGTGCCGTTACCCGCGCGTCCGACCACCTTGAGCTGTTCGGCATGGGCGAGCAAACTGCGGTTGACTTGCGTGACACTGCGGACGATCAGCGCATCGTAAGAAACGACAGCCTGCTCGATCTCCGTCTGGCTAAGGCCAAGCGTCTCATCAACAGCAAAGCCCTGCTCCCGCAGGTAGGCGACCGCATCCGCGGCTATTTTTTCCGTAATCAGGATTCTCATGCACCAGTTCCCCCTTTATCGCTGGCCTTGCGGCTCCGGCGTCAGACGCTATACAGAATCATATCATAACGTCATCCGGGATTTCATGCAAGCCGTAGCGACAGATGATGCAGAAAAATACCCGCCGCAGGTCCTGCGGCGGGTACATGGCTGAACAGATGAAAGCGAAGGGCCGCCTTATGGCTTATTCGGGATCTTGAGCACATCGCCGACGCGGATGCTTCCCTCTAACTTGACATCATCACCGTCACGGATCAGCTTCATGCCGTTGGCTTCGGCAATCAGATTCATGTGTTCGTAATCGCCATTTCCGTAATACTTCATGGCCAGACCCCAGATCGTGTCATTGGCCACGACCGTGTGCGTCGTCATGATGCCGGGATCGCTGGCTGTCGTCGTGGTCGTCGTGGTCGTGCTTTCGCTGGTCGTCGTCGAGGAGCTTCCACTTGTCGTCTGGCTGGAGATGGTCGTTCCTGACGAAGTCTGACCCGGCGTTACCTGGCCGGTCGCCTGTGTCGTCGGGGTCGTGGTCGTCGTGCCCGGCTTGTCCTTGTCCTTGAACAGCATGCTGTAGATCAGGAACAGGCAGGCCACGCAGATCGCGGCGATAATCACATAGAAGGCGATCCGCCGCCCTTTCCCGTACGTGTCAATCTCATCGCCGAAGCTGTCGTCTTCGTCATCGAACGTTTCTTCGCCCTGTTCCGGCAGCCGGCTGCTGGCCGGCTTGTAGGGAACGGGCTGGGGGTGCGCCGCTGCCGCCGGGCGCTCTGTTTTCCTGGGAGGTATGAAGTCCAGATCCGCCTCTTCGGCTTCATGGGGCAGGTCCGCGACAGGATTCTTCGGTTCAGCGGCAGGCTGGGGGCGGTTGCGGTTGAGGGACGGGAATGCCGCGGGGACAGACGCGCCGGCCACGACGGCTGTATCGGCATGGCTGCGGGTCATGCCAAGTCTGGCTGTGCGGTCGGCGCTGGTGATGTTCTCGACAAAGCCAATCATGAACTGCATCGGGGTGCCGGGCAGCTTGGCCGCTGCGGCCGTGATGATCATGCCGGCCGCGTCTGACTGGTCATCTGCCTCGTAGAGCATGCGCAGAATCTCGCGCTGACCGAGCGCTTCCATCACCTCGCGGTTGCAGGTGATCAGGCAGTCGTCCATCTGCAGCTGGGCGATGTTGGAATAACGCACGGTTCCGGCAACCCCGGCACAGTAGACATCCAGCCCGCTGATCGGCTTGCCGGCATAGTCGATGGCCTCGAGCGGGTAATCATCCGATGTCAGCGGATAGAGGACATCCCCGCGGTAGAGGTAGGCGCATCCGTTGCCCATCGTGACCGCCGCCATTTCAGAGTCCCTGACCAGGATACCGGCGAAATAGGGCTGGCGCATGCCGTCATGCTTGAGCGCGATGCGGCCCACCACAGAAACGGCGCATTCTGCCAGCTCGTTGATCTCGGCATCAATGTTGTGTCCCGGCTGTTTGACCTCGGTCATGATCTTCTCGAGCGGTTTTTTCACTGGGCTGACAGCGCTGTCATCCGTTGCGCCGCCTGTCAGATGGGCGAAGACCGCGTAGAAAAAGCCGCGTTCTTCGCGGTCCAGCGTGACATCCGCCGCCCGGTGCTCCCGGCGTCCGGAAAGTCGGCCGTCAAGGTAAAACCCATCGGTTGCCCCGGTTGTTGGATAATAACGCGCGGTGACGGTCGTGGCAATGCGGGTAATAGCAGCTTTATTTGATTTTGCCATGCTGTGGCCTCCTGTTTTGTCATCAGGCCGGCATCCCTGTCCGCCTTGCGGGCGGATGTGCTCGCGCCTGTTATGCGTACCCAGATTATTATAACATAGCGTTCGGGACGCGAATATGACAGATTCTTATCATTTCAGGTGCTTTCAGGTGCTTCCTGGCCCGGCCCGCATGTGCTTGTCGGCCACCTGCTTTTTGTGTATCATGATGCCAAGGATGGTATTACCATGCGCACAATAGCCGCAACCCGCTTCCTTTACGTTCGATACAAGGCCCTGACCCTCTGCCTGCTGATAGCCCTGGCTTTCCTGCGGCCCGTTGCCGTATGCGCACAGACAGCGTCCGGGGACATGATCCGCCCGGTTCAGCTGGCCGCCGGTTCCAGTCACAGCGCGATGCTTCTCCAGGATGGTTCACTGTGGCTCTGGGGTGACAACACTTACGGACAGCTCGGGTTTGCCGGCGAGGATTATGTCGACGCGCCCAGGCGCCTGCTTCTGGCGGGAAAAGCGGCTGCGGTCAGCCTGGGTGCCAGCCATACGCTTATCCTGACCGACAGCGGCGTTGTCTATGCCGTCGGGCGCAACACGTTCGGCCAGCTGGGCGACGGCACGACGATTCAGTCGGAAAAGCCGGTTCTCGTTGCGGGCTTGCCGCCTGTCAAGTCGATTGCGGCCGGCTCTTTGCATTCCCTGGCGCTGGCCCAAGACGGCAGCGTCTGGGGCTGGGGCGACAACAGCCATTTTCAGCTGGGCGAACCATATGGCGAAGCCATCAAGGACACCCAGGGCAGCACGGTCGGTTACCGGCAGAAAGCGCCGGTGAAAATCGTGTTTGAAAAAGCCGCGGCCATCGCCGCTGGCGGCCAGTTTTCCCTTTACCTGCGCCAGGACGGCCAGCTGTACGCCTGGGGCGACAACAGCCGCGGCCAGCTGGGCGACGGCACCGTCCAGACGCGCTCCAGGCCGGCTGCCGTGGTCGGGCTCGCGCAGGTGCGCACCGTCGCGGCCGGTTACCAGCATGTGCTGGCTGTAACCAGCCAGAACGGCCAGGACAGTCTGTATACCTGGGGGGACCATTCGTCCGGGCAGCTCGGTCTGGCCGGCATGCCCGCCGGCAATGCCATGCAGATGCTGCCGCGGCAGGTTGACTTGAGCACCTACACGGGCGGCGAACCCGCTCAGATCGGCCAGATCAGCGCAGGTTACGCGCACGCGGCCGCAGCCGTGTACGATCCGGACAAAACGCGGCAGCGCCTCCTGGTCTGGGGGGACAACGCTTACGGGCAGCTGGGCCTTGGCCATACTCGCCTTCAGACGCAGCCGCAAGCAGTCAGTGCCCGCTACAACGACCAGGTCAGCGAAATCTTTCTGCCTTTCGACGCCCTGGCCTGCGGCGGTTTCCATACGCTGGTCTACAGCAGCAAGGGCTTGCTGGCTGCCAGCGGGCTCGGTGACAAGGGACAGCTCGGCACCTTTTCCGTCGTCAACCGCAATCGGCTGACATCTGTTCAGATCCCCGACCAGATCAAGCCTGGCTGGACAGCCGGTGCCACGCCGTCCATCCGACGCGATGCGTCGGGTTCGGTCCATGTACGCTGGCCAATGGCCGAGGACAATATCCGGCTGGCCGGATATACCGTTCGCTTCCTTTGGTCCGACGGCTCTTCCCTGACTCGCTCAGCCGGCCTGGACCAGGAGATAAGCCTGATGGAGACCGAACTGCCGCCATCTTATGCTCAACTTGCCCTCGAAGCGGTGGTCTATGCCTTTGACGAGATCAGCCGGCCGGCCCCTCTTGATTCGCTGAGCAGCATCGCCGCCATCCTGCTGCCTGAAGACGCATCTGACCTGGCTGCTGAAGTCTTTTTCCCCGACCGTCACGAACCTGTCCCCCTGGCTGAGCACGCGCAGCATAACTGGCGGCCACCCGGGACCGGCCTGCTGGAGCCGCTGGACGTGCCCTGGGATGTCACGGCAATCTATGGCGCCGGCGCTTTGCCGGACGCACCCGACTACCGGTTGCTCAAGCTGCTCGCCGCAGCCGCTTTGGTCTGGCTGCTCATTTTGCTGCTGTTTTGGCGGATCAAAAGCCGCACGCACGACAGGCAATCCCTGTTTCAGGTTATGGTCCGGCGGATCCGCTAGAGCCGCCCTAATACTGGATGCGTTCTACCAGCAGCAGGTTGGCTGACAAGATCGATTCCATCAGGTGTAAATCGGACGAAAGCTGCTTGGCCTGATCTTTGAGCGGCAACGATTTTTTGCGGCTGATGCCATATGACGACAGCTCTTCATGAATCGGCTTGTCCTGCCAGATGGCGGGCAAGTCCGCCAGGAAAGGCTGGACAAAGCCAAGTGCCATCGCATAGGGCAGCAGGTGGTTTTGCCTGTCCTGATCCGGGTAGGGCGGCAGACGGCCGATACGGCGCAGATAGCGTGCCAGGGCTTGCCCCGCGGCATATTTCTCCCGGCCGCGGTTGGTCAGGCGGCGCAGATTCATGCTGTAGAGCAGGAAGACGGCCGCTGGCAAGAACAACAGCCAGGCCAGCGGCTGCTGCATAAAGACCGCTGTCGCGATCGCCAGCACGGCATAAGCGCTGGCCGCCAGCCTGGCAATCAGCCGCCCGCGGCTCGACTTATGCAGATCCAGCAAGCCTTGGGAAACCAGCTCGCCATCCAGCAAAGCCAAATATTCCGTCAACTGTGCGCGAAACGTTTCCGCCGTGTCTGCCTGGCGGGCACAGCTGCGCAGGCGGGAGACAGTCAGAACACGATCGACCGCCAGCTGGCTGAACAGCCACTGCAGCAGAAAACGGTCGCTTTCCAGCAATGGGCTGGACGGGTCCTCTTCTTTATCCGTGCGCACAAAGCTGGAGTTCTCCAGCAACAGAAAACGCTGACGCACCAGGTCGAGCAGCGCGGTCATAATCAGCTGGGCTGGCCGTTTCTTGCGCAGCAGCAAAGCGAGCACGACCGGCGAGCAGGCGTAGGGCGGTTCGCGTAAGAGGCGCTGACGGTCCGGCATGGCGCCTTCGCGGTCAAAAAACCAATAGACGATGAAAAGCAGCAAGGCTGCCATGGCGATCAGGATAAAGATTGCGCTGGTGACCAGGCTGCGCCAGGATGCCTGGCGGTGCAGCAGCTGGTCGGCCTGCCGGGCTTCTTCCTTCAGTTGGGCGGCGGTCAGCGCAACAGGTGCTTCCGGCAGCTGCGTCAACTGGTCGGAGGGCAGCAGGCAGGTCACATGCAGAAAGTGCCCCTCTGGCAGGCCGTCGCGCTGCCAGACCAGCTGATCGGAACGGGTGCCCGTTGTCGAAAAAGTACTCAGGCTTGACGCCAGGCTCCAAATCAGGCTTGTCGGAACGGGCCGGGGTAAAACCACCTTGAGCATGACCTGACCGACCGGAATGTCGTCAGGCCGCGCGAAAAAGCAGTGCTCCAGCAGGGCGGTGTCCTGATGCTTCCAGACAGCCGGCTCAACGCGGTAAACCAAGCTGATCGTCCGGTATGAGCCGGCACGCAAAAACAAGTGCAGGTTGATGTTCAGCTGTCTTTCGGTTTGCTCCAGATGGTAGGTCATGGCCTGGGCTTTGCCGGAGCTGGACTCGGCCAGGAGAGTTTCGATAAACAACGCCTGGTCGATGCGGGTGATGGTATCCGCCACCGCAATGCGTTCCAGGCTAATCTTCTGGTCCTGCCCCTTCGGGATCGTGAACAACAGATCACGCGTTTCCGCGCAAACCTGGTAGCGGATGGTCTCCGTGACCCGCATCGCACCCCCGTCCAGCAGTTCGGCAACGATGTCATAACGCTGGATGACAACCGGCTCAGAGCGGGCCGCGACTGGAAAAGGCAGCAGAACAAGGGCAATCAGGACGACCAGGATCGGCCAGATCAAGCGTCGGTGTCGTGCGATTGCGTGTCGTTTCATCACGAAAGTCCTCATCGGTCATCTGCACCGGCCCGGCTGGCCTGAGTTTGGCATCTGACAGGGTGTGTTCCGATTATAACAGAATCGGACCCCGGCTGCACCAGACGCCGGATCAGCCGGCGGCCAGAGCGGCGGCGCCGATCATGCCGGCGTCATTACCATGCCGCGCCAGGCGGATATCACCAAGGAAATATCCGGGCCGGTCGGTAAACTGGCGGCGGATTTCAGCGCGGCAGCCTTGCAGCAGGATGTCGCCGGCGGCGCTGATCCCGCCACCTAAAACGATGACTTCCGGGTTGAAGACCACGATCAGCGTCACCAGGCCGATACCCAGCTCATGCAGGTAGTCCTGAAAAATGCGGACCATATCAGGTTCCTGCCCGGCGGCGCCAGCGATCACGTCCCTGGCGCTGCGGCCGCCGCTCATCCGCGTCAGGGCCGAGGCCGAGGCGTACATCTCAAAGCAGCCGCGCCGGGAGCAGCTGCAGGGCAGACCGTCGGCGTGGGTAATGATGTGGCCCAGCTCGGCCGCCGTGTGGGTGTGGCCGCGCCAGGGCTTGCCATCCAGGATCAGGGCGCCGCCAATGCCGGTGCCAAGCGTCAGGTAGACGACATTACCGGCCCCCTGGCAGGCGCCGCTGACCCATTCCGCCAGCAGGGCCGCCTGGGCATCGTTATCGATCCGGACAGGGCAGCCGGTGCGCGCTTCCAGCAGCTGGCGCAGGGGAACGGCACGCCATTTCAGGTTCCCGGCCGTCACCAGGCCGGCTTCGGGATCAACCGCGCCGGCGGTACCGACCCCGATCCGCGCCACCGGCATCTGCCTGACGACGGCGGCGATCTGGTCAGACAGGACTTCAGGGTTGCCGATCACTGTCGGCAAGGTTTCGCGGCGCAGCAATCTGCCGCCGGAATTGAAAAAACCGATTTTGACTGAGGTGCCTCCGATATCGATACCGGCAAAACACGTCATGAAACAAAAACCTGGTTTTCGCCGCTGATGGTGACGGCAGCGGTCAGGTCGCGGTTGAAACCCGCCAAACGGGCCAGGCCGCCGATCCGGATCGATCCGAGCTGGTCCATGCGCATGCGCGAAGCCGGGGTCCGGCTGGCCATGGTGAAGGCATCGGCCAGCGGGATCTGGTGCGCCGCCAGGTTGCGCACCGCCTGGTCAAGATAGCAGCTGCCGCCGCTCAGGGCGCCCTCCGGGGTCCGCTTGACGCCATTTGTGACGATGACCGGATGGTTGGCCGCCTGGTAGACGCCGTCCGGACAATGGGTCGGCATGGTGGAGTCGGATACAAGCAGCATGCGCCCTGGGCCTTTCGCCTGGTAGATGAGACGAAGGATCGCCGGATGCAGGTGGTTGAGATCGCAAATCGCTTCGCAGTAAACCGACGGATCGAGCAGGGCGGCTGTCAGAACGCCTGGTTCACGGTGATGGATGCCCCGGCTGGCGTTGAAGGTGTGGCAGACAGAATCGATCCCGGCGCTAAACGCCTCACAAGCTGCCTCATATGACGCGTCTGTATGGCCGGCCTGCACGCGGATGCCCTGGCTCAGGAGCCAGGCAGCCAGCGCTGCGGCACCGGGCAGCTCCGGAGCCAGGGTCACTTGCCGGATCAGGTCCAGCTGGGCACCGAACAGCGTCCGGAACCGGCCGATGTCCGGCTCAAGCAGCTGCGACGCGACCATCGCGCCTGGCCGTTTGGGGCTGAGAAAAGGGCCTTCCAGGTGCACGCCCCAGATGTGCGTTCCGCCCAGGCGACCTTCCTGCTGCAGCCGCATGGCCTCGCGCACAAACTGGAAGTCGGCCTTGAGTTTGGCCGGATCGCCGGTCGATAGCGTCATCAGCATGTCCGTGACCCCGCAGGCATACATCGCGTCCAGGAAACGCCTCAAGTCCGGCAGCGACGGCTGGCCGGCATCGTAGCCGTCTCCGCCGTGGTTGTGCAGATCGAAAAAGCCTGGCACGAGCAGGTCAACCGTATGATCCGCCTGTGGCGACCTGGACAGGTTGCTGATGACATCACCGGTTATTTCAACACACATGTCCTGCTGCCAGCCGGACGGCAGCAGAACCTGACGGGCAAATACACGCATGACGGCCTCCTCGTCCTGTCAGTCCAGGCAGACTTCACGGCCCAGGCTGGCGGAGTCATAAATGCCCTGCAGCATCCGCTGCACGGTAATCCCGTCCTCGATCGGCGCCAGCGGCGGCTTGCCGGTCTGCAGGCAGTCGATCAAGTGGGCCAGTTCGGCTTCGAAACCGTTGTACTTGGCGACAGTCGGCTGGTTGTCGGTCAAATAGCCTTGTTCGTTCTCGCCGTAGATCACCAGCGGATCCAGCGTCGCACCGGCCTTGGTGCCGCAGATCTGCGTATAGGCGTCTGGCTTGGCGTTGATGGCCCAGCTGGCTTCGACCAGCATGGAAGCGCCATTTTCGAAATGGATAATCGCCGCGGCGGAGTCCTCGGTGTCGAAAGCCGTCACATCGCGGTCCAAGGCGATCCAGCGGCTGACGCCCTTGGTCTGGTAATTGCCGATGCGCCGCGAGACACTGGCGCTGACGCGCACAGGCTTGGGTTTGCCCATCAGGTACCAGGTGCGGTCGATGCAATGCACGCCGATGTCGATGACCGGTCCGCCGCCGGATTTCTTCGTGTCTGTGAACCAGCCCAGCGGGGTGCCGCGGCGACGGATGTAGGCGGTCTTGGCGTAATAGATGTCGCCCAGCTCACCGGCTTCGATCATGTCGTGCAGCAGCTGCTGCTCGCCGCCGAAACGCGAGACCATGGCCATCATGAAAGGAACACCGGCCTTTTTGACCTCACGCTCCATCTGCAGGGCGTGCTCCAGGCAGTCGGCCATCGGCTTCTCACACAGGATGGCTTTGCCGGCCTGGGCGGCGGCGATGGCCACCGGGGCATGCGAGCCGTTCCAGACGCAGATATCGACCATGTCCAGCGCGCTGTTTGCCAGCATTTCCTCGACCGAGCCAAACGCGGCCGGGATGCCAAATTTGTCTGCGGCATCCTGGGCGCGCGGCCGGTTCAAATCGGCAATAGCCACGATTTCGGCGCGATCCTGCAAGGTGCGGTAAGCTGGCAGATGTGCCGACTGGGCGATGTTGCCGGCTCCGACGATCCCGATTCTGATCTTTTTCATGTCTTGTCCCATCACTTTCCCATGTTTTTTTGTCTTATCGATTGTAACGGAAGCGCGTGCCGGCCAGGCTGGCCCAGAGCTCATCGCAGCGCGCAAGAGCCTGCCCTGACAGAGGTTCGCCCTCCAGGGCGGCGACATTCTGCTCCAGCTGCGCCAGGCGGCTGACGCCCAGGATGATGCTGGTGACCGCCGGCTGGGCGTCGCACCACTTGAGGGCCAGGGCCAGCAGCGTGAGCCCTTCCTGCCCGGCCAGATCCTCCAGCGCGGCGACGGCGGCGAAATTCTCCTCAGACCAGTAGCGGTCCGCATAGGTTGCGTTAAGCGCGAAGCGGGTGTTTTTTTCCGGCTGTCCGGGCTTGTGCTTGCCGCTGAGCAGGCCGCCGGCGAGTGGGTTGTAGATCGCCAGGCCCAGCGGGTGCGCCTGGATGCAGGGCACCAGTTCGGCCTCGATGCCCCTGGTCAGCACATTGTAGACATTCTGGGTCATCACCGGCGCGACATAGCCGCGCTTGTCGCAGATGGCCAGGATGTCGGCAATTTGCCAGGCTGCGTAATTGCTGATCCCGATGTAACGGATCCGGCCTTGCTGGACCAGCCCGGACATCGTCTCCAAAGTCTCATCGAGCGCGGTCAGATCATCCGGGGCGTGCAGGTAGTAAAGGTCGACATAATCCGTGTCCAGCCGCTTCAGGCTGGCGTCGAGCGAAGCCAGGATATTGCGCCGGCTCAAGCCTTCGCAGTTGCTGTCCTCGCCCATGCGTCCACGAACCTTGGTGGCCAGAACGATCTTGTCCCGCCGCCCCCTGATGCCTTTGCCCGTGATGCGCTCGCTTTCGCCGCTGTTGTACACATTGGCCGTGTCAATGAAATTGATGCCCATCTCGATGGCGGCATCCAGGATGGCCAGACTTTCAGTCTCCGGAGTCTGGCTGCCAAACGTCATCGTCCCCAGGCAAATGCGAGAAAGATGCAGCCGGGTTCGTGGCAAACAATGTTGTTTCATTTGAAACCCTCCTCGTTCAGCTGGACGCTGGTCATGCAGCGTGACGAAAAACAAAACCCCGGGCTATTCAGCCCGGGGTCCTTGGTGGAGAATACCGGGCTCGAACCGGCGACCTCTTACATGCGAAGCAAGCGCTCTCCCAGACTGAGCTAATTCCCCGTGTCACGTTGTCATTATAGGAATGAGCCGCCTGCCTGTCAAGCCTGCCGGCACCAGCCCGATCAGCCCATCTGCACGAAGATGGTCCCGCCGCCTGATCCTGTGTTACCATGAAGCTAGACCTCGGGCGGTTCCGGAACATCGGCGGGGCAAGACAACGGCATGACCTGTCTTGCCCAGACACATCAACTTTGTCAAGAACATGAAAGGATGGTGTACCATGAAAAACATTGGCTTCATCGGACTGGGCAGCATGGGTCGGGGCATGTGCGACAATCTGATCAGGAAAGGTTACCCCGTTAGCGCTTATGACATCAACCGGGCATCCCTGGACGCTTTTCGCGACCGGGCATTCCAAGCCAAGTCCAATCTGGATGTTTTTATCGCATCTGACGTGACGTTTCTCTCGCTGCCAAGTTCAGCTGTCGTGGAGTCCGTCGTTGCCGATTTTCTCAAGCATGGTGTAGCCGGGAAAACGGTCATCGACGCATCAACCAGCTTTCCCGAGTCAACAAAAGCGCTCTATGCCGCCTTCCGTGAACAGGGCGGGCAATTCATCGACGCCCCTTTGCTCGGCGGACCGGCTGATACGGCCGCCGGCAACGCGCCCTGCATGATCTCCGGCGACCAGGATGCCGTCCAAGCTGTTCAACCGATTGTCGCCAGCTTCGCGGATCCCATCCATTATTTTGGCGCAATCGGTTCTGCCCACACGGTCAAGCTGGCCATGAATTTCACCGGCCTGATGTATGCAACGCTGCTGGCGCAAATGTTTCCCCTGATGGAGAAAATGGGCATCGACACACAAAACCTGTATCAGGCCATGAACGACAAAACCTTTGGCAATGGTGTTTTCAAGTTCTATGCGCCCAAGTTTGTCAACAAGAATTATCATCTGGATTTTAAGCTCGAACTGGCGCTGAAAGACATGCAGTATGTTAAAAGGCTCTACGACCAATATAATTGCCCGGCGTTTCTGCTGGATGGCGGACTGAACCTGATGCGCGAGGCGGTAAAAGAGGGACGCGGCGAGCGGGACATGTCGGAAGTGGCTGCGGTCATGTACGAGTATCTTGGCCTGAATACCGGTGAAGACCACCAGGCAGAGCCAAAACAGGCCGCCGCGCCCTGAGCTTGACCTTCGCCCTGGCGCGCACATGCGGCAGCCTTCTATCCGGGGCTTCTGGTCTGTCCTGCCATCCAGGCAGGTCCGTCGCATAAGCCATTTTCAGGGTTAGCTTGCCACAGCCGGCGCGCCGCAGTAAGATGAGTTCGGTCAGCTCCCCTGACTGAAAGGCAGCCACATGGAACCGATACTCGATTGTCACGTGCATATTTTTCCAGATCGCATCGCCGCCAAAGCGGTTCAGTCGATCGGCCGCTACTATGATTTGCCGATGGCCGGCACCGGATTGCTGGCGGATATGCTGGCCGCCCGTCAGGCGGCAGGCATCACGCACTGCGTCCTGTTCGCGACGGCGACACGTCCGGACCAGGTCCTGTCGATCAACCGGTTCATGGCAGACTGCTGCAGCAACCGGCCAGGCTTGACGGCACTGGGCACGGTACACCCCGGAATGCATGAGAAGGATGCCGACGAAGCGCTGGACCAGCTCGAAGCACTGGGTTTGTCCGGCATCAAGCTGCACCCCGATTTCCAGAACGTCGCAGCTGATGATCCCTTTGTGATCCGGATGGCGCGCCGGTTGAGGCCGGGTCAGGTGCTGCTGCTCCATGCCGGCGACCCGAACAGCGACCTGTCGCATCCGGCACGGATCCGCCGGCTCGCCGAGGCCTGCTCCGGAACGGCGATCGTCGCGGCGCACCTGGGCGGTTACAGCCTGTGGCGGCAGGCCGTCCGGCTGCTGGCCGGCTGCCCGAACGTCTGGGGCGACACCAGCAGTTCCCTTCCCTTCCTGGAAGCTGACGAAGCGGCGGACATCATGCGCGACTTTGGCCTGAAGCGGGTGCTGTTCGGCACGGACTATCCGATGTGGTCGCCGAACGGCGAAATCAGGCGGCTGAACAGCCTGCCGCTGGCTGAAACAGAAAAACAGGCGGTGCTGTGGTCAAACGGCGCCCGCCTGTTTCAGCTCGAACCGATAGCCTGAAGCGTCAGGCCGTTTCGTTTTGCCGGTTCTCGGCAGCGGCCTGCCGTTTCTCGATTTCGATGCGCTCCAGGGAGACAAAATCGATTTTACCGACCTTGGTCAGGGGCAAATCCGCACAGAATTCGATTTCGCGCGGCACGGCGTACTGGATCAGGTTTTTTTCACAATGGCCGATGATCCGCTCTTTGAGCGTCGCCTCATCCGGAGCATCTGCCTCCCGGACGACAAACAGCTTGACAACCTGCATCTTGTACGGATGCGGCACCCCGATCGCGCAGGCCATCCGGACGCCCGGCACGGTACTCACAACATCCTCGATCTGGGATGGGAACACCGGAATGCCCGAAACCTTGAGGATGCGCTTGATCCGCTGCTTGAAATGGAAATACCCGTCTGCGTCCATGTTGCCGAAATCGCCGGTATGGACCCACCGGAGACCATCCTCATGCAGACGGACCGTCTCGGCCGTCGCTTCCGGATCGTCCAGGTAGCCCAGCATGATTGTCGGAGCATGGATGCAAAACTCACCGTCCTGCCCGACCGGCACCTCATGTGTCGTCTTGGGTTCGACAACCTTCATGCGTACGTCCGCCAGCGGGATGCCGACCGAATCCTCGCGGGCGTCCTGCATCGGGTTGACGGCGCAGACGGTGACCGTCTCGGTCAAGCCGTAGCCTTCGCGCAGCGAACAGGCTGCGCCGCGCGCCTGGATGAAGCGGTCGAAGCGCCTTTTCAGATCCTTGGGCAGGGAATCGCCGCCGCAGAAGACGGCCTTGAGGCAGGATAAATCCGCCTGCTCCAGCTTCTTGTTCTTGAGGATGCCTTCGAACAGCGTCGGCACAGCCGCGATAAAGGACGGCTTTTCACGGATCAGCACGTCCGCCAGCACATCGGGTGAAAACTGGGGAACCAGGATGGCGCGCATGCCGTTCAGCAGCATGGTGTGCATGCCCATGCAAAGGCCGAAGCCGTGGAACAGCGGCAGGATCGTCACCATGGACAGGCCGGTCGGGTCGAAGGTGTCATCGGCCGGATAGCCGATGATCTGGGGGCCCTGCACGGCCAGCACGTTGAAGTTATAGGACGAGAGCTTGATCGTCTTCGGACTGCCGGTCGTGCCGCCGCTATGCAGGTAGACCGCGCAGTCATGGGCATCCATCGTCTTCTGGTAGGGTTCCGGTCCGCCGGCCAGCAGCAGAAACGACGACCACTTCAAATAGAAATCGCGCTGCGGCACCCGCTGGATCTTGCGGCCCTTGGTCAGGAAAAAACCGATCTTCAGCCCACTGTTCAAATAGTCCATGATCGAGCAGACAATCGTCTTCTGGATGCGCGACTGCTCCAGCATCTCCGTATGCTTGGCCAGCATGGCATCGAGGATGATCAGGTAATCGCTCGATGTCGTGCGGATGTAGTGCGACAGTTCCTCAGCCGGCGTCAGGGGATGGACCATGTTGCAGATACCGCCCAGCCGGTTGACGGCATAAAAGAAGATCACGGCATGGGGCGTGTTCGGCAGGCAGATCGTGGCTACGTCGCCTGGCTGCATCCCCAGCTGTTTGAGGCAGGCTGCCGCCAGGTCGATCTCGCGCAGCATGCCGGCGTAGCTGATTTGCCGGCCCATGAAGGTCAGGGCTGGATGGGACGGAAAGCGGCGCGCTGCCTGGGCGACGCCTTCGTACAGGGTTGCATCCGGATAGGTCAGGGACGGTTTGAACCAGGGGTCGTAATATTTTACCCAGGGCGTGTTCATCTCAGCACCTCCGCGGCAGCTTTTTTGTTTGCCAATCAAAATAATAACTGGTCATATTGTAGCGCAAAAACCCTTTGACCACAACGAAGCCGCAAAAAAAGCCGGTTCGCCCTAGCGTTGACCGTAATATGCCTGGCTGCCGTGCTTGCGCTCGTAATGCTTGCGCAGCAGGTTTTCGTCGATCGGCAGGACCGTCGGATTCAACTGGCAGGTGTGCCAGGCCATCATGGCGCATTCTTCGAGGACAACGGCGTTGTGGACCGCCTCATCAGCGCTGCTTCCCCAAACAAACGGCCCGTGGTTCTGGACCAGTACGCCCGGCATGGCGACCGGATCGAGCTTGCGCTCGGCGAATGTCTCGACAATCACCTTACCGGTGTTCAGTTCGTAATCCAGCTCGATCTCATCTGGATGCAAGGCGCGTGTCACCGGTACCGGTCCATGAAAATAATCGGCGTGCGTCGTGCCCAAAGCCGGGATGTCCCGTCCGGCCTGAGCCCAGATGGTCGCCCAGCGCGAATGGGTGTGCACGATGCCGCCCAGTTCGGGGAAACTGCGGTAAAGCTCGAGGTGCGTCGGCGTGTCGCTGCTGGGCCGGTAGGTGCCGCTGACAACCTTGCCGTCGAGATCGAGCACGACGATATGGCGTGTCTGCAGCTGCGTGTACGGCACGCCGCTGGGCTTGATCGCCACCAGGCCGAGCGCGCGGTCAATCGCGCTGACATTGCCCCAGGTAAACGTTACCAGGTGGTAGGCCGGCAGAGCCAGATTCGCATCCAGGGCTGACTGGATCAATTTCTCAACAGACATCGCGACCCTCCGTTTCCGGCCGGATGACCGGCCTCATGGCAGGCTGGCTTCCAGGCGCAAGGCCTTCAGCCGTTTCATGATATCATGTCCGCCTCGTCCAAACCAGTCGTGCAGCTGGCTGTAGCAGGCAAAAAGCTGCTCGTAGACACCACGATGGGACAGGTCCGGCTCATAGACGGTTCCCGGTACCTGCGGCACACTGTTCACAGCCGCTTCGATGTCCGGAAAGCCGCCCCGCCCGGGTCCCGCAGCCACGGCGCCGTAGAGGGCCGAGCCCAAGGCAGCCGCCTGGCGGTTCGCGCTGACGCGAATCGGCCGGCCCAGCACATCGGCGTATATCTGCATCAGGAACGGATCGCGCGCGGCGATCCCGCCGCAGGCGTGAATGTCGTGCACGGGCAGGCCGCCGGCCTCGAATTGCCCGACGATCAGGCGCGAGCCGAAAGCCGTTGCCTCAATCAAGGCGCGGTAGATCGCTTCAGGACGGGTCGTGAGCGTCATGCCGAGCAACAGGCCGCTCAGGTCGGCATCGGCGAGCACCGAGCGGTTGCCATTCCACCAGTCGAGCGCGACCAGGCCCGACTCGCCCGGACCTAGCCGCATCGCTTTCTCGCGCAGCACCTGGTGGATGGAGCAGGCACGGTTTGCGGCTTCCTCGTGATACGACGGCGGGACCTGGGTATGTACAAACCAGTCGAACAAGTCGCCGACACACGGCTGGCCGGCTTCATAACCCCAGTAACCGGGCAGGATGCCGTCCTCCACAGCGCCGCAAATCCCCGGGATGGCCTTCTCTTCTTCCCCGAGCAGCAAATGGCAGGTCGAGGTGCCCAGGATCATCAGGAGCTGACCGGGCCGGGTCAGGCCGGCAGCGGGAAAGGTGACGTGCGCGTCGACGTTGCCGACGGCGACCGGTGTGCCTGGCAGCAGGCCGGTCAGGGAGGCCGCCGCCGCCGTGATCGTTCCGGCCCGGCTGCCGACGGGGAAAACATGCGGCGACAGTTTCGTCGTGACCACATCCGCCAATCGCCCGTCAAGTTCCCCGAAAAAGCCTGGTGCCGGATAACCCTCACGTTTGTTCCAGAGAGCCTTATAGCCAGCCGCGCAGCTGCTGCGCTTTTCCTGGCCGGTCAGCTGCTGCACGATCCAGTCGGTCGCCTCAACCAGGCGGTCCATGGCGGCGTAGACTTCCGGCGCTTCCTCCAGGATCTGCATCAGCTTGGGCAGCAGCCATTCCGACGAAACGCGGCCGCCATAGCGGCTGAGGAAGGTTTCGCCGCGCGAGCGGGCCAGCTCGTTGATCCGGTTGGCATACATCTGGGCCGCATGGTGTTTCCAGACCTTGACATAGGCATGCGGATGGGTCCGGAACGCGGGCAGAAAGCTGAGCGGCGTGCCGTCCGCCCTGACCGGCAGCACCGTGCTGGCCGTAAAGTCGATACCGACGCCGACGACCTCCGATGCATCGGCACGCGCCTGAGTCAGAAGATCCGGAACCGCCGCGAGCACCGCCAGGTAGTCGGCGGGATCCTGCAGCGTCCAGTCAGGAGGAAGTTTGGCGCCGCTGGCCGGCAGGACGTCCTCGATGAACCCATGCTGGTAGGGACAGACAACCAGGCCGGCTTCCGCACCGGTCGCTAGATCGACCAGCATGGCACGTCCGGATAATGAACCAAAATCGATTCCGAGGGCAAGGCGTCTTTCCATACAACCTCCTGGCGGAAACCGCTCCGCTGTCATCATCGCCCGAGCGCCATCATCTGTCAAGCAACCGGGGTTGTGCTATACTGGGCTCGATAAGCCTGCACAGCAGAATCTGGAGAGAGATATGAGCAAAGGAAAAGCGACATTCGTCTGCGGTGTCTGCGGACACGAATCCCGCGGCTGGCTGGGCCGCTGCCCGGACTGCGGGTCCTGGAACAGCTTCGCCGAAGAAAAAGAACCGGTGCGGCAGGCTGCGGGGCGCGGCAACTGGGCACTCCGGCCAGACAGCAGGGAGCCTGAAGCAGCCGTTCTCGCCCTGGCAGACGTTCCCGCCGAGTCCACGCCGCGCCTGACCAGCCACCTGCCTGAGCTGGACCGTGTGCTCGGCGGCGGCTTTGTGCGCGGCTCACTGGTCCTGATCGGCGGCGATCCCGGCATCGGCAAGTCCACGCTCCTGCTGCAGGCACTGGCCGCGATGGGCCGCAGCCAGAAGGCGCTCTACGTGTCCGGCGAGGAGTCGCCGCAGCAAATCCGCCTGCGCGCGGATCGTCTGCAGCTCGGACAAGAGCCGCTCGACATCCTCGCCGCGACCGATTTTGAAACCATCGCCGCCGTTCTGGCCAGCCGCAAGCCGGAGATAGCCGTGATCGATTCCATCCAGACGCTGTATGTCGAAGCGCTCAGCTCAGCGCCAGGCAGTGTCAGCCAGATCCGCGAAGCGACGGCCGGGCTGCTGCGCATCGCCAAGGGGCTGGGGATCATCATCGTGCTGGTCGGGCATGTCACCAAGGACGGGGCCATCGCCGGTCCGCGCGTGCTGGAGCATATGGTCGACACGGTCCTCTATTTCGAAGGCGAGCGCCAGATGGCCTACCGGATGCTGCGCTGCGTCAAGAACCGCTTTGGCGCGACCGATGAACTCGGCCTTTTCGAAATGACCGAGAGCGGTCTGCATGGCGTTGACAATGCCTCCATGGCCTTGCTGGCCGGCCGCCCGATCCAGGTGCCGGGTTCAGTCGTCACAGCCTGCATGGAAGGAACCCGTCCGCTGCTCGTCGAACTCCAGGCGCTGCTCCAGCCGTCTGCCTACGGGGCGCCCCAGCGTATGGCCCAGGGCCTGGACCGCAACCGCGTCACCATGCTCCTGGCCGTTCTGGACAAGCACTTCCAGCTCGGCCTGAACAATGTCGACACCTATGTCAGCGTCGTTGGCGGCCTGCGCCTGGCCGAACCGGCAGCCGACCTGTGTATCCTGGCGGCCGTGATGTCCAGCCAGAACAACACGCCTGTCCGCCCAGCCTGCCTGGTTTTCGGCGAAGTCGGGCTGACCGGCGAGATCCGGTCGGTCTCCCAGGCGGACCGCCGCGTTCAGGAAGCCTTCCGCCAGGGGTTCACGAGCTTCGTCCTGCCGGGCAGCTGCAAGCTGGCAGTCGACCGGCTGCGCCTGCCTGAGGACTGCGACCTGTTCTATGTCGACCGGGTCGGCGAGGCGATGGATGTGCTGTTCGACAACGGAGCGCAAAAGCCATGACAAGCGCGGCCGACCAGACCAAATCTGCCTTTGCCCCGGCTTATGTCATCGTGGCCGCAGCCGGTTCCGGTACGCGGATGGGGCTTGCCACCAGCAAGCAGTTCCTGGTTCTGGACGGCCTGCCGGTCATCGCGCGCACCTGCCTGATCCTCGAACAAACCCCTGGAATCAACGGCTATCTGGTCGTGGCCGCACCTGAGCGGCAAGCCGAGATGACACGCCTCCTGAAAGCTTATCCCCTGCGGCGCCTGATCGGGATCACCGCCGGCGATGACACCCGGCAGGCCTCCGTCGCCAACGGGCTGGCCGCGCTGGGACGGGCTGTCAACCCGCCCGCGGACGCGCCCGTCCTCGTCCATGACGGCGCCCGCTGCCTGGTGACCCCAGAACTGGTCAAGCGGGTGCTGGATGCCATTCGCAGCCGGCTGGCCGGCGGAGCGGCCCTGCCGGTCAAGGATACGATCAAGCGGGCCACAGCGGAAGGACGGGTTTTGGAAACCCCTGACCGCCAGAGGCTGTGGGCCATGCAGACGCCGCAGGGCGCCGTCTGGTCCCTGCTGGCACAAGCCTATGATCTGGCGACGCGACAGGGCTTTCGCGGCACCGACGACCTGTCTGTCCTCGAGCACGCCGGCATCCCGGTCTATCTTGTTACGGGCGATGAGCAGAATCTGAAATTGACCACGCCGGCTGATCTTGCCTATGCCGGCTGGCTGCTGGCGAACCGGGTTCTCTAAACCAAGTCCGGGCGGCGGGCGCTGACCAGGCAGATGACCATCATGCCATCGCCGCGCCCGAAGGCGCTCAGGCCTTCCCCGGACGTCGCGGTCAGACCGATCTGGCCGGCACGAAGTCCGGTCAGACCGGCCAGGCGATCCCGGATCGGCTCAAGCCAATCGGCCAGCCTGGGGCGGGCGGCCTCGACCGAAAGCGAGATGTGCACCAACTCCCAATGGCCCGAGGCCAGGTCGGCAAGCGCCTCGCGCAAATAGACGGCACTATCCGTGATGCCCTGATCCAGGCAGAGGCGGTCGGCGCGCCGACCCAGGATATTCCGGGTGGTCAAGCCAGACAGCGCGTTGGTCAGCGCATGGAGCAGCACGTCCGCATCGCTGTTGCCGGCCAGCGGCATCTCATCGGGAATCTTGAGCCCGCCCAAAACCAGCGGCCGTTCCGGCTGGCTGGCGCGCTCCGCCGGCGTCATGAAACGGTGGCTGTCCTGGCCGACCGCCGTGCAATAAATCCAGTCGTTCTGTCTCATGCAGCCTCAGGCCTTTCCCTGGCGAATCGCCACGCGGCGAATTTTGCCGCTGATCGTTTTCGGCAGTTCGGTGACAAAATCCAGCACTCTCGGGTATTTATAGGGTGCGGTGTGCGTCTTGACATACTGCTGCAGTTCCAGGCGCAGCTCCTCAGAGGCTTCCCAGCCCGCCGCCAGAACCACCGTCGCCTTGACCAGCTGGCCGCGCACCGGGTCAGGTTCGCCCGTGATCGCACATTCCATGACCGCCGGGTGCTCCATCAGGACACTCTCGACTTCAAACGGGCCGATGCGGTAACCGGATGACTTGATGATGTCGTCGGAACGGCCGACAAACCACAAGTAGCCGTCCTCGTCCTGCCAGGCCAGGTCTCCGGTGCGGTAGATGCCGTCCTTCCAGACAGAACGCGTCAGTTCGGCGTCCTTATGGTAGCCGCTGAACATGCCCGGGATCTTGCGATCCCCAGTCAGGACACAGATCTCGCCGGACTGGCCGGGCGCGACCGCCTTGTTCTGGTCGTCCAGCAGCTGGATGGGATACATCGGTGACGGCCTGCCCATCGAGCCGGGTTTGGTCTTCATCCAGTAATTCGTCACGACGGCCAGCGTCATCTCCGTCTGGCCATAGCCTTCCTTGAGTTCAAGCCCTGTCGCCTCCAGGAACCGCTCATACACCTCCGGATTGAGGGCTTCACCGGCGATGGTGCAGTGCTGCAGCCGGGACAAGTCAAAATGCGTGAGATCCTGCCTGATCAGGAAGCGGTAGATGGTCGGCGGGGCACAGAAGGTCGTGACCTGGTCATCCTGGAGCCGCTCAAGCAAAGCCAGCGGATCGAAACGGTCGTAGTCGTAGACATAGATGCCTGCCTCCATGATCCACTGCCCGTAGAGCTTGCCCCAGACCGACTTGGCCCAGCCCGTTTCCGATACCGTCAAATGCAGGCCCTCCGGATCGACCCGGTGCCAGTAGCGCGCCGTCGGGAGATGACCGATCGGATACGTAAAGTCATGCGCCACCATCTTGGGCATGCCGGTCGTCCCGGATGTGAAATAGAGCAGCATCATGTCGCTGTTGGCGGGCGCCGCATCACCGGTCGGCCGGCAAAACGGCTGCGCCTTGGCCAGGCCTTCCTCGAACTGGAGCCAGCCTGGCCGCGACTGGCGGACGATGATCTTGGTCAGGGGCCGGCCGCTGAGGGCTTCCGCATCCTCCAGGCA
>JAAYJD010000278.1 GCA_012523135.1 Clostridiaceae bacterium
CCATTGCCCTGACGGTGAGCAAGGCCGTGCCCGATATTGTCTTCCCGTCCGCGTCCGCGATCGTCTACGGCGACAACCTGTCCCGCTCCACGCTTACGGGAAGCAGCGGCGATGGCAGCTTTGCCTGGCTGAATCCGGACACGATCCCGCCGGTTGTCAACGCCGGCTTCCCTGTCCTGTTCACGCCGCACGACCGCGTCAACTTTATGGCGGTTGAACAGGCTGTGCGCATCCGCGTCGCGAAAGCAGCGCAGCGGCCTTTAATTCTGACCGGTATCCCGGATATGATCCGCTACGCGGACGACGCGTTTTCCCTGGCCGTGTCCGGCGGCAGCGGAACGGGAAATCTTCGATTTGCTGTAACCTCCGGTGATGCGATCGCTGTCGATGAGGCCAGCGGCGAGGTGACCATTTTGAAGGTCGGCGACGCCGTCGTGACGGTGACCAAGGCCGGTGACAGCAACTTCGAAGCCGTGTCGGCAGCGGTCCGTATTGATGTGAAAAACGCAATCGTTGCAGATGATCCCGAGCCCACACCGACCGGCGTGCCTGCGGTAAGCCCTTCGGTCACACCGGTCCCCACGACGACCCCGACACCAACTGTAAGCGTGACACCCGCGGCAGCAGTCACACCCTCCACCGTCGTGACGCCAGAGCCGTCTCATGATGAACCTATGCAGTTACCTGCCGCCATCCGCGAAGATACCGAAACAGGCCGATTCATGGTGGAGATAAAAGTCGCTGATTTACCCGCCGGGACGACTTCAGTCCAATTGTCAAACGGCACACGTGTTGACGTCAGCCCGAATGGGGAAACGATCCAGCTTGAGGTTGATCAGCACGATTTGGTGGATGGCGTCCTGGAATTGCGCGCGCTCAGTGCGCAAAAGCCACTCAGATCGATGAAAATAACGGTTGCTGCGGATTCGGAACAATCGCCGGATGACGATGACGATCCCGGGATATTGTCCATATTGATGTGGCTTGCCGCCGGTCTGGCCATCGTTGGCTTGGCAGGATTAGGCATTGCCGCAGGCAAAAAGGCAAGGAGATCGCCGAATCATTGATTGGTGCCGCTTGACATCATCTGCAGAAAACCGGAAATGAAAAGCGAGGAAAAAGGATTTATGAACCCAGGCTCTGGTCAATCTGGATGATGTATCCGCTGACCGGTTCGCTGTCAGCATTCACACCCTGGTACCAGGGTTCGGCTGTATCCGGGCTGCCCGGGAAATACCTGGCCTTGATGATGATTTCCGGCCGGTACTCAAAATGGAAAATATCAAAATGGTTCCACTTCCCGCCCCAGATGAAGCCGTTCTTTTCGAACAGGCGAACAAGATCCTTGGGGTACACCTTAATGAGTTTCTCGCCGGCTTCAGGACTCGCCCAGCGCCAATAGCCATCCGCCCCGCTCTTCAGGTCGATGGCGATTCCATAGGCATGGGGACTTAAGCGATCCGTTCCCGCGATGACTCTGTAGTTGAAGGTCCCACTGGTCGGAAACAGGAAATCTTCAGTTTGCGGCTGGTCGGCAACCAGGTCTGCCGCTCCGGCTGCAATAGCTGTCAGCGCCCTGGCCGCACCTGCTTCCTTGTTGAACGGCAATCGCTCAGCGCCGAATTCAACTGTGACCAGCTTCTTGAGGATAGCATCCTTGGACGCGCCATAAATCTCGTCGAGCAACGCATAAACCCTTGTTCGGCCCGGATCAACATTGGTGCCCATAAGTGCGTCGATTTCCGTTAAGGGATAACACGTCTCGAGCATATCCTGAATATCCGCATCGCTGATCTTTTCATCGAAAGATTTCTTCTTCCTGTCATCGTAAAGAATGCGTGTGCCTGATTTCATAACCAGGAAAGCCTCGTGATCGATCAGGTCGACGCCGGTGACATATCCCGGGTATGCCATCATGAGCACAAGCACGTCTCTTTTCAATGTGATCATGTACGCTGTTTCTGCCGCTGTCACGTTTTCAGTTGCTTGTGTTGTCGTTTCCGTGACCTTTTTCGATGTCTCCGCAGGCACTAGTGCGGTTGTTGCAGACGTTTGCCGGGTGGTTGGTGTCGGAACAGGGGTAACGGCCGCTTTCGTCGGGGTTGGCGCTTGTGTCGTTGCACGAGTCGTTTCAACAGGCGCTTGTGTCGTTGGCGCGGTGGTTGGTGTCGGATCGGG
>JAAYJD010000279.1 GCA_012523135.1 Clostridiaceae bacterium
CTGGACATCCATGGCGGCGGGGGCCATGTTGGTCTTGCCAAGGATCAGCGCGCCCGCCTGTCTGAGCTTGGCCACGACATCGCTGTCTGAGCCTGCCAGGTTGTCTTTCAGCTTAAGCAGGCCCGCGGTCGATTTCATGCCCTTCACGTCGAGATTGTCTTTGACGGTCACGACGATTCCGGCCAGCACAAACGATTTCCCCGCCGCGAGCTGGCGATCCAGTGATTGTGCCTGCAAGATCAATTCATCCGGGTGGCATTCAATCACGGCATTCACCGGCGGATTCTTCTGAGCGAGCCGGTCGAGCCGCTGGCGGGCCAGTATTTCGACTGTTACCCTCCCGGCCTTAACGTCGGCCATATGGTCTTTCATTTCTGATTGCATGCGGATCCCTCCCTCCACTTCGGAGGATAGCGGGAAACACGGTGAGTGGCTATCCAATTCTTGCTGTCTTTACTTGGTAACAGGAACATGAAAACGTATTTGTACTGTCGGACCTGCTTGAGAATAAACTTCGACAAAAGGCCGGTTGTCCGGAAACCAGCCACGGTTCGGCATGTAGCAGCCGTACAGGTAATCGCTGATACCAAAAAAGACGTCAGCAAAATCAGGTCGCGTTCGGTCAAGGGAGAAGGAGATGTACCTGCCCTTGGACGGAAAGGTGCGCACCGAGATCTCCCCCTCCGGCTTGACGTGCTCATCTATCGGGACGCAGGCAAAATAACGGCATTCTGCCAGGGAGACGACTTCCGGCGTGTCCAGCGTGATGCCCATCACCAGCATATTCGACTTGATCAGCTGGTTCTTGGCCAGCCAGGCAAAAAGCCTCTTGAAGGCCTGTTCGATCGTGCTGCTTGAAAACGTCTTTGAGAGGCCTTGTGTCGCGATCCCCGCTACACGCAGATCCGGCAATGTGGTCAGACGAAACAGCGACTCCATTTCCTGGTTTGGCATGATCCGCTTAAGCGCACCGTCCGTCGGGTTCAGCGGCCGCTTGCGCCCTTTATTCCTGCGATACGCCGACGGTGAACAGCCCAGTTGTTGTTTAAAACAGCGCCCGAAACTGCTCGATGACGAAAAACCGCAGTCAAAAGCAATCCGGGTCACCGAATTGTGCTCATAAAGCAGCCGGGCTGCCGCCGCAATGATCCGTCTGTCACAGACATACTCGTGCAGCGTCTTTCCTGTCAGCGCGTGAAAAATCCGGTGAAAATGGTATTCAGAGTACCCGGATACGCGCGCAAGTGTATTGAGGCTCAGATCGTCCTTCAGGTTGTTGTCGATGAATGCGAGCACCTTGTTCATGCCGACGTAATGTCCGGCTGCATCCGGATTTGTCTGCGTGCAGTCCAGATCGCCATTCAGGCTTTCCGACGACAGAATTGATTCGCGGCGGTCTTCTGGCATCTCGATACTCCTTGAGAACTAAATTCATTCACGAATGTCAGACTGTTAAGAACCATCCAGTTTGGTCAGACAGCAGCGGGACAAGACTTATGAAGACGCCATCTTTACGATATGCATGAACATTCACAATCTGCAAGGTGAACATTCATTCAAACATGAAAACACATCACGTTCGGCCGGCCGTCTTGCGGTAGGCCTGGGGGGTCATGCCGCAGCAGGCGCGAAACAGGCGGTTGAAGTGGGCGACGCTGCAAAAGCCGACATCGTGGCAGATGTCGATCACGAGCCGGTC
>JAAYJD010000280.1 GCA_012523135.1 Clostridiaceae bacterium
CCGACGATGTCCTGACCTTTTAGACCGGCATGCATATGACCGGCCCGGGTTGGCCAGAAGCAGATCCCAAGGCAATTGCCCGTATAGAGCTCGGAGGTGTCGACTTCAGCGGTCTGCATATTTTCTGCATACTTTGTCGCTGAAAAATTCGTCATGAAAAGGGGATTCCAGTCAGGGATGTGCATGTCGACAAGATTGCGCCAAAAAGAGTGCTTAAACCACGTGCTCATGCTCGTTTCCTCGATTCTCGCGGGTATAGGCGGGTGCCTCTTATCAAGATCAGGTTCCTGTTTCAGCTTTCATCGGCAAGTCATTATGCAAAATTTTCAATAGAGATACAGATCATTCGCAAAGAAAAGCGAAAAGCAATAAATATGAGCATCTAATCTGATTATAAAATGGCTAATTGTCTATGTCAATATATTTCTGCGTCCATAGCAATGCAAATTTTCATGATAATTGCGATTGACATTGCAAGCGGCTCCATCTAAAATGGGAATTGGATGAACCGGTTGAATCATGGTGAGCCAATCAGGTCAAGCCCGTGAAGCATGTGTGCAACCGATCTGGAGGACATGATATGCGCATCGTCGTCGGATCAATCCAACAGGAAACAAACACATTCAATCCTGAACTTTCGACACTGGCGGACTTTATTTTAGCCGAAGGAAGCGCGCTGTTCGAACATATCGCGGTCACCGATTATTTTCATTCCCAATCGTGTGACCTGATCCCCACGCTCTATGCCCATGCCTTGCCGGCCGGCCGACTGGCGCGACCGGATTTCGAGCTGCTGCTGCAAAGGATGCTGGCCAAGTTTCCGTCTGGCGGGCCGATCGACGGCGTGTGGCTGTACTGTCATGGGGCATTGGAGGTCGATCAAATCGGCAGCGGGGATCTGGCGATCCTGAAAGCGGTGCGACAGCAGGTCGGTCCCGACGTGCCGATCGCCGTCGCGCTGGATTTTCACGCCAATCTCAGCGAAGCGATCGCCGATCTGGCCAACATCATCTGCGGGTACCGGACCGCGCCCCATACCGACATGGCGCAGACCCAGCTTCGCGCGGCCACGCTGCTGGTCGAAAGCATCCGGCGCGGCAAATTGCCCCGGTCGGTTCTGGTTCGCGTCCCGTTGATTATAACCGGCGACAAGGTTATTACGGCGGCCGAACCGATGCGCTCGATCATCCGGGCGTGTGAAGATGCCGCCCGGCAGGATGGAATCCTGGATGCGTCTGTCTTTAACGGTCAGCCCTGGGTCGATGCGCCTCAGACCGGCGCCAGTGCCGTCGTTGTGGCACAGAACGATGAACATGTGTCGATCGCCGGGAAACAGGCCAGGGAACTGGGCCGTATGCTCTGGGACGTACGTGACCGGTATCGCTTCCAGGCAGTCGCGGTCGAGCCCGAAATCGCCATTCGACAGGCGCTGGATTCACGGGACGGACCGGTTTTCATCAGTGATTCAGGCGACAACACGACCGCCGGCGCTCCCGGAGATCGCATGGATCTGCTTGAAGGCCTGCTGCAACACGATCTTAGGCAGGTGTTGCTGGCTGGCGTGACCGCACCTCAAAGTGTCGCCTATTGCAGTACCGCCGAAATTGGGCAAGAGGTGATATTTCCTGAATCCGTTTCCGATGCGTTCGCCTGCCTGATGCACCGGCTGGATTTACGGCCGGTTCTGCACAGCCGCGGGCATCTGCTGGGCTGGTATGGCGAAGATGCCGGTGCCTGCGTTGTTCTCTCCTTGCCAGGCCTCGACATGCTGCTGACACACAAGCGCTGCGCGATCATCTCGCCGGCGATTATCGAATCAGCCGGCCTGGTATTTGCAGCTTATCGTGTTATTGTGGTTAAGCTGGGTTACCTTTATCCCGATCTGGCAGCTGTCGCAAAAAAGGCCTTCTTGGCCATGACGCCCGGCGCCAGTTGTGAGAAAATCGAATCAATTCCTTACCAGGCGGTCAGCCGCCCTATTTACCCGATCGATCAGGACTTCGCCTGGATGCCCGAAGGAGGCAGTCCGGCAGACGAAGTGAATCGCCCCGGTGGTACGGATTCGTGCAGACAGCTGCCGACAGGGCAGCAATAAATCAGGAGGAATCAATATGGCTTACTACGACCTCACAGAACATGGTGGAAGAATCGAAAAGGTCAGGGCGATCCTGCAGGAAAAAGAGCTTGATTTCGCCTTTGTTTACTACGATGAGTTCAATGTCGGCAACGGCTGGTATCTGACCGCCTGGTGCCCGCAGTTTGAGAGCGGTGCGGTTCTGGTGCCGCGTGAAGGGAAGCCCCTGATCCTGGGTGGCCCGGAAAGCGAACCTTTTGCCCAGCAGGACAGCGCGATCAAGGAAACGCGCAATCTGCCGGTCTTTATGGTCCCGGACGAAGAATATCCGAACGCGACCATTATCTCGTTTGCAGATCTGTTCGCTGAGATCAGCCAGAAGCAACAGATCCGCCGGGTTGGCATGGTTGGTCTCGACCAGATGCCGGTTTCGGTTTATCGCCAGATTTCCGAAAGCTTCAAAGGCGTGACACTGGTCGATATAACGGAAGATTTCCTGCGGCTGCGTCATCATAAATCTGCCTGGGAGCGCGAGCAGGTCCGGGCGGCATTCGGCCTGGCCTGGCAGTCCTATGAGCAGATGGCCGCAGCGGTCAGGCCAGGAGCCCGGGAGTATGAGGTTGCGGCAGCCGGTGAGGCGATCGCCCGTATCCATGGCGCCAGCAGCTTTGCGTTCAAGACGATTGTCGGCAGCGGCGCGCGCGCCAATGCGGTCGTTCCGACCGCGATGGACAAGGAAATGGCAGCCGGCGAAATGGTCATGCTCGGGATCGCGCCGCGCTGCAAAGGCTATGCCGGTGTGATCGGGCATACCTTGCCGGTCAGCGGCACCTATACTCCTTTGCAGAAAGAAGCCCTCAAACACATGCGTGAGGTGCTTGTTCTCACCCGTGACGCGCTAAAACCAGGCGTGATCGGCAAAGACGTCGACGCGCCGGGCCGCGCCTATTTCCAGAAGCACAACCTGATGAAATACCTGGTCTGTCCCTTTGCCCACACCATCGGCATCATGGAAGCTGAGGCGCCGTTCTTTGGGCCCAACAGCACCGATGTGATCGTCCCCGGCATGACCGTCTGTGTCGATGTCAGCTTTTTCGGCCATCCGCAGCTGCATGGTGCCCGTATCGAGACGGGCTATGAAATCACGGAAACGGGTGTCCGACCGTTCAGCCCGGAAATGGAACAGGTCTTGCTCGGCCTGTAGCGCGAGGAGTGAAGAAGATGGAGCAGCCATTTGGGAAAAAGAACTGGCTTTTTTGTGATGGTGATCTGCCGCCGGCCGGCGACCATGAACCGTTCGGTCACGAGGCCCTGATGGTCACCAACCTCAATGCGCAGGACGTTCACCTCATTATCGACCTGTATTTTGAGGACAGGGAACCGGTTAAAGGCCTGACTGCCATGGTTACCGCCGAGCGTGTGCGTTGTTTCCGTCTCGACCAGCCGCTCGGTGACCAGCGCTTCCAGATACCGCCGGGCCAGTATTCCCTGGTCCTGCACAGTGATTTGCCGGTGGCTTCGGTTTTCGGCCGGCTGGATGTACGCCAGCCGAACCTGGCTTACTATGCAGTGACAGGTTATGCCTGGTAGGAGGTGATGAACGTGGGTACTTTGCCATCTGTCAGCCAGCGGCCGCCGGTTTCCTGTGCCTGGTTTGCCAAATCCTGGCAAGCCGTCTTGTGGCGCAACTGGGGCCTCGTGCCGATCGAGCGCCTGGCTAAGATCTTGCAGGCCGATGAAGCGCAGCTAAGGGAAGCGGCCGGTCAGCTCGGACTCGATCCAAACCGCCAGGCGGATCCGGTCTGGCTGGATCGTGGCTACCTGACAATTATCCGCCAGAACTGGCATTTGTGCACCTTTGAGCAAATTTGCCAGTTGCTCGCGATGCGTGAAGAGACGTTGGCATTCATTCTCAAGGAAGATGATTTTCTCTGGCACAAAATGGGATCGTTCAAACCCTTGCTTGATCCACCCGTTTTCCAGCCGTTGACCGAGAAGGAACGTGCGTATACCCGGGAAATGGCTGCCTGGCTTGGCCGGTTGCAGCCGGATCACGCCTGGCACCAGGAAAACGCGTTTGCCTTCGTCCAGCATTTTACCCGCCGGTTGTCTGACGCAGAGCGTTCGGAGGCCATCCGCCAGGTGGTTCCCGGTAGCGACCTGCGTACGGTCTATTCCTACTTTGCCCTGTATGGCGATCCCCTTCTAGCCCCTGAACTCGATCCGTTTCCGGAGGCCCTGCTGGCCGAATATGCCCGCATGGGCATCAAGGGTGTCTGGCTGCAAGGCATCTTATACCAGCTGGTCCGATTCCCCTTTGCCCCCGAGTTGTCTGAAGGCCATGAGATTCGCATGGCCAACTTGAGGAAACTGGTCGAAAGGGCCCGGTCGTTTGACATCGGCGTCTATCTTTACCTGAACGAGCCGCGTGCCATGAATGACGCCTTTTTCCAGCGCTATCCCCAGCTGCGCGGAACCCGCGAAGGGGATTTCTGGGCCATGTGCACCTCCTGTCCGGAGGTTCGCCAGGTTCTCGAGGACGCCACATTTGAGCTGTTCAGCCAGGCGGCCGGTCTGGCAGGATTTTTCACCATCACCATGTCGGAAAACCTGACGAATTGCTACTCGCGCGCCGGGGACAGCCATCTCTGTCCCCGTTGTGCGACGCGCAAGCCCTGGGAAATTGTAGCCGAAGTCAACAATGTGCTGGCACGAGGGGCCAAACGGGCCAATCCTTCCGCCAGGATTGTCGCCTGGAACTGGGCCTGGCCTGAAAGCTGGCAACGCAAAATACCGCCTCTTATGACCGAAAACCAGATCATCCAGTGCACCAGCGAAACCCACCTGCCCACCTTGATTGGCGGCATTCCCGGCACGGTTGTGGACTACACCATGTCTTTGGCCGGTCCCGGCGATCACGCCAAATCGTTGTGGCAGGCAGCTCAGAAATGCGGCCTGGAAACATGCGCCAAGGTCCAGTTCAACAACACGTGGGAATTGTCGGCAATCCCCTGGCTGCCGGTCTTCGCCAAAGTCGCGGAGCATGTTGCCAACTTAAAGGCCGCAGGCGTCCGCCATCTCCAGCTCAGCTGGACCCTGGGCGGCTATCCGTCCCCGAACCTGAAACTGGCCGGGCGCCTGATGGACGGCATCGGCGATGTGCGCCAGTTTCTCACCGAATGGCTGGGCGCTGCGCTGGGTGACGTGGCGGATCGGGCCCAGCAGTGCTTCAGCCGGGCTTTTGAGCAGTTCCCGTTCCATATCGGCGTGCTGTACGTCGGCCCCCAGAACTACGGGCCGATGGTGCCGTTTCAGATGATGAAAACCAACCAGAAGGCCTCCATGCTCGGATTCCCGTACGATGACCTGGATGGCTGGCGGGCGATCTATCCGCGCGAGGTCTTCGCGGACCAGTTCGAACAGTTGGTCGAGCTTTGGCGTGAAGGCCTGGCCTTGATGCAGCCCCATGCCGGTCAGTCAGCCGATTTCGACGATATGCTGCGCCTGGCCGAAGCGGCATTCTGCCATTTTGCCAGCACCGCAAACCAGATTCGCTTCGTCATGCGCCGCGACGCCTGGCTGGAGCATATACAAGCATCCGACCGGCAGGCGATGCTAGCAATCATCGACGATGAACGCGCCATTGTGCTGCGTTTGATCGAGCTGCGGCGCGAAGACAGCCGAATCGGTTACGAATCGAGCAACCATTATTACTATACCCTGCAGGATCTGGCGGAAAAGCTGATCAACCTGAAATATTGTGCGGATCAGCTGACGCATTAAGCCGGAAAACCATGTACATGGACACATCGGAAGTCGAGCAGGCCCGGTTGCTGGTATGGCGGGAAAAGGCGACTTTTGCCCTTGAGAAGACCGATCGATTGGTGCGGCGCGATTGGGGCATGTTCGCCTCGACCCGCCAACGTTGGCTAGCCGAAGGCTGGGACGGCGATATGGCACTGTTTCAACTGGACCCAAGCCCTTATTACCCGGTCAGCCTGGTGGACCTGGTCGGGATTGACGCCCCACTCTCACCGCCGTTCGATGCGAAGATCCTGTGGGAAGACGAGCATTTTGTATATGAGCAGACAACGGCCGGCGCAATCGAGAAATTTCCGCGCGGGAAAAAACGTCATGACGAGGTGATGCCGCAGTACTGGCGCAATCCGGTGACCTGCCGCGCGGACTGGGAAAACCAGATCAAGCCGCGCCTTGATCCTGATACGCCGGAACGTTGGACGCACGGACATTTGGCCGGTGACGCCGCCCGGGCTGTCTCGGACGGCGTCCGGCTTTATGAAGCCAGCGCCATCGGCGCCTACATGTATTTGAGGGCATTGCTGGGTCCGGAAGCGGTTCTGTACGCATTTTATGACGATCCGGACCTGATCCATGACATGATGAGAACCTGGCTGCATCTCCTGAAGACCTGTTTGCTGCGCGTGCAGGTCAAGGTGCCGTTCTTCAAGTTGTTGTTTGGCGAGGACATCGCTTACAAGAATGGCCTGCTCATATCACCGACTATGATCGACACGTTTCTGACACCGTATTACCTCGATTTAATTAAGGCTTTACGGCGCGGCCAGGCTGATCCGATTCATTTCGAAATCGATTCGGACGGCAACATGAACGAGTTTCTGCCCATTTACATGAAAATGGGCTTTGATGTTTGCCGTCCTTTTGAGATTGCCGCAAACAATGACCTCGTCGTCATCGCCAACCGATATCCCGATATCGTCATGTGCGGCGGGATTGACAAGCGGATCCTTGGCGACAGCCCTGAAGCGATTGAGGCATATCTGGGTGCCATCATGCCCGTCATGACCAAACGGGGCGGTTTCATACCGACCTGTGACCATTCAATTCCATCGTCGGTTCCGTTCGCAAACTATCTCTATTACCGCCACCGGATGGTTGCGTTGGACGGGTGCTGTTAGTGCTTGACGGACACCCGATCCAGCCCCGCTTTGCAGCCGCATGTTTCGCGGATGATCAGGCGCGGTTCAAGTTGGATGCGCTGGTGGCCAAGCGAGTCATTTTTCTGATCCAGGCGGTTGCGCAATAGGGATTCGACACACAAACGGCCGATTTGTTCCTCATTCTGCACGATGGTCGTGATCCCGGGCCGGATAAGCCCGGAATTGTCGTGCACATCGTAACCGATCAGGGCCAGGTCATCGGGCACACGCACACCGCGGTCCATCAGGGCTTTGAGGGCGCCATAGGTCATTTTGGAGCTGGAGACAAAGACTGCCGTCAAATCTGGATTCTTCTCCAGCAGGCTGATCATGCCGTTATAACCGGATTTTTCCTTGTAATCGCCAAAAACGATCAGATCCTCGGAAACTGGCAAGCGGTTCAATTCCATCGCCCGGTGGTAGCCGGTCAGGCGCTCGAAGCCGGTCGTTTCATCTTTGCGCCCGGCGATGAAACCAATCTGCCGATGTCCGTGACTGGCCAGATGGTTGACTGCCAGAATGCAGCTCCGGATGTTGTCCGTAATGACCGAATTGTAAGGCAGCGATATGTTGGGCAGGTTGTCAAAGTAGACGATATTCAAGCCGCGCCGGTGATAACTGGCTAACCGTTGCTCGTCCTTGTCGATGGTGGCCAGGATGATGCCGGTGAAGTTTTTTTCGATCAGCATGTTCATGTATTGGATTTCTTTGCTGATGTTCTCCATGGTGTCACACAAGAGCATGCCGATCTGTTCCTTCCAGAGGCTGTTCTCGATGCTGCGCACCACGTAATCGAAATAGTCTTCGCTGATATCCGGGATAACAACGGCGACCACATCCTGGAACGTCTTGTTCGTTCTGCTGGACATCATCGCCAGGCTGTCATGCTGGCGCAGGTACTCGATCACCCGCTGGCGCGTTTCTTCGTTGACAACGGTCTTGTTGTTTAAAACCCGCGATATGGTCGATATGGACAAATCCAGGTCGCTGGCAATGTCCTTCAACGTTAGTGCCATCGTTTCGCCTTCTTCTCGTCACTGTTATTGACTTAGATCGTCAACATCCAGGCCATGATTTCCCCATCAGTCTAATGGATGCAGCAAATCGAGTCAATCGCTTTGCAGGATTTTGCAGCAAAAGTCAGGCTCCAACTAATCCTCGAGCTTGACGTCGGCCGAGCATCTGCCCATACTGGTCATGTTGAACGGTTGATGGACAGACAATCGAGGGCATACCGATGCGCACCGAACACGAGATGATGGATTTGATCTTAAGCGTAGCCAGATCCGACGACAGGATCCGCGCCGTGCTGCTGTCGGGCTCGCGCGCCAATCCGAGTGTGCCGGCAGACCGCTACCAGGATTATGACATCACCTATTTTGTCCATGACATCATGCCCTTCTACAACGCTCCAGACTGGGTGACGCGCCGGTTTGGCAAGCCGCTGATCATGCAGATGCCCGAGATCATGCGCGATCCCATGGGCGACGGGCATTTTGTCTACCTGATGCTGTTCCCGGACGGCAATCGCGTCGATCTCAGTTTCGTGTTTACACCCTATGTCGACGATGGGGAACCGGCACTGCTCCTGCTGGACAAAGACCAGGGGAACGGATTTATTCCGCCGTTGGCGGCGCCGAAGGATACGATCTGGCACATTCAGCCGCCTGATGAGCTCAACTACCGGTCCTGCTGCAATAACTTCTGGTGGTGCCTGAACAACGTGGCCAAGGGTCTTGCCCGCGACGAGTTGCCCTACACCATGCAGA
>JAAYJD010000281.1 GCA_012523135.1 Clostridiaceae bacterium
CCATGGAGCCTTCCGGCCTGATCCGTCTGCCTTCGGCCGCCTTTCCCAACCTCCTGGCCGCAATCGACGCCGGTTATCGCCTCGGAAAGGAGCTGCCCCTATGATTTGCCGCTGGCTGAAAAACGGGCAGCCGGTCGAAGCGCCGGCTGACGAATCGATTTTTACCGAGCATATTCCGCTGATCGTCGTCGGCGTCGGTACGGCCGGCGCCTACGCCGTGCTGGCCGCGGCCAAACAGGGCCTGGCGGTCCTGGGCATCGACTGCAACAGCGGTGCCGGCGGCATGGGCACCTACGGCTATGTGTCCGGCTATTACTATGGCGCCGCGGGCGGCCTGCACGTGGCGATCGACCGGCAGGCCGAGCAGCTATGCGACGCGCTTTTCGTCGACACCGTCGAAGCCAAGCGCTACCTGGTCGAAAAGGAAGCCCTGCGTCATGGCGCCCGGCTTCGGTTCGAGGCGCGGCTGATTGGCGTTTTTCTCGAGGGCACGACTGTCCGCGGTATCCGTTTCCTGGCCGACGGCCAGCTGCACGCTGTTTCGTCTGACATCGCCATCGACGCGACCGCCGAAGCCGATCTGTGCCGCATGGCCGGATGTGCTTTGCTCGGCGGCCGCAGCTCGGACGGCAAAATGCGCCCGTTTACCAGCGTCAAGGTCTGGTTGAACGAAGACGGCCAAATCGCCCGAACCAACCACGACAGCGGCTACATCGACCCGTACGACGACAGCGCCGTGACCTGTGGCATCCTGCAGGCACACGCCAGCCAGCTGCTGCCCGAATTTCATCTCCAGCGCGGCAAGACCCTTTTCCTGGTGCCCCAGATCGGCATTCGCGAAGGGATGCGCATCGAAGCCGAAAAAACGCTGGACATGGCCGGCATCCTCGACGGCCAGCTGGCGCCAGACCCCCTGTTTCACGCCTACGCCGACTTTGACAAGCACGGCAAGGACAACGCGCTCGAATCCGATACCATGCTCGACTGGACGGTCGCCTGCAACCTGAGCACCGTTTGTGCCGCGGTACCCGTCCCGGCATCCGCCCTGGTGCCGCATGGTTTCAGGTCGCTGCTGGTCGCCGGCCGCCACCTGGGCGTCGATCACGACGTAGCCAGCCTCGTGCGCATGAAACGCGACATGCACCGTTGCGGCGAGAGTGCCGGCACCCTGGCTGCCCTAGCCATCCGGCGCGGCTGCCAGCCGCTCGATGTGCCGTACGCCGAGGTCCAACCGCTTCTTCTGGCAACCGGCTGCCTCAATCCGGCCCACGCCGTCGGACTGCGCTTCGACGATAAGGAACGGCGGGATTCCGTCCGCCCGCTCACCGACCTGGACGCGCTGCGGGAGGCCCTGGCCAGCGACATGCCGGGCATCGCCCTGTTCACCTGCCGCCAGAACCGCAGCGAACCGATCCGGGCCGCCCTGCGCCAGTGGCTGGCGGATCCGGATCCGCTATTGTCCGGCAACTGCGCCCTGGCTCTGGGCCTTCAGGCCGATCCGGCCTGTTTGCCGGTCTTGCGCCGGATCATCCGCGACCGGGACAGCTTCTATTACAAGGACTGCCGCCGGACCAACCAGCTGCGCAGCGCCATCGCGATCTATCTTGCCGGCAAACTGGGGGACATAGAGGTGCTTCCCCTGCTTGAGACGATTCTGTGCGACCAGGCGGAATTCGACCGGCCCCTCTACCACGACATTCGCGAAACCAGCTACAAATTCAACCCGACCCAAAACTTCAACCAGGTCTATTTCCAGATCGTCTCCCACGCGGCCATGGCGGTTCAGCGCGTGATGGACCTGCGACCGGAGCTCAGGGAACGCGGACACCGGATCCTGCGCGAGGCCTTCGCGTCCGACCGGCATCTCCGGCTGACGACCTCGATGCCGCCGGGAACATATGAATATGCCCAGATGGACAACATCCGCCAGGTTGTGCTGGCAGAGGCCCTCTAGCGGATCGTCTCCCCGACCAGCGACGTGAGGTTGCGGATGAAATGCGCCGCCATGACCGGCTGGCCGGCGTCGTTGGGATGGAGCTGGTCCGGCAGGTAGGCCCGTTCGGCCGGCCCGAACAGCGCGAGGCCGTCCATGTAGTGGATGTTGCGGTCGCCGTACTGGCGGCAGGCGTCGACGACATCGGCCAGGATGACGCGCATCTCCTCCAAAGTCAGGCTCAAATCGGTCATGCGCGCGGTTTCGCGCGGCGGGCTGTAAATCGGGGACATCACCACCAGGGGGATTTCCGGGTGCTTCTCGCGGATCAGCTGGACCAACCCGATCGCGCAAGGCCCGA
>JAAYJD010000282.1 GCA_012523135.1 Clostridiaceae bacterium
CCTTGAAGGAATCCGGTGTAGCCATGACTTCGTAGCAGATCTTCCAGGTGACGTTCATCTGCTGCTCGAGGGTCTGAACCGGCTTGCCGGCGGCGTCGAGCGTGTAGTCGTCGTTCAGGATACCGTAATCCTGGACCATCTTGGACTCTTTGGTTGACATGTAGTTGAAGAACTTGACGGCAGCCTCTTTGTTCTTGGCGGCTTCCGGGATGACCCAGAGGCGCTGCACAGGCCAGTTGTGGAACAGCAGGGCTTTTTCGCCATTGGGTCCGGTCGGCTGCGGCATGAACGCCATCTCGGCGCCATCGATCTTCGTGCCGATGTCGCGCAGGCTGACGCACAGCGTCGCCCAGCCGGTGTTGAGCGAAAAGGCCTTGTCGCCCATGAATTTCTCAGTCAGGACCGTGCCGGTGGTGGTAATGAATTCCTTGTCGAGAAGTTCTTCGTTATACAGCTTGTTCATGAAGGTCAGGTAATCTTTGAATTCGGGCTGCACCCAGATGTATTCGAGCTTGTCGCCGACTTCTTTGTAGTTGAGGGCAACGCGGTAGGCAGCCTTGATCGCGGAGAAGCCGTCGCCGGCAGAGGTCAGCGGGATCAGGTCGGTCTTCTCTTTGACGGTCTTCCACATGGTGTAGAAATCGGTGATCGATTTGGGTACCGCAATGCTGAGGTCATCCATGACGTCCTTGCGGACGCCGATGCCGCCGGCATGGGTGCGGTTGAGGTCACCCTCTTCGAGAACGCTCGGGAAGGCGTAGACTTTGCCGTTAAACCGGACGTATTCGATGAGGTTTTCCCCATAGGAATTGACCAGCGTGGAATAATCGGGCATCTGGGCCAGGTAAGACTCGACGTCCGTCAAAACACTCTGGGAGGCATACTTGTAATACTCGGTGCGGTTCATGTCCATCAGGTCCGGGGTGTCGTTGGAAGCCAGGATCATGGCCTTCTTCTGGGCTTCGCTGGCGCCATCGGCCAGGGCAGGCTCGAAGGTTACGTCGACGCCGGAATTTTCGCGATGGAAATTGGCAAATTTATTATCGTTGAAATCAATGCCGCCCTGGGCCATGGTCTTGTCGATTTCACCATGGTAGAACATGCGGACCAGCATCTTCAACGGTTCACCCGATGAGGTGGTCGAGCCTGATCCCTTGGTGGTGCTGGTGCTGCCCTGGCATCCGGCCAGAGCTACAACCAGGGCAAGGACAATGGATACGATGATCAGGGTTCTCTTTTTTCCAGTCATAGCGTTTCTCCTTTATATTTTTACTTGGCATGGCTGTTCATGGATCATTTGGAATGGCAATTCGGTTCGGACATTCTCCCTCCCTTCTGGCAGACGCATCCGAGGTGCGGTATGGCAAATTCATGGTAAGGTGGCCGCTGGTGCGGCCGGGTCTGCTATTCCTTGATGGCGCCGATCATGATGCCCTTGACGAAATACTTCTGGACAAAGGGATAAACCATCAGGATCGGAACCATGGCGGCAATGATCGTCGCGGCCCGGACTGTTTCCGTAGCCAGCGTGTCCAGCATTTCAGAGTTGGTGTCCATCAGGTTGTCGATCGCCGTCAGCATGTTGCGCAAGTAGAGCTGCATGGTCATCAGCTCACGTTTGGTCGTGTAGAGCAGTGCGCCGACAAAGCTGTTCCAGTAGGTCACGGCAAAGAAGAGGCCGATGGTCGCCAGGGCGGCCTTGGACAGCGGCAGGATCAGCTTGAACAGGATCCTGAAGTGCGACGCGCCGTCGATCTTGGCCGACTCTTCCAGCGAAGGGGAAATGCTCTCGAAGAAATTGCGCATCAGGACGATGTTGAACGGGTTGATGCAGGCCGGGAAGATCAGGACCCAGTAGTTGTCGATCAAGCCGATCTGCTTGTACAGGATGTAGGTGGCGATCATGCCGCCGCCGAAGAACATGGTGAAGATATAAAGCAAGGCGATAAACATGCCGCCGGGCAGGTCCTTGCGGGTCAGGACAAACGCCGTCATGGCGGTTGTCAGCAGGGCGACAGCCGTACCGATGACCGTGATGCTGACCGTCAGGGTAAAGGATTTCTGGAACTGGTTGTTGATCACGATGAAATAGTACGCGTTGAGCGTGAAACCCTTGGGCAGGAAGACGACTTCCTTGGCCAGGACATAGATCTCGGAACTCAATGACTTGGCGATGATGTGGACGAAAGGCATCAGGCAGGTAAAGCCCAGCAGTCCCAGCGCCAGGATGTTGAAAACATTGAAAACGTGTTCGCCTCGTGTTCGACGCATCGTTCGGTCCTCCTTAATACATGCCGCGGCCGCCCATGCGCTTGACCAGGGTGTTCGAGGACAAGAGCAGGATGCATCCGATGACCTGTGAGAACAGGCCGGCCGCTGTGGTGTAACCGAAGTCAAGCGTATCGAAGGTGGTCCGGAAGACGTAAGTGTCGATGACGTCGATCTTGGCGTAGACCGTCGGGTTGTACATCATGTAGATCTGCTCGAAGTTGGCGCCCATCAGGCCGCCCAGGCGCATGATCAGCAGGACGTTGAACGTGCCCTTGATCGCAGGCAGCGTCACATGAATCGTCTGGCGCCAGCGACCGGCGCCGTCGATGGAAGCAGCCTGGTAGAGTTCTGGATCGACGCCGGTGATAGCCGCCAGGTAGATGATCGCGCCCCAGCCAGACTCTTTCCAGATCTCAGAGCCGACAACGACCGTCCGGATCCACTTGAGGTTGGTCATAAAGAAGATCGGCTTGCCGCCCAGGACTTCAATCAGACGGTTGATCAGGCCGGTGCTCGGCGAGAGCAAATCCATGAAAATACCGGCAACAACGACCCAGGAAATGAAGTGCGGAATGTAGACGATCGTCTGGATGGACCGCTTGTAAAGCATGTTGCGTACTTCGTTGAGCGACAAGGCCAGGATGATCGGCAGCGGCATGCCGAAAATCATGCGCAGCACGCTGATCGACAGCGTGTTGCCGAAGGCTCGCTTGAATTCGCTTGAACTCATCAGGCGCTCATAGTTCTCGAATCCGATCCAGGGGCTGCCCAGGATGCCCTTGATAACATTAAAGTCCTTAAAGGCGACCGTGATGCCATACATGGGCATGTAACGGAATATGGCCAGCAGGATCAAGCCCGGCAGGGCCATCAGGTAAATTTCTCGGTTCAGAATGATGCGGCTGATCAGGCTCTTGCGGCGCCCGATTGCCCCCCCCGGCCGTAACGGCATGCTTTCAACGTCTTTGCTCAAGCGAAAACCTCCTCCTGGTCAGGTTCTGTCAACCCAACGGTTTTGTGGTCATATGCCCGGAGAGACCGGACCGGAATGCTTGTTGTACAGTCACGCCAAGGTGTATCCTGTTCATTTATGCTGAAAGTTATTGTCAATGTTTTATATTGCTGAACATTATATTA
>JAAYJD010000283.1 GCA_012523135.1 Clostridiaceae bacterium
CAACAAGACAAGTGGCACCGACTGCGCAGCTGGGCACGCAAGCACCCTGCGCTGCGTCGGTTATACCACCGTCTGAAAAAAGAGAACCCTAAGCTTGCTATGGTGTTTAATCCTGGCATCACCGAAATAACACCATTGATTGCCCGAGCGAGCACTTTGGATCAGATTCGCCTTAACCTCCTTGTTCCTTCAGTCAATCCGGAACACACGTTTGGCGGCATTTCGACGGCCTTGAATTTTTTCCAGCAACTGCGTGAAAAAGCATCCAGTGACTGCCGGATCATTCTTACCGATGCCGCTCCGCCTACGAATTTTCGCTTCCTCGACTATACCACGGTCAGTCTCGACGACGCCGATCGCCCTGGCACTTTATTGCTTCCGGCCAATGATCGCTATGGGAGGACGCTGCCTGTTCGGTCACACGACTTATTTGTCGCCACGTCTTGGTGGAGTGCTTATCATGCCCAAGCCCTGATGCGATGGCAGCGGCAGACCTATGGAGGATTTGCGCCGCTTGTTTACCTGATTCAAGACTTTGAGCCAGGCTTCTATGCCTGGTCAAGCCACTCGGCATTGGCGGACGCCACCTACCGATCCGAATTGCCGGTTTTTGCGGTTTTCAACAGCTCCTACCTGAGGGACTATTTCCTCAAACTGGATTATCGTTTCGACCGCATCGACTGCTTTGAGCCGCAGCTGAACCTGAAACTGAAAGCGCTACTGTCCAAACAGCAGATGGCGACGGCAACGAAGAAGCAAATCCTCGTTTACGGCAGGCCTTCGGTCAGCCGAAACGCCTTTGAGTTGATTGTCGAATCCTTAAGGATATGGGTATGGAAGCAACCGGATATTACTGAGTGGTCGATCGTCTCTGCAGGTGAACCCCATCCAGCTGTCGACCTGGGCAACGGTAAAAAGCTAACTTCAGTCGGCAAGCTTACCCTTGAAGCTTACGCGCAGACCTTGGCCGTATCCGCCATTGGCTTATCCCTGATGATCTCACCGCATCCGAGTTACCCGCCCATGGAAATGGCTGCATATGGCATGGGCGTCCTAACCAACCGCTACGGCGAAATAAACTTGTCTGATTGGCATGAGAACATCGTCTCTGCGGAGGTCATGGCGCCACAGGACCTATCCGCGCAGTTGCTCGGATTATGCGAGCGATTCAGGCAGAATCCGCAGTCCTTTGTGAACGGCCGGTTGCTGAAGCCCGACTATCTGGGCGGCAGCGACCAGTTCGCGTTTCTTAATTCCCTGGCGGATCAGCTGCTCTCGACGGAGCCCGGCTTATGAACGATGTCGTCCTTGAGATCAACCAGGTCAGCAAGGTCTACCACCTCTACGACCGACCGTTGGATCGTTTGCTGGAGTCATTGCTTCCAGGCGGCCGTCTGCGCCACCGTGACCGCTATGCACTGAACAATATTTCCTTCACCGTGCGCCAGGGCGAGATCATGGGCATCATCGGGGTTAACGGATCTGGTAAATCGACCATTCTGAAGATCATCACGGGCGTGCTCAGCCAAACCTCTGGAGATGTTCGCGTCCAGGGCCGCGTTTCGGCTCTGCTTGAGCTAGGTACCGGGTTCAATCCGGGCTACACCGGTCGTGAGAATGTCTATGTCAGTGGCATGATGATGGGCTATAGCCGAGACGAAGTAACCGAACGACTTGACGACATCCGCGATTTCGCTGATATCGGGGCTTATTTTGACCAGCCTGTCAAAACCTATTCGAGCGGTATGTTTGCCCGCCTGGCCTTTGCTGTTGCCATCAACGTCGATCCGGACATCC
>JAAYJD010000284.1 GCA_012523135.1 Clostridiaceae bacterium
AGGTACCCTCCCATTCGCGGAGGGCATCGCCACAAAAAAAGACACCACAGGGCACCTTCATGAAGTTTCCTGCGGTATCTTTAAATGATTTTCCACCCCTCGGGGGTGGTTTCTCTGGCGGAGAAGGGGGGATTTGAACCCCCGCGCCGGTTTTGCCGGCCTACCGCATTTCGAGTGCGGACCCTTCAGCCACTTGGGTACTTCTCCGTGATCGCTACAGGCTGTCTTTTGGGATTATAATCAAGGTTGCACATCAAGTCAATCAGCCGCTGCGGCTGATGTTTTTCAGCTGGCTGCGGCTGGCGATTCTTTTCTTGCTGAGGCAAAAATCCATGAACATGGCGCTGGTGGCCAGGCCGGTCTCGTCAAAGAGCAGGCCGACAGGCCCCTGGGTGCTGCTTCGGCTGACGGCGTCTTCGACCCGGCGGTGAGGCACCTGCGGATTGGCCGGGTTGAGATCGTCCTGCGACTGCTGGAAATCAAAAGGCAGGATTTCCGGATCCGAAAGCTCGTAATAGACCGCAAATAACGGCTGGCGGCGATCGTCGGCGATCAAAAAACCAGGAAAGCGCAGCAGCAACGTGTCATCGTCCCACTGCTCGATGCTTTCGACAAAACGGGCATAATGCAAGTAAAAGCGCGCCTTGGCCTTGTTTTTGCGACAATGGCTGCCGATCGTAGCGGCCGTGATCCAGTCTCGGAAACGGCGCAAGTCACGGCTCTTGACCTGGCTCCAGATCGGATGCCCCCGCTCAGGATCGCCGAATTGGCGGTATATCTCCTGGTAATAGCGGTTGGTCGTCTCTGGTGGAAGATCCTTGAGCTGGAACAGGCGATGGATGAGCGCGGCCTGCCGGTCGGGGCTGGCCTTCGCCAGCGCCTGCCGGAACTGCAGATGGCCGCCCGCGTACAGACGCGCGTCGCCGGCGATGAAACAGCGGGCCAGAAGCGACGCCCCAAAAGGCATGTCCGACCGGACGGCGAAGCTGGTCATGAACTGCTCCAGGGGCACGTTGCGCTGCACCAGGACTTTCAAGAGCCTGTCCTCGAACTGACGGGCGTCCGGGGCGACCAGGTTCGAGATCAGGGGTGGCTGGTTCTGGCCGCGCCTGGACCGCACCGATGTCTTCTGACTGTGCTGCTTGATGTCGAGAATACTGCACAGGATCGCCAGACCGCGAGCAACTGGTGCAGACGGGTAGACCTGCTGGAAGACAGACCAGCCGTAGCGGTAGAGAGACGGGCAGGCGCGTTCGCGGATAATCAAGTACAGCTTTTCATGGTAATGCTCAAAACGGGCATCGGCCGGAACCGGTTCAGACAAAAGCGGGAAGATATGGCGCAGATCGCGGCTGGTCAGCTGGCGGGCCAAATCAATAATTGCCTCGCCCCTTGCCGATGTCTCGATGATCACCGCCAACCGGTCCCTGTCCTCCGTATCCGCGGGCCTAAGCAGTTCTTCCGGCAGCGGAAGCTGACGGCGGACCGCTTCCAGGCTCTCGGCTAACCGCCCTGCCGGGGCTGGCGCGCTGTGGGACAGCTCGCTCATGACCCGAAGTGGGCGCCGCGCTGGATGGCAGACGGCAAGGCATCGACGGCATCCTGGATTTCCGCGGCGGTCTGCACCAGACGGTTCACGATTTCGGACAGACTCTCGTCGAAGCGGTCCAGCGTCTGCTGTACATACGCATCAGAACCTTGCGCGAACCGGTCGACCGTTTGACCTAATGTCGTGTTGACATTCTGCAGCTGGCTGCCGATGCTGGCCGTGTTGGCGGCCACCGCGGCTGTTTCCTTGTGAACTTGCTGCAGCAGCATATCGATCGTGCCGTGCAGCTGCTGGCTGAACTGCTCGGCTTGCTCCTGCAAATTGACGCCCTGCTGGCGGGCCCCTTCCTGCTGCGCGGCGGCCGCGTCGCGGATATCGCCGGCCATCTGAAGCGCCTGCCGGGTGGTGTCCGTCAGACCATGGGTGCCATCCTGGAGTTGCTTGGCAAAATAGCTGAGTGACTGGGCCAGGTTCTGCTCGTTGCCCTGGAACGCATCGGTCAGCTTCTGGCTGGTATCCGCCAGGGCCCGGGTCGCTTCCTGCAGACGGGACAGGTCGGTGCTCAATGTTTCGTGTGTCGCCTGCTGCCCCTGAACCGACTGACTGATCGCGTTTTGGATGTCTGCCGTCTGCTGCCGGGTTGTCTCCATGGCGCGCATGGCCAGCTCGACATAGTTTTTGACGTCAGCCATCAAGGTGCCCATCTGGGCAATCTCGCGGTTGATCGGGTGCATGTGCGCGGCCAGCTGGGCAGACAGCGCGCCGGCAAAGCGTTCAGCCAGATCCTGCATGCCCTGTTCCTGGCGTTCAGTCAGGGTCTGGGCGAGCTGACCCAGCATGGATGTGGATTGCTGCAAAGAAGGCGCGACGCTTTCCGTCAGAACTTGTTCGACACTGCGCCGGATTCCGTCCGCCATATCGCTTTCCGCCAGCCGCGAGGTCACCTCGGTGAAATTGTTGAGGCCATCTTGCATCTTGTGATCGTATTGCAGGTACGCGTCGACGAGCTCAGCCGTGCCGATGGAATCGTTGAAAACCGGCAGATGGCGGCAAAATGTTTGGTAAAAGGCCTCGGTCTCTTCGTTGACCAGCTGGTTCATGTGCCAGGCGGTCGCCGCAGCCGGCAAAGCGGCGCCCACGGCGGTCAGCACGGGGAGCAGGATGAGCAGCAGGCCGAAACGAGGGTCCGGCAGCGGCAGGGGCTGCTGGATCAGCCAGGCGGCCAGGGAGGCCAGGATGCCGATGGTCAGGATGCGGGCCGCCGGCATCAGGCTGATCGAGCTGCGCTGCGCGGGCGACAGCCAGACGCGGACCGGCAGCGCCTGGCGCGGATCTGGCAGCCAGCGCCCCTGGTACAGCTGGACACTGTCTTCCTTCATGCGCTCGAGCGGCCGGACAACGGCTTGCGGCCAGGTTCGGCGGGCCGCCGCGACAACCGCTGGAAAATGGTCAAGGCTCCGACCCGGCAAGTCTTCGATCTGGTCTGTCAGTTCGGCCAGCGGCACCAGGAAGCTGCGCCTGAGGCGCACCGCGAACAGCCAGCTGACGATCGCCAGGGCGATCATCAGGAGCGGGACCAGCACTGAGATCAACCAGTGCAGGATATGCAGGTTGGCAATTTCCAGGATGACAAGAGCCATGGAACAGACCTCCTCGTTTTTCAGGGGTTCAGTGCAGCCAGTTCCGGCGGCACAAACAGGCCATCCTTGCGGACCAGCCGATCGTCAAACCAGATCTCGCCGCCGCCGTTGCCGGAACGCTGGATCTGGACCAGATCCCAGTGAATGGCGGACGAGTTGCCGTTGGGCGCGTCGTCATAGCAGGCGCCGGGCGTCAGATGGAGGGAACCGGCGATTTTTTCATCGAAAAGCGTGTTGCAGGTCGCATCGTGAATCAGGGGATTGAAGCCCAGGGCGAATTCGCCGAGATAGCGGGCACCCGCATCAGTATCCAGAATCTGGTTCAGCTGACTGGTGTTTTCATCTGCCGCCGCCTCGACGATGCGCCCCTCGGAAAACGTCAGGCGGATGTTGTGGTAAAGCTGCCCCCAGAATAATGAAGGCGTGTTGAAGGAGATGGTGCCGTTGGCCGAGTTGCGGACAGGGGCCGTAAAGCATTCGCCGTCAGGCAGGTTGTATTCGCCGCAGCAGGGAACAGCCGGGATGCCCAGGATGGAAAACGACAAGTCTGTTCCCGGAGCCAGGATGCGGACCCGATCGGTCTTTTCCATCAGGGCCTTGAGCGGCTGAACCGCGCGCTGCATCGCCACGTAGTCGAGTGAGGCGGTCTGCAGGACGAAATCCTCGTATTGGCCGTAGGGCATGTCGGCCCGCTGGGCCCTGGCCTGGGTCGGGTATTCGAACAGGACCCAGCGCCGCTGGTTGATCACCAGGTCCTTGAAAGGCCTGGCACAGGATGCTTCCAGCTGGCGGACCGCCGGATCGATGCGGCCGAGTTCGGCGTCGTTCACGTAGGCGCGGATGACGATATCACCGACCAGGTTTTCAAAGCGCCTCAAGTCTGCCGCCGCCTTATCCTTGAGAAAGGCCTCTGTCCGACCGCCGTCGTCCGGATCGTAAAGCTCCAGCAGCTGGCGCGTGATTTCGGCATCGGTCCAGTCCACCTGGGCCAACGCGCCGGCCTGAGCCGCTTCGCGCAGCAGTTCCTGCACCAGCGGCCGGGCGGTGATATCCGCCGTGATGTGAAAAGCGTCCCCTTTTTGGATCTTCATCGAGTGGTACAGCATGAGTTTGGCCAGTGATGCCAGTCTTGAATCGCGCATGAAATCCTCCTGCCTGCGTTTGCCTGCTCCCATTATAGCAGAACACGCCGGCAAGAAGGAATTTCCTCGCCGCTGCTTTGAACCGGGTTTTGGCGCGGCTTTCAGCCGATTGTCAGCAAACGGCCGGCCGGCTCCAGGCCATCCGGCAGATCGAGCGGCTGGGCGACCGCGCCGGGCAAAATCCGGCGGACCAGGCCGCACAGCACCTTGCCGGGTCCGGCTTCCAGAAAACAGGTTGTTCCGTCCTTTGCCATTTGGCGGACTTCGGCGGTCCAGAGGACCGGACCGCACAAATGGCGAGCCAGGTAATCCGGCCAGTCGACCGTTTCCGGCAGTCTGGCTCCCGACAGGTTGCTGTACAGGCAGGACGCGGTGGCTTTGAAACAGAGGTTGCGGGCATACGTGAATAACCGGTCGGCTGCCGGCTGCATCAGGGGCGTATGAAAGGCCCCGCTGACATCCAGGGGGATCGTTTTGCGCGCTCCTGACGCCCGGCAGGCCGCCAGGCAATCGTCCATGACGGCCTGTTCACCCGAGACAACCACCTGGCCGGGTGCGTTGAAATTGACGGCGAATACGCGGCCGCGCCAGGCCGGCTCAGCCAGCAAAGCGGCGATGATCTCATCATCCAGGCCGATGACCGCAGCCATCGCGCCCGGGTTTTGTTCGGCGGCTTGCTGCATGAAATCCGCCCGCGCCTGGACCAGGCGCAGCAAGTTGGGGATGTCCAGAATGCCGGAAGCCCCCAGGGCCGTGTATTCACCGAGCGAGAAACCCGCCAGGCAAGCTTCGTCCGGCAGGCTGCCGACCTGTTCACGCAGCGCCGCCAGGCAGGCCATGCTGTAGGCGACGATGGCGGGTTGGGCGAAGCGGGTCTGGGACAGCTGATCGGCGGTTAACGTGAGCAGGTCCAGCCCCAGGCAGCCAGAAGCTGTCTGGTAAAGCGAGCGGGCCGCCGGGCTGGCCTGGCAGAGCGCAACGCCCATGCCGGCGTAATGGGCGCCTTGTCCTGAAAAGATGATGCTGTGCATGCTGTTTCCTCTCTGTTTGCCGACGCGCTTGACAAGCGCAGGCAGGTTGTCTATCATGATCATATGCTTTGATTATCAAATAATTTGAACAACAAATCGTATGCCCATACGATAACGCACGGATGGAAAGAAATCAAGGCCGCAGACGCAAGTGGAGGCAAACATGACAAAAATGAAAATAGCCGGCACGGGCAGTTTCCTGCCAGAGCTGGTTGTCACCAACCAGATGATGACCCGGATTGTCGATACCAGCGACGAGTGGATCACGACCCGGACCGGCATCTCGGAGCGGCGGCTGTCGTCAGGCGAACCAACCTGGTTCATGGCCGCCGAGGCGGCCCGGAAAGCCCTGGCCGAAGCCCGGCTGGAGCCGGCCCAGCTCGACATCATCATGGTCACGACCTGCACGCCAGACTATTATCTGCCGTCTGCCGCCTGCATTGTCCAGGCCGAACTGGGTGCCGAGCGCGCGTTCTGTTTCGATCTCAACGCGGCCTGCACCGGCTTCGTCTATGCCCTCGACATGGCCGCGCGCTACCTGCTCGACCCCCAAATCCACAACATCCTGATCGTCGCCAGCGAAAACATCAGCAAGCTGGTCGACTACAGCGACCGTTCGACCTGCGTGCTGTTCGGTGATGGGGCGAGCGCCGTGGTTTGCAGCCGCGGGACCGACGAAGACCCCAGCGCCCTGCTGGCCACCAAGCTGGGTTCCGAGGGGCGGACCGGCCATGTGCTGGTCAGCCGTGCCCTGAAGGTGCGCCATCCCTTTTTGGCTGACGGTGCGGTCTGGCCGGACCGTTTCGGCGAGCACTCCGATCATACCCTGACCATGGAAGGGCAGGAAGTTTTCAAATTCGCAGTGCGTGTCCTGGCCGATTCGGTCCTCGAAGCTGCCGCCCAGGCCGGTGTCAACCTGACCGAGCTGCGCTACATCATCCCCCACCAGGCCAACGCCCGGATCGTTGAAGCGGCCGCCCGCCGCATGAAAGCCAATCCGGCCCAGATCATTTCCCGGATCGCCGATTTCGGCAACACCTCTTCGGCCAGCATTCCCATCTGCCTGGATGAGCTGGTGCGCGCCGGGAAACTGCTGCGCGGCGAAAAAGTGGCGATCTGCGGCTTTGGCGCCGGCTTGACCTATGGCGCCGCCATATTCATCTATTAAGCGACCCGGTTTCCACAAACACCAACGACAGGAAGGGACCAACCATGCCGAAAACCGATCTTTGTGACTTGCTGCAGACAGACTATCCCCTGATCCAGGGCGGGATGGCCTGGGTGGCCAACGCCTGCCTGGCTTCCGCCGTTTCCAACGCCGGGGGTCTTGGCCTGGTCGCCGCCGGGTCGATGAATGCCGACCTGCTGCGCCGGGAGATCCGCCTCGCCCGGGAACAGACCGACCGCCCGTTCGGCGTCAACATCATGCTGATGAATCCGGACGTCGACGCCCTGGCAGCGGTCGTCCTGGAGGAGCGCGTGTCGGTCGTGACGACCGGTGCCGGTTCGCCGGGCAAATTCATCCAGGCCTGGAAAGATGCCGGCATCCGCGTCGTGCCGGTCGTCGCCTCGGTCGCCTATGCGAAGCGCATGGAAAAGCTGGGCGCCGATGCCGTGATCGCGGAGGGGACAGAGGCCGGCGGTCATATTGGCGAACTGACCACCATGGTCCTGGTTCCCCAGGTTGCCGACGCCGTCTCGATTCCGGTGGTCGCCGCCGGCGGTATCGCTGACGGCCGCGGCGTCGCCGCCGCCCTGATCCTGGGTGCAAGCGGCGTGCAGGTCGGCACGCGCTTTCTTGCCTGTGACGAATGCTGTATCCATGAGAACTACAAGCAGCTGGTCATCAAGGCCCGCGACATCGATACGATGGTAACCGGCCGGAGCGGCGGTCACCCTGTTCGGACGCTGAAGAACAAGCTGGCCCGCCACCTGATCGAACTGGAAAAACAAGGCGCGTCCTTCGAGGAAATGGAGATCATCGCGGTCGGGTCGCTGCGCCGCGCCGTCCAGGACGGCAACCTGGAGGAAGGCTCCTTCATGGCCGGGCAGGCGGCCGGCCTGGTCAACGACTGTCTGCCGGCCGCCCAGATCATCGCCGGATTGTTCCGCCAGGCCTGCTCGCTCCTGGGCGGGCAGATGCCGGTTGCTGTTCCGGGACTCAGGCAGGAACTGCCTGCGGGAGGTGTCCGATGATCGCCCTGGTGACCGGTGCGTCGCGCGGCATCGGCGCCGCCATCGCCCGGCAGCTGGCCGCGGACGGCATGGATGTCGCCGTCGTCTACCGGCGCGAGCAGGAGCAGGCGGAAACGGTTGCCGAGGCCTGCCGGCAAGCCGGTGTGCGATCGCTGGCCTTTCAGGCTGACGTCGCCGGCGAAGACGGCTGCCGCGACTTGCTCAGCGCGGTTCGCGCACAGCTCGGACCGGTCCAGGTCCTGGTCAACAACGCCGGCATCACGCGAGACGGGCTTTGCATGCGCATGAGCCGCGACCAGTTCACCGCCGTACTCGACGCCAATCTGACCGGCACCTTCCTGATGTGCCGCGCCGTTTTGCCCGACATGGTCAAGGCCCGCTCAGGACGGATCATCAACATGACTTCGGCGGCCGGTGTGCACGGCAACGCCGGCCAGGTCAACTACGCGGCTTCCAAAGCCGGCGTGATCGGGCTGACCTTGTCCCTGGCCAAAGAAGTGGCGTCGCGTCAGATCACGGTCAACGCGGTTGCGCCAGGCTTCATCGAAACCGATATGACCGCTGTTTTAGCGCAGAAAGTCCGTGACGCGGCCCTGGAGGCGATCGCCCTGGGCCGGTTCGGCCAGCCGGAGGATGTCGCGAAACTGACCGCATTCCTGGCGTCCGCCGCCGCAGCCTACATCACCGGACAGGTGATTGAAATTTCAGGAGGTCTCAAACTGTGAATAAAACGCGTCAAGCCAATACCGGCAACACCCGCCGGGTCGTGATCACCGGCAGGGGTGTGATCAGCCCGGTCGGTCTCGATGTGCCGACCTTCTGGAGGAGCCTGGTCGACGGCCGGTCCGGGATCAGCGAACTGGATCTGGCGGGTGTCGAAAACGTCCCCGTCAAAACAGCCGCCCAGGTCCGCGATTTTGACCCGCTCCAGGTTCTCGACCGCAAAGAAGCGCGCCGGCTGGACCGTTTCTGCCATTTCGCGGTCGCGGCATCAGCCGAAGCGGTCCGGCAAAGCCGACTTGACTTTTCCACCCTCGACCCGTGGCGCGCAGGCGTCATCATCGGCAGCGGCGTCGGCGGCCTCGAGACAATGGCGGCGGAATACAGGAAGCTTTACCTAGGCGGCGGTCCGGAGCGGATCTCGCCCCTGTTCATCCCGATGATGATCGCCAACATGGCCGCCGGCAAGGTATCCATGATCTACGGCGCCAAGGGCAGCAACCTGTGCGTGACCACGGCCTGCGCCTCCGGCACCCACGCCATCGGCGAAGCCTTCCGCGCCATCCGGCACGGTTACCTCGATGTCTGCCTGGCCGGCGGGGCCGAGGCCCCGATCACGCCGATCGCGCTGGCCGGTTTCGACAACATGCGGGCGCTCAGCCGGTCCGCGGATCTGAACCGCGCTTCGATTCCTTTCGACCGCGAGCGGGACGGCTTCGTCATCGGTGAAGGCGCCGGCATCCTCGTCCTCGAATCCCTGGAACATGCCCTGGCCCGCGGTGCCGAACCGCTTTGCGAACTGGCCGGCTACGGGTCGACCGCCGACGCCTACCATGTCACCAGCCCGGATCCCGAGGGCGAAGGCGCCGCCATGGCGATGCGCCTGGCCCTGGAAGACGCGGACGAGAGTCCGGAGCACGTCGCGTACATCAACGCCCATGGCACCAGCACCCCCCTGAATGACAAGTACGAGACTCTGGCCATTCGCAAGCTGCTGGGTGCGGACGCCGCCCGGGTCAAGGTCAGTTCGACCAAGTCCATGACCGGACACCTGCTGGGTGCCGCGGGAGCCGTTGAGGCCGTCGCCACGGCGCTGGCGGTCCGCGAGGGCCTGATCCCGCCGACCATCAACCTGCGCGAAGCCGATCCGGACTGCGATCTCGACTATGTGCCGGGCCGGGCCGTCCGGCAGCCGGTCGCGCTGGCGCTGAGCAATTCGCTCGGATTCGGCGGCCACAACGGCAGCCTGTGCTTCAGAAAGGTGGTCTAGAGATGCAGATCCAGGACATGATCGAACTGATGAAGCAGATGAAGCAAAACGGCATCAGCCTGGTGGAAATCGAAAGCGAAGGCAGCCGCCTGCGCCTGGAAAAACCCGTTGCGGCCGAACCATCTGATGGGCTCGGGGACAGGCAAAGAACGGCCATCCCGGCCGACGGCCCGGCCGATCTCGCGCCCGGTCAGGACGGCCAGTGGGTCACCGCCCCGGTCGTCGGCGTCTTTTACGCAGCCCCATCCCCGGACGACGACCCCTTTGTCCAGGTCGGTTCGGCGGTTGAGCCAGGGATGACGGTCTGCATTATCGAAGCGATGAAGCTGATGAACGAAGTGACTTGCCAGGTGGGCGGCGTTGTCTGCGAAATCCTGGTCCACGACGGCCAACGGGTCGAATACGGCCAGCCGCTGCTGCGGATCGGAGATGCCTTATGAGCCGGATTATTCTGGAGCGTTCGGATATCGAGCGCATCATCCCCCATCGCGAGCCGTTCCTGCTCGTCGACGCGGTGACGGAACTGACGGACGACCGGGTTGTGGCGCTCAAGCACGTCAAGCCGGACGAGGACTATTTCCGAGGCCATTTTCCGGCCTTGCCGGTCATGCCGGGGGTCCTGATTATCGAGGCGATGGCCCAGGCCGGAGCCGTCTGCGTGCTGAACCGCGAGGAGTTCCACGGCCGCCTGGCCTTTTTTGGCGGCATGGACAAGGTGCGCTTCAAGCGCAAGGTCCTGCCCGGCGACACTCTGCGCCTGGTCGTGCAGCTGAATCAGCTGCGCGGATCGGTGGGCTTTGCCAGCGGCAAGGCCTATGTCGGCGACGATCTGGCGGCTTCAGCGGATCTCATATTCGCCATCGGAGGCTGACGCATGTTCAAGACCATCCTGGTTGCCAACCGCGGTGAAATCGCCGTAACCATCATCCGGGCCTGCCGCGACATGGGGATCCGGTCGGTTGCGGTCTGCTCGGAGATCGACCGGACGGCCCTGCACGCCCAACTGGCCGACGAATGCATCTGCATCGGGCCGGCCGCCTCCCGCGACAGCTACCTCAACCCGCAGGCCATCCTGACCGCCTGCCTGCTCAGCGGGGCGGAAGCGATCCACCCCGGTTTCGGGTTCCTATCGGAGAACGCGGCGTTTGCCCGCATGTGCGCCAAGTGCAACATCACGTTCATCGGTCCCGACGCCGATGTGATCAGCCGCATGGGCGACAAGGCGGCCGCCCGCCAGATGGCCCAGGCGTCCGGTGTGCCCGTCATCCCTGGAACTGCCGGCGTGGTGGGCAGCCTGACGGACGCACTGCGCGAAGCCCGCATCATCGGCTACCCGGTCCTGATCAAGGCTGCGGCCGGCGGCGGCGGACGCGGCATGCGCCTGTCAGCAAGCGACGATGAGCTGCCCCAGGCCTGGCAGACTGCGCGCGCCGAAGCTCTGGCCTGCTTCGGTGACGACCGGGTCTACCTGGAGCGGTTTATCGACAAGCCGCGCCACATCGAGATCCAACTGCTGGCCGACCGCCATGGCCAGGTGATCCATTTGGGCGACCGCGACTGCTCGATCCAGCGGCGCAACCAGAAGATCCTCGAAGAAGCGGTTTCGCCTTTCACAGACGCTGCCCTGCGCGACGCGATGGGGCAGGCCGCCGTGCGGTTGGCCCGGCAGTCTGGCTACCACAGCGCCGGGACGGTCGAATTCCTGGTGGACGCAGGAAAACGCTTCTATTTCATGGAGATGAACACCCGCATCCAGGTGGAACACCCCGTGACCGAGGCCGTGACCGGCATCAACCTGATCCAGGAACAGATCCGGATCGCCGCCGGCGAACCGCTGTCGCTCCGCCAGGAAGACATCGCCTTTTCCGGCCATGCCATGGAATGCCGCGTCAACGCCGAGGATCCCCTGCACGCTTTCCGGCCCAGTCCGGGCACGATCACCAGCCTGCATCTGCCCGGCGGAACCGGTGTGCGCATCGACAGCGCGCTTTACCAGGGCGCGGTCGTCCCGCCTGACTACGACGCCCTGATCGCCAAGCTGATCGTCCATGCACCGACCCGCGAGCAGGCGATCGTCCGCATGCGCCGCGCCCTGATGGAATTTCTGATCAGCGGCGTTCAGACCAACATCGATTACCACCTGGCCATCCTGCGCGAACCCGAATTCATCAGCGGCCAGTACGATATCGGCTACATCGGCCGGCACAACGACGACCTGATCGCCCAGCTGCGATCATCAGGAAAGGAGACCTAAGCCATGGTAGTTGACGCTTTGAAACAAATGCGTGAGCGACTGGAGACCGATACTCAACTGCGCCTGGTCAGGCCAAGCCAGCATTCCGCCGGCGCGGACGACGAGGTTTTCACCTATTACCGGCCGGTACCGGTTGATCTGTGGATCAAGTGCCCCGCCTGCAGCGGCGTCATGTTCCGCGAGGATTTCGAAAAGGCCGGCAGCGTCTGCAAGCAGTGCGGGCATCATTACCGGATCAGCAGTGAGGAACGGCTGGAGCTGACCTGTGATCCCGGCAGCTTCCAGGAATGGGACGCCGGGCTGACCAGCCTGAATCCGATCGATTTCGCCGGTTATCCGGAAAAACTGCAAGCTCTGCAGGAAAAGACCGGTCTGACCGAGGCGGTCGTGACCGGGTCGGCCCGGGTCGGCGGCCAGTCCTGTGCGATCGGGGTCATGGACAGCCGTTTCATGATGGGCTCTATGGGTTCGGTGGTCGGTGAGAAGATCACCCGCCTGTTCGAGCGGGCCATGGCCGAAAAGCTCCCGGTCGTGCTCTTCGCGGCATCCGGCGGCGCCCGCATGCAGGAAGGCATCGTTTCCCTGATGCAGATGGCCAAGACGGCGGCTGCCGTGGGCCGTTTCCAGGCCGCCGGGCTGCTCTACCTGTCTGTACTGACCGACCCGACCACGGGCGGCGTCACCGCCAGCTTTGCCAGCCTGGGCGACATCGTCCTGTCGGAACCGGGCACCCTGATCGGATTCGCGGGCCGGCGCGTCATCGAGGGGACGCTGGCCGAGCAGCTGCCGGAAGGCTTCCAGCGGGCCGAATTTTTGCAAAAGCACGGCTTTCTTGACCTGATCGTGCCCCGTGAGCGCATGAAAGCTACGTTGGGGCTGCTGCTCGCGCTGCACGCGCCGTGTGCGCACGCGGCAAAACCGGCCAGGTTACGCCTGGATGCGGCCGCAAACGGTCCAGTGCGCTGCGGGTCCGACTGCCTGGACCTGATCCGGCACCGCAAACGCCCGGTCCTGACCGATTATCTGTCGTTGCTGTTTGACGATGTGGTCGAACTGCACGGCGACCGTTGTTTCGGCGACGATCCGGCGCTCTGGTGCGGTCTGGGCCGCCTGGACGGCCAGCCGGTGACGATCGTCGGCCACCGCAAAGGCAAGACGCTCGACGAGAACGCGCGCTGCAACTTCGGCATGCCCCATCCGGAAGGCTACCGCAAGGCGATGCGCCTGATGCGCCAGGCGGAGAAGTTCGGCCGACCGGTCCTTTGCCTGATCGACACCTCCGGCGCCTACTGCGGCGTGGGTGCTGAAGAGCGGGGCCAGGGCGAGGCCATCGCGGCCAACCTGCTGGGCATGGCGCAGCTGGGCGTTCCGGTCATTTCACTGGTGACCGGGGAAGGCGGCAGCGGCGGCGCCCTGGCCATCGGCGTCTGCGACCGCCTGGGCATGCTGTCCAACGCGCTTTATTCCGTCATTTCCCCGCGGGGTTTTGCCTCGCTGCTGTGGAAGGATCCGTCGCGCGAAAAAGAGGCGGCCGATGTGCTGCACATCACAGCGCCGGACCTGAAGCAGCTGGGCATCTGCGACGCGATCATCGCCGAACCCGAACCAGGCGCCCAGGCGGACCTGGCGGCGACGGCCGCCGTGATGAAGGTGTTTTTCAGCCAGGCGGTCGATGAACTCGGTGTAGCCGATGCCGAGACCCTGATCGGCAACCGCTACGCGCGCTATCGTGCGATTGGTGCTTTCGCGGAATGAACCGGTTGGTTCCCCAGGCCTTGCCAGAGTGCAGATCCAGGCGGTAAACTGGAGAAAACCGGGGCAGCGCACCATGCTGCCCGGAATGGAGCATCGCATGACAGCCGATCCGAACCGCCCCCGCCTGCCTGTTTCCTTTTTTGCCGCCAACCGGGAGAACCTGTTCAGCTGCCTGGGCGATGCGTCCCTGGCCATCCTGACTTCCGGGCGCGCACCGCACCGCACGGCCGATGAGGATTATCCGCACTGGACCAACCGCAGCTTTCTCTATTTAACGGGCCTGGACCAGGCGGACGCTGTCCTGGCGCTGCACACAACAAAGGGGGAAGGGCATGTTGTGCTCTTCATTCCCGAAACCGACCCGATGTACGAGCGCTGGCGCGGCCACCGGGCCACTTTGGAGGAAGCCGGCCAGCTGACCGGTATCGCGGATGTCCGCTTGTTGTCCGGCCTGCCGGAATGGCTGGACAGCCAGGTGCAGAGGCCGGGTCTGATCCTTTGGCTGGACGAAAGTGCCCGCGACGGCCAGGCCGCCGAGCTGAGAAACCAACTGGCCGAACGGCACAGCGACCTGCTGGCCCGGGCGCAAAACCTGGAACCGTTCCTGATCCAGCTGCGCATGATCAAGCGTGAAGACGAGCTGGCGATGCTGGACCAGGCCATCGGGCTGACCGACCGCGGCATCCGGGCCATGCTGCGCCGCCTGCGGCCGGGTCAGATGGAATATGAGGTCTGGGCTGATTTCGACCACGCCCTGGCGGAAGCCGGCTGCCTGAATCCCGCTTTCGCCTCGATTGTGGCCAGCGGTAAAAACATCTTCTGCCTGCACTACATGCAGCCGTTTGACCGCATCCGGGACGGCGATCTTGTCCAGGTGGACGTGGGCGCCTGGGTCGGCGGTCTTTGCGCGGACATATCGCGCGTCTTTCCCGCCAGCGGACGCTTCACCGCCGGCCAGGCCGCACTCTATGAGGTCGTCCGGCAATGCCAGGAGACCGCCTTTGCCACCATCGCTCCGGGCACCACGCTGGCCGCGGTCAACGAAGCCTGCCGCCAGACGGCCCGCCAGGGCCTTCTGGACGCCGGCCTGATGCAGCCCGACGAAGCCATCACGGACTATTTCTGGCATAACGTGTCGCACCACCTGGGGCTGGACGTGCACGACATCGCCAACCGGGAGGCCTTGCTGCAGCCCGGCATGGTCCTGACCGTCGAGCCCGGCATCTACATGCCGACCCGCAACCTGGGCATGCGCATCGAGGACGATGTCGTGGTCACGGAAAACGGCTGCCGGGTCCTGTCCCGGCGGATTCCGCGCGAAGCTGCCGAAATCGAGGCCCTGATGGCCCAAGCCAGACGATGACGCTCACCTAAGGGATTGTTAAGAAAAGAGCAACTTATTGATGTACAGTCCCTAAGGTAACACGCGTTCTTTACAAACAGCCGCGGGACTCGTATAATGAGACCATCACGAGGGGAGCTGGCGGAAGCCGGCTGAGAGGATTCCTGAACGGAATCGACCCTGTAACCTGAACCGGATAATGCCGGCGGAGGGACAATCGGGCTGATTGAGAGCTTTCCATTTGTCCAACCGGCAAAAGGAGAGCTTTTTTATATGCCGGAAAGCCTCCCGATGCAGCCAATTTGAGGAGGAAGACGTCTATGAGTAAACCTGTTGGAACCGCACAACCCGCAAAATACCGTGAAGCCATCCTGGCGACCGCCACCGGCGGCATGGCGATCGCGCTGGGCACGCTGCTTTCGGTCTTCACGGTCATCAAGATGCCCCAGGGCGGCTCGCTGACCATCGGCTCGATGCTGCCGGTGATCTTCTGCGCCCTGGCTTTCGGAACCGGCTGGGGCTTTGGCATCGCCGCCGTGTACGGCGTGCTGCAGTTCATCATCGCACCTTTCATCGCCCACTGGGCCTCGATCGTGCTGGACTATCCGGTCGCTTTCGGCCTGCTGGGCCTGGCCGGCCTTTTTGCGGCGCCTGCCGCCGAGCGCCAGGATGAGCGTAACATCCTTAAGCGGGTCGGACAGATTCAGCCCTGGCGCATCATCATTGCGGTGGTCGTCGCCATGCTGGGCCGTTTCCTGGCCCATGTCCTGTCCGGTGTCGTTTTCTTTGCTTCTTATGCCGAAGGCAAGAATGTCTGGCTGTATTCGCTGGGCTACAACGGCTCGTACATGGTGCCCGAAATGGTGGTGACCAGCATCCTGCTCTTGCCGCTGGCCCTCGTCTTCAGGCCACGCCGGAGATCCTGATCGAAAAGCGGCGTCAAGCGGGTAAATCTGAAAATCTGAAGCGATGCCCTGAAGCGATGGCCCTCGAACTGTTGTTGACAGCCGGGGGTCATTGTCATTACAATATCATGTAATCTATACGGCCTGTCCTGGTCATGCAGCCAAGGCCGCTTATCACATTACCGCACCAGAATCGGCAGGGGGAGCAGTCATGGCAACAAAATACATCTTTGTAACAGGCGGGGTTGTATCCGGCATTGGCAAGGGCATCACCGCTGCCGTACTCGGCTGCCTGCTCAAAGCCCGGGGCATCCGGGTGCTCAACCAGAAATTCGATCCGTATATCAACATCGATCCGGGCCTGATGAGTCCCACTCAGCACGGCGAGGTCTTCATCACCGACGACGGCGCCGAGACAGACCTGGACATCGGCCACTACGAACGGTTTACCGACACCAGCCTGGACTGCACCAGCGACATCACGACCGGCATGATCTACCGGGATATCCTGCAGCGCGAACGGGACGGCGCATACAACGGGACGACCGTCCAGGTGGTGCCCCACGTGATCAACGAGATCAAGAAGCACATATACCAGCCTGAACGGAAAAACCAGCCCGATGTCCTCATCGCTGAAGTCGGCGGCACGGTCGGCGACATGGAGAGCCTGCCGTACATGGAGGCCATCCGCCAGGTCAGCTATGAAGTCGGCCACCAAAACGTGCTGTTCATTCACGTGACGCTGATCCCGTACTTGCGCAGTTCCGGCGAAACCAAGACCAAGCCGACCCAGCACAGCGTTCAGAAGCTGCTCTCGCTGGGCATCCAGCCGGATATCCTGGTCTGCCGCAGCGAACAGCCGCTGACTGACGATACGCGGCGCAAGATCGCCCTGTACTGCAACGTCGACATGGACTGCGTCATTCAGAACATCGATGTCGAGACGGTGTACTACCTGCCGCTGGCCCTTGAAGCCCAGAACCTGGCCCAGACCGTTTGCCAGAAGCTGAACCTGCCTAAAGCAGCCGAACGGGTCGCCGACCTGGAGGCCTGGCACTGCCTGACGCAGCGCGACCGCCTGGCCACCGAGCCTTTGCGCATCGCCCTGGTCGGCAAGTACCTCGCCCTGCACGACGCCTACCTGAGCGTTTTGGAATCGCTGCGCCACGCCGGCATCGCCAATGGCGTCAAGGTCGACCTGAAATGGGTCGACGCCGAAGAGCTGGTCGACGCCAAGTCGGCCGCAGCCCAGCTTGACGATGTCTCGGCTATTTTGGTGCCGGGCGGTTTTGGGCCGCGCGGCATGGACGGCATGATCGAGGCTGCCGCTTACGCCATCCGGAGCCAGAAGCCGTATTTTGGCATCGGCCTGGGCATGCAGATGGCCGTAGCCGCGTTTGCCCGCAGCCGGGCCGGGCTGGCCGACGCCCATTCGGCTGAAGCGGAAAAACCCTGCACGCCGCTTTTTGTCCTGCCGCAGCCGGACCCGAACGACGACCCCTGCCATGCTACCATCCTGAATATGAACCAGAAGCCCATGCGCCGCGGCGCTTATCCCTGCCGAATCGTGCCGGGTTCACGCCTGGCCGACGCCTACCAGCAGCATGAAGTCCTCGAACGCCATCACCACCGCTGGGAATTCAATCTTGCTTACCAGGATCTGCTCTGTCAGGCCGGCCTCAAGCTATCCGGCCTGTCCCCCGACAGCCGGCTGGTCGAGGCGGTCGAGCTCGAAGACCATCCCTGGTTCCTTGGCGTCCTGTTTCACCCGGAGTTCAAGTCGCGTCCGATCCGGCCGCATCCGCTGTTTACGGCTTTCCTGTCCGCCGCGCAAGCTTGGGCCGCCCGGCAGCCGTCCCTGAGCGCTGCCAGCCAGATGGAGGATAAGCACCATGGCCATGATCTTTGAACAAGAGTCAAGGACGTTCAGTGAGTATCTGCTGGTTCCAAACCTGACGACACGCGACAACACCCCCGAAAATGTCGATTTATCGACGGCCATCGTCCGTTACCGCAAGGGCAAGGAAGCGAGCCGCCTGAGCATCAACATCCCCCTGGTGTCGGCGATCATGCAGGCTGTATCGGACGACGGCATGGGCATTGCCTTATCCAGAAGCGGCGGTCTTTCGTTCATCTATGCGTCGCAGAGCATCGACAGCCAGGCTGACATGGTCCGCAAAGTGAAAAAGTATAAAGCCGGTTTCGTCACGTCCGATTCGAATGTGACCCCGGACGCCACCCTGGCGGATGTGCTGGCGATCAAAGCGCGGACCGGTCATTCAACGATTGCCGTGACGGCAGACGGCACAGCCAACGGCCGCCTGCTCGGCATCGTGACCAGCCGTGACTACCGGATCAGCCGGACGTTGCCGGACACGCCGGTGCGCGATTTCATGACCCCGTTCGACCACCTGGTCTTCGCACGCGAAGGCATCAACCTCAGCGAAGCCAACGACATCATCTGGGAACACAAGATCAACCAGCTGCCCATCGTCAATGACCAGGACGAACTGGTCGGCATGGTTTTCCGCAAAGACTACGACGAGCACAAGGACAACCCCGAGGAACTGCTCGACGACCATAAGCGCCTGATCGTTGGCGCCGGCATCAACACGCGCGATTATGAGACGCGTGTTCCGGCCCTGATCGCAGCCGGAGCCGATATCCTCTGCATCGACTCGTCCGACGGCTTCACGGAATGGCAGCATGAAACACTCGGCTGGATCCGCCGGCAGTACGGTGACGCGGTGCTGGTCGGCGCCGGCAATGTCGTCGACGCCGAGGGCTTCCGATTTCTGGCCGGCGCCGGGGCGGATTTTGTCAAAGTCGGCATCGGCGGCGGCTCAATCTGCATCACCCGCGAGCAGAAGGGCATCGGCTGCGGCCAGGCTTCGGCGGTCATGGCCGTCGCTGCGGCGCGCGACCAGTGGTTCCGGGAAACCGGCGTCTATGTGCCGATTTGCTCCGACGGCGGCATCGTCTACGACTACCACATGTCGCTGGCCCTGGCCATGGGCGCGGACTTCATCATGCTGGGCCGCTACTTTGCCCGCTTCGATGAAAGCCCGACACGCCGGCTCCTGGTCAACGGGACCTATGTCAAGGAGTATTGGGGCGAAGGTTCCAACCGCGCCCGCAACTGGCAGCGCTACGACGAGGGCAGCGCCGAAGCCGGCAAGATGGCTTTCGAGGAGGGGGTCGATTCGTATGTCCCCTATGCCGGCAAACTCAAGGACAACCTGGATGTATCGACAGCCAAGCTCCGCTCAACGATGTGTGCCTGCGGCGCGAAAAACATCGTGTCTTTCCAGGAGAAAGCCAGGCTGGTGGTTGTTTCGTCCACCAGCATCGTCGAAGGCGGCGCGCATGATGTGATCCAGAAAGAAAGCGAACGGCGGCCCTAAGGGGCCGCAATAGATACGAGCAGTGTGAAACAGGAAAGGAGCCAGAACCATGGCAGATAAAGTATATGAGATGACCTATGACGGCGTGAAGAAGCTTCAGGACGAACTTGACCAGCGCAAGACCGTCACGGCCGCCGAGATATCGGAGCGGCTGAAAGAAGCCCGCGCCCTGGGCGATTTATCGGAGAATTCCGAATACGACGATGCGAAAACGGCGCAGGCCGAAAATGAGATGCGCATCATGGAAATCGAGTCCATTCTGAAGAATGCCAAGATTATCGACGAGGACGAGATCAGCAAGACCAAGGTCACCCTCGGCGCCATGATCAAGATCCGTGACGAGGAGACTCAGGAGGAAATAGAATACCTGCTGGTGGGCACCAAGGAACAGGACATTTTCAGCAACAAGATCTCCAGTGATTCACCGGTCGGGGCCGCCATTATGGGCAAGAAACGGGGCCAGATCGTCGATGTCCGCACACCGGCGGGGATCTTGCGCTACCGGATCGTCAAAATCTCCAAGCCGTCCTGACCCCAAAAGCCAGATCAATAACCAGCAGGCACCGGACGGCCGCGCGTCGCCGGTGCTTGACCATGAAAGAAGGTTAACCATGCCACAAGACCAGCAGCCGGCCATGGCGGAACATAGCCAGCCGGACAGCGACCTGCACGAGCAGATGCAGATCCGCCTCAACAAGCTGCGCGCCCTCAGCGCGGGAGGCCAGGATCCGTTTGCCGAAGTAGCCTGGCCGGTCACCCACCACAGCCAGGAGATCATCAGCCAGTTCGACAGCCTGGAAGGGCAGCAGGCCTGGCTGGCCGGACGCATCATGAGCAAGCGCGGCATGGGCAAGGTCAGCTTTTGCGACCTGGCCGACGAACAGGGCCGCATCCAGCTGTTCACCAAGATCGACGCGCTGGGCGATGCCGCTTATGCTGAATGGCAGAAGCTGGATATCGGCGACCTGGTCGGTGTCACCGGGGAGGTTTTCCGCACCCAGCGGGGCGAGATCTCGATCAAGACCGCCGCTTACACGCTGCTGGCCAAGTCGCTGCGTCCGCTGCCGGAAAAGTACCACGGGCTCAAGGACACGGACACCCGTTACCGCCAGCGCTATCTTGACCTGATCGTCAATCCGGAGGTCAAGGATACCTTCCGCAAACGAAGCCTGATCATCCGGACGCTGCGCAATGAGCTTGAGGCGCAAAACTTCATCGAAGTCGAAACCCCGATGCTCAATGCCATACCCGGCGGTGCCGCGGCCCGGCCATTTGTCACGCATCACAACGCGCTCGACATCGACCTCTACCTGCGGATCGCACCGGAACTGTACCTGAAGCGCCTGATCGTGGGCGGGTTTGAGCGGGTCTATGAGATCGGCCGCCAGTTCCGCAACGAAGGCTTGTCGATCAAGCACAACCCGGAATTCACCTTGCTCGAAGCCTACCAGGCCTACACCGACTACCAGGGCATGATGACCCTGACCGAGACCCTGATCGCCGCCGCGGCCCGGGCTGTGCACGGTTCGACCGTGATCACCTGGCAGGGCAAGACGATCGACCTGACCCCGCCGTTCCGGCGCCTGACGATGCGCCAGGCCATCCTGGAGCAGACCGGCATCGACTTTGCCGCGGTCGCGGACGACGAGGCCGCCCGGACGCTGGCCCGCGAGCACCACCTCGAGGCCTTCAAGCCCGGCATGCTGCGCGGCGACATCATGAACCTTTTCTTTGAGGAAGCCTGCGAGGCGACCCTGGTCCAGCCGACCTTCATCACCGACTACCCGATCGAGGTGTCGCCGCTGACCAAACGCAAACCTGGCAAGCCCGGCCTGACAGAACGCTTCGAGCTGTTTATCGACGGTCGCGAATACGCCAACGCGTATTCGGAGCTGAACGATCCGATCGACCAGCGCGGCCGTTTCGCTGCCCAGCTCAAGAAGCGGGAAGCCGGCGACGAGGAAGCCAACCTGCTCGATGAAGATTTCTGCACGGCACTGGAATACGGCATGCCCCCGACCGGCGGCCTGGGCATGGGTATCGACCGCCTGGTCATGCTGCTGACCGACTCCGCATCGATCCGGGATGTGCTCCTGTTTCCGACGATGAAGCCGCTGCGCTGACGCAGTTTTCAGGAAATTCACAAACCGGCATATTCCTGCCACAAAATTCAGTTAAAATAGCGTCCAGGGAGGTGATCGTTTGCTGTCCAGAGCTGAATGCTTGCGAATCCTTGAGCTCGATCCCAAGGCCAACAGCTACGATATCGAGAACCGCTACACCATGCTGATCAAGCGCTACCGGAGCCAGAACGACCCCGAGACGACCAAGAAGCTTGAGCAGATCACCTTGGCTTACGATATCCTGACTGACCGATACGTCGAACCAGAACCCATCGATCCGCGCCTGGAAGAGGTCGTTTGGGGAAAAAAGAAACGCGAATGGCAAAACCTGTGGCATTACGGCCGCTGGCCGCTGCTGGGTATCCTGGTCGGCGTCTTTTTCCTCGGCTACCTGATCTACTCGATTGTGACCAACGAACCGCCGGATTTCCAGTTCGTCGCGGTCGGCCAGTATGCCTCGGCCGACAATGCCGACGAGCGGGTCCGGACGTATGTGGCGGACAGCATGGCCGACGTGGAAACGGTCGAGTTCCAGCTGATCCCGCTGAGCTTCACGCCGCCTGATCCCACCGGCGGCGCGGTTACCGGCGGGCTGGATCCTGAATCGGAGTACATGTACGTCATGAAGATGATGACCATGATCGCCGGTGAAACGATCGAAACCTTCATTTGCGAAAAGAGCGCTTTCGACCAGTATGCGCCCCAAGGGACGTTCAACGACCTGTCCGCGCTCTATGAACGGCTCCAGGATTTGCCTGAAGAGGTCAAAAGCAAGATCAAACCGCTGCGCCGCGCCCTGATCGATGTTTATGAAAACCCGACGCCCGGGGTGGAGCTGCCCTGGAAAACGGAAGAGGACATGAACCAGGACCTGTCTCTGCCGATTTACGGACTGGATGTTTCCGAATTGCACCTGGTCGAGGGATTGGGGCTGTACGGCAAAAGCCAGGTCCTGACGATCGGGTTCAAGGCGGATGATCCGGCGGCAGTCGAACAGTTCCTGGAAGACTGGGTGCGCGATTACGAGACGATGCACGAACTGAAGAAAGCCTACGAAGAGGCGTTGAAAGCCACCGCTGCCGCCGCTAAAGGCTGATCCCAACCATATCCGACTGCGCCAAGGCTCAGGAGCCCCCTGCCGGTTCGTCCATCTGGACAGCCGCGCGGAGGGCTTTTGTTTCGTCAGCGGTCAGCAGCCGGCTGGCCCCTGCTGCCAGGTTCTCGTCCAGCGTCAGGGGGCCGAACGTGTGGCGGTGCAAGCGGGTCACCTCGCGGCCGCAGGTTCGGACCATCCGCTTGACCTGGTGAAACTTGCCTTCGTGCAGCATGAGGTCCGCCACCCCCCCGGAGCGGGGCACCAGGCGGGCCGGTTTGAGGCGCCGGCCGTCAGGCAACGTCAGTCCGGCAGCAAAGGCGGCGACATCGCCAGGCGTCCATTCAGGGCCGTCATAGCGGAACCGGTAGATCTTCCAGACCCCCCAGCGCGGACTGGCCAGGCGGTGGTTGAGTGTGCCGTCGTTGGTCAGCAGCAGCAGGCCGGTCGTGTCCCGGTCAAGGCGCCCGACCGGTACGAGGCCGGTCCGTACCCAGGCTGGCGGCAGCAGGTCGGCCACCGTCGGCAGCCGGCTGTCTTCCATGGCCGTGACGCAGCCGGCGGGCTTGTTGAGCATGACCGTCAGGTGATCGTGCAGCAGCCGTTCCTGCCCGCTGATCCGGACCGTTTCGGCGGCCGGGCCGCCAAGCGGGAAGGCCGGATCCCGGATGACCTCACCCGCCACGGTGACTTGGCCAAGGCGGATCAGTTTACGTATTTCGGAACGGGAACCATACCCGGAATTGGCGAGCGCACGGTCAAGACGCATCTTCGTTTCGTCCTGCAAGACCTATTATAGCGGTTTATAACCAAGTTTACCTTGATTTTACAAAAGCCTGATTCGGTCATAACTTAGGCCAAACAGGGCCGCGATACAATGAAGCCACAAGATGAGAGAGAAAGCAATTTGAGGAGGAAAAGATATGGTTAAGAAAATCATCGCCGCGTTTCTGCTGTTGGGCCTGATCGCATCCACGGCGGCTTGCGCGGATCCGAAACAGACTTCGTCTGCGTCCGGTTTGAGCGGCAAGGTCATCGTCGACGGTTCGGGAACGGTGTTCCCCCTGATGGCCCACATCGCCGAGCAGTACATGACATCGGAACAGCCGGATGTCGACGTCCAGGTTGGACGTGCCGGCTCCAGCGCGGGGTTCAAGAAGTTTATTCCGGGAGAAACGGATTTCTCCGACGCGTCGCGTAAAATCAAGGCGGAAGAGATCGCCCAGCTGGCGGACAAGGGCCTGGTGTTCGGCGAGGATGTCTACGAGTTCAAGCTGGCCCTGGACGGCCTGACCTTTGTGATCAACAAGGAGAACGACTGGGCCGCAGCAATGACACGTGACGAGATCGTCAGTGCGTTCTTGTCCGGTACGTATCACGCGGAGGACAACGTGCTCTGGTCGGATATCCGCGCCGGATGGCCGTCTGAACCGGTCCAGTTCTACGGACCCAACGAGAACCACGGCACGTACGAGTTTTTCTACGAGAACATCCTGGAGAAAAAAGATCTGGTCAAAACCGTTAACCTGCAGCAGGAATACGCGACCCTGGTCGACCTGGTGTCCCAGGACACGTACGCCATCGCCTTTTTCGGCTTCGGCTACTATGTCAGCAACCAGGACAAGCTGACGGCCGTCTCGGTCGACTTCGGCGCCGGTCCGGTCGCACCGACCCTGGAGACCATCGGCGAAACCTTGCCCTATGCCGGCTTTACCCGACCTGTCTTCACCTACCTGAACGTGCGTTACGCTAAAGAGAAGCCCCAGGTGCTCGACTTTGCCAAGTATGTCGTCAGCACCGAAGGTGCGGCCAAGCTGGCCGGCAACAACGGCTTCGCGCCGCTGCCCCCGGCCGAATACGCGGCTTACCAGGATCAGCTGAACAAGCTGGGCTGAGAAGCATAACCACCCGCGGAGCGGATCGCACAGGCGTGCGCCGCTCCGCCCTTCCCGGGAACAACAGCGGGTGGACAATCCCGGACCGGACAGAACCGCAGGGCGGGCTGGACGGTCAACACCTTGTTACACGGACCGTATTGAGAACATAAGGAGTCGACGGCCATGGCCATCTTGCACACATCAACCGGCAAGCATCACCGCATCCCATCCGTTACCCGGGGCCGCAAGCTCGACCGGCTGATGCCCCTGGTCTTGCTGGTCGCTTCGATGGTGCCGATCCTGACCACCTTCGGCATCGTGATCACCCTGGCGGCCGACGCCTGGCGCTTCTTCGCCGTCGTGCCGCTGTCAGAGGTGTTCAGCACCGAGCTCGCGCCTTTGCGGGCCGAACCGTCATTCGGCATCCTGCCCCTCGTTAACGGCACCGTACTGACCTCCCTGATCGCCATGCTGGTGGCCATCCCGGTCGGCCTGGGCACGGCGCTCTACCTGAGCGAATTCACCTCGAACCGGGTCAGAAAGATCATCAAGCCGATCATCGAGGTGATCGCCGGCGTGCCGACGATCGTCTATGGCTATTTTGCCTACTCCTTTGTCACACCGCTTTTGATCAAGCTGCTGCCCGGCCTGGGAGCCAAGAACGTGCTCAGTCCGGGCCTGGTCATGGGTGTGATGATCATCCCGATTGTCGCGTCGCTGTCCGAAGACGCCATGAATGCCGTGCAGGGCTCCTTGCGCGAAGGGGCCTACGCCCTGGGCAGCACCCGTTTCGAAGTTGCCGGCAAGGTCGTCATGCCGGCCGCCATGTCCGGCATCATCGCCTCCTTTGTGCTCGGGATCTCGCGGGCTGTCGGAGAGACCATGATCGTCTCGATCGCCAGCGGCAGTTCAAAGCGCTTCAGCTTCGACATCACCCAGTCGATGCAGACCATGACCGGCTACATCGTCGAGTTTACCAGCGGCGACGCTGCCAGCGGGACGACCGGCTACTACAGCCTGTATGCGGTTGGCCTGCTGCTTTTCATCTTTACCTTAATCCTGAACCTGGTATCTCAGGCGATTACGCGCCGATTCAGGCTTCGGGCCGGATAGGACAGGTGCGCCGAATGGATATGTCGCCTACAACCATGAATATGCCAGCAAAACAGGCGCTCAAGCGGCGTCTCAAGCGCCGCAAGCGGCTTGATCTGGTGATGCGCGCGCTCAGCTTTTTCGCCGCCGTTTTTTCTCTGGTCGTCCTGGCGATCGTCCTGTATCGCGTCGTGGTCCAGAGCATCGGCTGGCTGAACATCAAATTCCTGACCGGCACCCTGTCCATGTTTCCGGAAAAAGCCGGCATCTCCGGGGTGATCCTGGGGTCGCTGCTGCTGATGGTCATCGTCATACCGGTGACGCTGATCCTCGGTGTCGCCACAGCGGTCTACCTGGAGGAGTACAGCCGCCGCAGCGTGCTGCGGTCCGTTGTGCAGACCGCGATCGCCAACCTGGCCGGTGTACCGTCGGTCATTTTCGGCCTGCTGGGGCTGACGGTGTTCAGCCGGTTTCTAGGCCTGGGTTCCAGCATCCTGGCCGGCGGCCTGACCTTGTCGCTGCTGGTCTTGCCGCTGGTCGTCGTCTCCAGTTCCGAAGCCATCAAAGCCGTGCCGTTGTTTCTGCGCGACGCCTCCTACGCGCTGGGGGCCACGAAATGGACGACAACCTGGCGGGTTGTCCTGCCCACGGCGATGCCGGGCATCCTGACCGGCAACATCCTGGCGCTCTCGCGGGCGATCGGCGAAACCGCCCCCCTGGTTGTGCTCGGCATCCCCGCCCTGATCCTCAGATCGCCGCGCAGTCTGCTGGACGATTTCACGGCTTTGCCGGTGCAGATCTACTACTGGACCCTCGATACCGTCCTGACACCTGAGTACGCGCACCTGGCGGCGGCGACGATCCTTGTCCTACTGGTCATGATGTTTGTCCTGAACGGCTCGGCGATCGTCATCCGGCGCAAGTTTGCCCGCCGCTATTGAGCCATTGAGCAGGCGCAACGCTGCTTTTCATTGAACAGCCATTTTTTTCATGATACAATCAAAGGTATCATGCAGGAAGGCAGCGCAACATACAATGGCGACGGTCGTGATCAATCTGGAGAAGGGGCTGCCTAAAACCGAGGCTGCCCTGTCAAAACTCAAGCTGGAACTATCGACCTTGCGGCGCATCGGCGTCCAAACCGTCAAGGTCATCCATGGTTATGGCTCGACGGGGACCGGCGGGGCGATTCGCCAGGCCACCCGGCAATATTTATGCGATCAGCTGAAGAATCGCCTGATCAAGGCATATTGCCCGGGTGAAAACTTCGGTCCGTTCGAAAATTCCGGCCGCCAGCTGGTCGACCTGGTTCCCGCCCTGCACAAGGACACGGACTGGGGCCGCCAGAATGACGGCATCACGATGGTCGTGCTGCGCTGACCGGATCTATTTTACACGGCTTTTACACGAGAATAATCCATTCAAAACCTTCGCCTGCTAAACTGGTTCTGAACGCATGGCAGACCTTTGTCCCATGCCGGAAGGAGCCGTTTCAATGGCGGATAAGCTGCAGAACATTCAGATCAGGACAGAAGCGTTGAGCTTGCATTACGGTGCATTCCAAGCCTTGAAAGAGGTCGACCTTGACATCCCGGCCCGCCGGATTACGGCGCTGATCGGGCCGTCTGGCTGCGGAAAGTCGACGTTCCTCAAGACCCTTAACCGGATGAATGATCTGATCGAAGGCGTTCGCGTGAGCGGCAAGGTGCTGATCGACGGCGAAGATATCTATGACCCGGCTGTCGATGTACCGTTGCTGCGCAAGAAAATCGGCATGGTCTTCCAAAAACCCAACCCGTTCCCGATGACGGTTTACGACAACATCGCCTACGGGCCGCGGATCCATGGTATCCGCAACCGCCGCGACCTGGATGAGATCGTGGTTCGCAGCCTGAAAGACGCCGCGCTCTGGCCGGAGGTCAAGGACCGGCTGAAGACGAACGCGCTCGACTTGTCCGGCGGACAGCAGCAGCGGCTTTGCATTGCCAGGGCACTGGCTGTCGAGCCGGAAATCCTGCTGCTGGACGAATCGACCAGCGCGCTCGACCCGGCTTCGACCTCGAAGATCGAAGACCTGATGACGCAGCTCAAGGCACGCTACACGATTGTCATGGTGACCCACAACATGCAGCAGGCGGCCCGGATCAGCGACTGGACGGCGGTCTTCATGCTCGGCGAAGTCATTGAGTACAACCGGACGGGGCAGCTTTTCAACCAGCCGCGCGAACAGCAAACCGAAGCCTACCTGACCGGACGCTTCGGCTGACCGGCTTGGCAGCCAGAGAGGAACCGCATATGACAGCCAGAATTGAATTCCAGCATGAGATGACGCTTTTGCACCAGTCCATCATGCGCATGGGCGCCAGCGTGGAGAAGATGATCCGGGAGGCGATCGAGGCCCTGGTCGACCTTGACTTGGCGAAAGCGAGCGCTGTCATCGCCCAGGATGACGGCGTGGACCAGATGGAGCGCGAGATTGACCGCCATTGCGTCGAAATCATCGCCCGACAGCAGCCGGTGGCCAGCGACCTCAGGGATGTCACATCGACGCTGAAGCTGATCACCGACCTGGAACGCATCGCCGACCACGCCAGCGACATCAGCGAACGCATCCTGGCGCTCGGACAGCTAGAGCCCCAGATTGCCGTGCCGCATGACATCGTGACCATTGCCAACCAGGCCAGCCAGATGCTGCACGGCGCCCTGGACGCCTATATCCTGCGCGATGTGGTTCAGGCTGAGGCCATTATCCAGATGGACGAAAAGATCGACGAGCGCTACGAGAACCTGAAGGCGTACCTGACCCACCTGATGAAGGTGGATCCGGCAAACGTTGACCAGCTTGTCGAGATGCTGTTAATCTGTAAGTATGCGGAGCGGATCGCCGATCACGCCCAGAACGTGGCCGAATGGGTCGTCTATTACATCCAGGGCCGCTACAAGCATGAATCTTGAGCAAGCAGGTGAATCACGGATGGCTGAGGACAAGGTGCTGATTGTAGAAGATGACCGGGTCATTGCCGAACTGCTGGCCTATAACTTGAAAGAGGCCGGTTACAGCCCCCAGACGTTTTCCGACGCCCAGATGCTGCTGCGTTCGCTCCAGCAGGAACCCGGCCTGGATCCGTCGTTGTTTATCCTCGATTTGATGCTGCCAGGGATGGACGGGTACGAATTGTGCCAAAAGCTGCGCCAGAACAGCCGCTTCGAGCTGACCCCGATCCTGATGCTGACCGCGCGCGGCTCTGAAGCTGATAAAGTCAAGGGGTTGGGCAGCGGCGCTGACGATTACCTGACCAAGCCTTTCGGCATGCGCGAGCTGCTGGCCCGTGTCCAGGGGATGGTGCGCCGCTATGCCCGGACCCGCAGCCTGGTCCATGCAGCGGAAAACCTGCCGGTACCTGCCCCTGACCGGGCGGAGACGGGCGAAAAGACGCCGTCGGCAGGGCTGCTGACCTGCCGCGACCTGGTCCTGGATGATGTTCGTCACCGGGTCTTTAAAGCCGGTCAGGAAATCGAGATGACCCACCGCGAATTCGAGCTGCTCAAGTTTTTGATGACCAACCGCGGCATCGCCTTTTCCCGGGACGATCTGCTCAACCATGTCTGGGGTTTCGCTTACGGCGGGGAAACCCGAACCGTCGACGTGCACATCCGCCAGCTGCGGCGCAAGCTCGAGGACGATGCGGCATCGCCTGCCATGATCGAGACGGTCCGCGGACGCGGCTACCGCTTCAGCGACCAGGCAGGCTGATCGGCGGCCGCACAGCCGCCGCAACGAGGTAGGCCATGATCAAGAAACTCAACATGCTGACCAGCGCGGTCCTGCTGATCGCCATCCTGACGGCCGGTCTGGCGTCTTTCCAGGCGATCAGCCGCTTCAACGACCAGAACAACCGTGCTTACCTGATCTCCGCAGGCCAGATGATCAGCCAGCAACTGGCTGACCGCATCCCTGCAGACAGGGCTGTTGCCCGCACGCTCGAAGCGTTCAGCCATAACCAGAAAACCCTGCGCGCGACGATCGTTGACACGCGAGGCAACGTCGTTTTCGACAATGAGGCAGACAGCAGCCAGATGGACAATCACCTGTTTCGGGCAGAAATCGCCCTGGCGATCAAAGGTGAAGGCCCGGGATTTGCCATCCGGCGCAGCAACACGCTGGACACCGAGATGATTTATGTCGCCCAGCTAGTCCCGGAGCTCGACCTGGTCGTGCGCACTTCGATGCCGGTCTACACCAGCCAAGGACCGCTGCGGGACATGCTGCTGGCCATCGGGCTGGTATTGCTGCTGGCCCTGGCTGTCCTGATCTTGATTTCCGCGTTGAGCACACGCTGGATCACCCGGCCGCTCCAGGCCTTGAACGCGGCCGCCCGGGCCATTTCCACCGGCGATTACACCGTTCGATTGCACCAGCTGGACCAGGATGACAACGAGGCTGCTGTGCTGGGTGAAGCCTTCAACAGCATGGCCGATCGGCTGCAACAGACAATCACGGATCTTGAGGAGCGTAATGAACGGTTGGCGGTCATATTCGAAAACATGAGCGATCCGCTGCTGGTTGTGAACGAAACCGGCGCGGTCATCTTGCTGAACAGCCGTGCCAAGGCGGTTTTCGGCCGCGATCTGGATCCTGCCAGGGTGACCTACCCGCTGGTTTTGCTTACCCACAGCGAAGCGACCGATGCGCTGGTTCGCCAGGCGATCGAGGGCGGCCAGACGATTCGCCGGGAGCTGCCCCTGCAGACCGTGACGGGAGCGGCTGTTTTCCTGGTCATCGCTTCGCCGGTCCGTACGGCAGACGACCCGGGCGCGATCCTGACCTTGCATGACATCACAGAGATGAAAAGGATGCAGAAACTGCGCAGCGATTTTGTCGCGAACGTGACCCACGAATTGAAAACTCCGCTCACGTCCATCCGGGGTTTCGTGGAGACCCTCAGGGCCGGCGCGGCCCGGAAGCCGGATGTCGCCGACCGTTTTCTCGCCTTTATCGACATCGAGGCCGAACGGCTGCACAAGCTGATCCAGGACATCCTGATCCTGTCGGAAATTGAAGAGATACACGCAGACCCTCATAGCCAGACATTTGACCTGCAGACGCTCGTCGACGCGGTCGCCGTCCTCCTGGATGACGCCGCTTCAGCCGCCGGGATTTCGATTGTGGTCGAGGAAAACGACAGCCCATTGACCGTGTCCGCCAACCCGGACCGCATCAAGCAGGTCCTGATCAACCTGGTCGACAACGCCATCAAGTACAACCAGCCGGGCGGGAAGGTCTACATCCAGACCGGACGGCAAGATAACGGTCTGGTCGCGATCTCAGTCCGCGACACGGGGGTTGGGATCGAGCCGGAGCACCAGGCGCGGATTTTCGAACGCTTCTACCGGGTGGACAAAAGCCGCTCGCGCGATCTGGGCGGAACCGGACTGGGCCTGTCGATCGTCAAGCATATCGCCCAGCTTTACGACGGCTACGCCACGGTTGAAAGCAAGCCCGGTCAGGGCTCAGATTTTCAGGTTTTCCTCAAGATATAAGCCAGGAAACGAGCCCGCCGGGGTGCCCCTGACGCATCGATTCCTCCTGTGGTACAATAGTGCTGCGCCGCTTGAGTCAGTAAAAAACGCAGCGCACGGCGGACGAGGAGGCTATCATGACAGAACAGGGTAAGTTGACGGATCAAGAGGCCTGGCAGCAGTTTGTGCAGGGGTGCCAGGCCTGTCAGCGCTGTTCATTGAGCCAGAGCCGCCGCCACGTGGTCATTTCGCGCGGTGCGGTTCCGGCGCCGCTGATGTTTATCGGCGAAGGCCCCGGTGCGGACGAGGACGCCCAGGGCATTCCCTTCGTCGGCGCTGCCGGGAAGCTGCTGGATTTGCTCCTGGTCGCCTATGACCTGAAGCCGGACATGTATCACATCGCCAACATTGTCAAGTGCCGCCCGCCGCAAAACCGGGTGCCGACGCCGGAAGAGGCCAAGTCATGCCGGCCATGGCTGGCCAGGCAGTTCCAACTGGTCAGACCGAAGCTGATCGTGCTGCTCGGCGCCACCGCCTACAAGTATTTCACCGGCGGAACCGAGGGCATATCGAAAATCCGCGGGCAATGGATTGAGAAGAGCGGTTATCTGATCCTGCCGACATACCACCCTGCCTATATTCTGCGCAACAACAACGAACGGGTCAGGCTGTGGGACGACATCGGGATGGTGCGTGACAAGCTGGAGGAACTCGGCTTGGTTGAGCCGCTGCAGCATCAGCCGGATATGCCGCTGGGCCGGTCCTGACCGGAACGGATCGGGAGGAGCCGATCAGCATGTACCTGGAGAACAATGAGGTCAAGAAATACCCGATTCGCACCATCCTGGCCTGGACATCCGTCGTCGCCTGGATGGCCGTTATTTTCATGTTCTCCAATCAAACGGCTGACAATTCGAGCCGGCTCAGCATCAGCCTGACAGAGACCCTGGTGCGCCTTCTGGACAACCAGGCCAGTGATGTGGTGGTTCAGTACGCGGAATCAGTCGTCCGCATGGTCGCCCATGGCCTTGTCTTCTTTGTGCTCGGCCAGCTGCTCAGCTGGGCGTTCAGCGAGATGGCGACGCCCGAATTGCTCAACGCCCTGCTCAGCTTTATCATCGGCTCCCTGTACGCAGCATCGGATGAACTGCACCAGTCTTTTGTGCCGGGACGGGCCAGCCAATGGTCGGATTTCCTGGTTGACCTGGCGGGCATCGTGCTGGCGATCCTGATCTACCAGGTGGTCATGACGCTGCGCTTCCTGCGCCAGGACCTGCGGGTCAAACGGGAAGAAGACCTGCGTATCTGACCTTTAAGGGCTCTTTAGGTACAAAATCGATCTTGCATTCAATTCTGTTCTATGATACTATCTTTCCTGCTGGCAGAACCGCCAGCCTATAGCTTATTGCCGGATTGTGTAATGGTAGCACTACTGACTCTGGATCAGTCTGTCTGGGTTCAAATCCTAGTCCGGCAGCCACAGAAAAACACAAGAGCCACAGGAGTTTTCGGACTTCGGTGGCTTTTGCATGTGCGGCAGGCTGGTTGCACACGGGCCTTTTTTGTACGATCATAGATTCAGGCAAGATCAAAGCGAAAGGGGTAAGGCGATAAAACAGAACACGCAGATTGTATTTCTCGGCACCGGTGCCGCTGACTGGCGCGGACCTGCAGAGAACGGGGAATGTCGTACGTTTGCGAGCATTCTGGTCGACGGGCATATTCTGCTGGA
>JAAYJD010000285.1 GCA_012523135.1 Clostridiaceae bacterium
CCTTTCGCGCCGATGTTGAACTCCGTGACGATGGTCACATCGTCTTCGGTCCTCAGCACGGCAAAAAAGACATCCTCGACGTCGCCGGGGTTGATGATCTGCTTGAATTCCCCGTAGACAGAGGCGACCGGCGTCCCGACCAGCTGCATGGGCTGGTCGACCAGGTGCGGCCCCCAGTTGAGCAGGTAGCCGCCGCCGTACTTTTTCTCGGTCTGCCAGTCGAAACGGACTCCGAGCGTGAACTCGCTGCGCCGAACCTGGAAAACTTTGCCGATCGCGCCGGACGCGACCAGTTCCCGCAAGCGGATTAGATCGCTGCCCCAGCGTGCCGGCAGCCAGGGCAGGAGCTTTTTGCCGCTGCGGGCAGCTGCCGCGACCATCTGGTCGGCCTCGGCCAGGTTCAAAGCCCAGGGCTTGGTCACCAGGACGTTCTTGCCGGCCTCAAGGCAGTCACAGGCCATCTGGCTGTGCTGGCTGCTGCGGGTGACGATGACGACCAGATCGAGATCCTCCTTGGCCAGCATGTCGTGGTAATCGGTGTAAAGGCGGCAGCCAAACCGGTCAAAAGCCTTGGCGCGAGCCTCCGGATCGATGTCGCACACCGCGGCGAGCTCGAATTCCGGTCGTTTCTCGATCGGTCCGGCATGCAGCGTGCTGCCGCTGCGGCCATACCCCAGGATCGCTGTTCGTATCGGCATATTATGTTACTCCTCTCAAACAATAAATATCACTTAATACGTCGCCTGTTGCTCGAAGGTGTCCAGCATGGCTTCAAGGTTGCGGGGCGGGACATCCGCCTGAATGTTATGGATCGTATTGAAGATGAAGCCGCCGCCTGGGGCCAGCTCGTCGATCCGGCGCTTGACCTCGTCCCGGACCTCGTCCGGGGATCCGAACGGCAGGACATGCTGGGTGTCGATGCCGCCGCCCCAGAAGGTCAGCACGTCGCCGAAATCCTTTTTCAGGGCCTTGGGGTCCATGCCCCTGGCCGACACCTGCACGGGGTTGAGAATATCGACGCCGGCTTCGATCAGGTCCGGGATCAGGGGACGGATGGCGCCGCAGGAATGCAGGAAGACCTTGATGCGCGGTGCTTTGCGCTTGATAAACGAAAACAATCGCTTATGCCGCGGCAGGACGAAGCGGCGGTACATCTCGGGCGAGATCAGGAGGCTGTCCTGGGAACCGAGATCGTCCGCCTCGATCGCAACGAGGACGTCTGCGCCGACCTGGTCCAGAGCCGTCTCCCAGAAGGCTGACTTGATCTCCACGAGCCGGTCGAGCAGGCCGCACACCAGGTCCGGCTCGAGGGCAAAATCCATGAAAAGCTGCTCGAAGCCGCGCAGGCGCAGGGCCATCTCGAGGATGCCCGCGCTGACGCCGTGCATGACCAGTCCGTAATCGCCGGCTTGCCGAAGCTCCGTGACACGGCCGCGAAAGGCATCGGTGCGCGTCGCGTCGCGCGGATCCGGCCAGGCGAAGCGGTCCAAATCAGGTTCGCCGATGTCTCCTATGAGCGGGTGGGCGGTCATGTCGAAGTAATGGCCGCCTGTTTTAGGCATTTTCCAGGCGACGCCCCATTCATCGGTAAACCGAACATAGCCGTTTTCCTCCCGGTAAGCCGCCTGGAAACCTGCGGGCGCCGCCGGCAGGAGGCCCCGGGTGTCGACGCCCAGTTTCTCCAGAACCGGTTCGCGAACCAGGGCCAGCTGCTGGACTGGATCGAGGATAACCGGTTCCGGCTCCAGGTCCTGCCATCCCTTGTGTGCGATGAAGTTCCGGTAGGCCTTGATCGAGATGCCGGTCATTTTCGTGCTGCCCAAATCGAGCGGGATCCGATCCGGTTCCCGGTGGGCGAGGGTTGTTCTGACCCGTTCAGATGAGGTCATCGCCTTGCTGTTCTCGTGTGCCATTCGGTCACCTTCATTCATAGCAGATGCCATGTTCGTCAAGGATTTTGCGCAGCGCAGCCAAAGCTTTTTCGAAAAGCGCGGGGCCGGAAAAGCCCCTGAACACCCCAGCCTGGGCCAGGTGCGGTTCCAGCGACACGAACAGGTCGTCCCGGTCGCGCAGGTCACCCAGGATCGCCGGGATCTCCCCGTCGCCCTGACCCGCCGGCACGATGGGGCCGCCGCGCAGCGAGTCCTTGATGTGCAGGTAAGCGACGTAGGGCTTTAGTTTGGCAAAGCTGTCCGTGTAGACCTGCTCGC
>JAAYJD010000286.1 GCA_012523135.1 Clostridiaceae bacterium
ATGCTGGCCAGGCCCTGGCGCAGCAGGGTCGGCGAGCCGTTCTTGATGATGGCCGCGTGCAGGGCCGGAGACAAACTGAAATGCCTGAGCGAAGGCAGGATGTTACCGCCCCGGGCCGATTGCAGCATCAGGATCGCAAAGCTGATCATCTGGCTGATCGCCGTGGCCAGCGCCGCGCCGCCGACACCCATCTCGAAGGTGTAGATCAGGAGCGGGTCAAGAGCAATGTTGAGTATGGCACCGGCCATGATCCCGACCATGGCGTAGGCCGCGCTGCCCTGGTAGCGCAACAGATTATTCAGGGTAAACGAGGTGGCGATAAACGGCATGCCCAGCAGCAGGTAACGCAGATAGTCCGCCGCGTAAGGCGCGATCGTTTCGGTCGCGCCCAGCAGGCGAACCAGCGGATCGACAAAAAACGAACCGGCAATCGCCAGCAGCGCGCTCACGGCCATGGCCGTGAAAAAGCCCGTCGATGCCACCGTGACGGCCGCCTGGCGGTCCTGACGGCCCAGCAGACGCGACACCGTGTTGCCGGCCCCCTGGCCGAACGTAAACCCGATCGCCTGGATGATCGCCATGACCGAGAAGCAGATGCCCACACCGCCGGTCGCCTGGGTCCCCAGTCGGCTGACAAAAAAAGTGTCGGCCATGCTGTAGACCGCGGTCACCAGCATGCTGAGAATCGTCGGAACAGCCAGCGACATGACCAGTTTTTCGACCGGTTCATGCATCATGCGATTGTGCTTGGCTGCCGCTTGAGCCTGTTTGTCCATCGTTGCCCCGTTTCCTGGCATCCGTAGTTCCGGATATCCGATTCATCCATCATACCAGATAATCGGGGCGTGCGATCAGGCTTCAGGTCGTCTCATCCCATTCCGCAGCCAGGAGCTCTTCGAGCTTCAGGCTGTCCGCCTGTCGGTTTTGCAGCAGCAATGACACCAGGGGCTGACCCCGGCTGCGCAGTTCCTCCATCGGGACATCGGCCAGGATGACGCCCTTGTCCAAAACAACGGCGCGGCTGATCAAAGGCTCGGCCTCCTGGACCTGGTGCGTCGACAAGATCAGCGTATCCTTTTCGCCCAGCAAGCCTGCCAAAAGCCGCAGCGTGTTCTGGCGCGTCGCGGTGTCATGGCCGAGGAAAGGCTCGTCCATCACGTAATAGGGCCGGATGATGCCAAGGCCGCAGCACAACTCGAAGCTGGCCCGCTGGCCCGTGGAAAAGGTGGCCAGCTTGCGGCCGGCGGGCAAATCAAAGAAGCGCACCAGCCGGTCGAAACGGTCCGGCCGGAAGTCGGGCATCAGGTCGCAAAAGAAATCGCGGTGCTGCGCGACGGTCCAGGCCGGGAAACTGCTGCCCTCCTGGGCCATGTAGCTGATCTTGCGCGACTGCTTGGCCTCCTGGCCGTCGATCTGGACCGACCCGTAGGTCGGGTCCATCAGGCCGGCGAGGCACTTGAGCAAGGTCGTCTTACCGGCTCCATTGGCGCCGAACAAGCCGATGATTTCCCCCGGTCCCGCCATAAGGCGCACCGAATCCAGGGCGGTGGTATGTGCGTAACGTACGGTCACGAAGCGGACGTCGATCATGGCCGGGACACCTCCTCCAGAATCAAGCCGACGGCCTGGCGCGCGTCCGGGATCGGTTCATCCGAATGGACGGCCAGGCGCTGGCGCAGGTCGTCGTTCAGCCCGATGTCCAGGACCGTTTGAGCCAGGCAGGTTCCGCTGCGATCCAAAACCGACAGGCGCAGGTCCTGGCGACCCATGGTTTGGGCCCGCTCCAGGTAAATCCAGGGCACGTCGCGCAGCACGGTCCCGTCGGCCCAGGACACAGAAAGGTTGTCGGCGGCCAGGACCGGCTGGAACCAGGCGAGCTGCAGCAGGTAGAGCCGGTCGTCGATGATCCGGACGTCCCTGATTTCGGCATGGGGCACCATGTCCTCGCGCGTCAGCGCGACCGAACCCCAGTGCCTGGCCAGCGTATTCGGATCGCCGCCCAGCTGGAAAGCATGCACGGTCAGGGCATCGCCGCCGGTCACTACGGCAAGCGTCTCGCCGGTCAGGCGCACCGATTGGACGTTGTAAAAGTCAGCCTCGATAGCCAGCTGGCTGCCAACCTGGCCGTCGAGGCCAAAGCGGGTCACCGTCAAGCCGGTGTAGCCGTCGAGGCGCTTGCCCAGCTCGTCGCTGCGGCGTTGGCCGCGGACCAGGACCAGGCCCTCCGGATCGGCCAGCAGGGCCAGCGGAAGCAGGCCTCCGTCCAGGGGAAGCTCGGCCAGAACCGTGGCGCTGGCCGGCGTGTCCGGCTGGTCGATTTCCCTTTCGCTCAGAAAACGTTCGACCCGGAACAGGCAGCTGGTGCCGCGTTCTGCCTCGCCGGCCGGCGCGACGCCGTACAGGCGGCCGTCCGGCGTCCAGGCCAGCACTTGTTTCAGGTCGGAGACACGGGCGTACCAGGGATCGTATATTTGAAAGTGGTGAAACACCTGGCTGGAATCCGTTCTAAGGTCGACAGGCAGCTGGGCGAAGCGCTGGCGGCGCCCGGTTTCATCCTGCCGGGTGACACGCAAATAGGCCTGGCCTTCCCGCGTCACACTGCCGACCGTATATCGGCCGGACGGGTGGGCGATCAGGTACCAGCTCTGGTAGTCCCGTTCGCTTAGGACGGCCTGATCATGCTGGGATAAGAGGCGGATCCCGGCCTTGGGTGTCTGGCTTTCCAGGCCGGGCCGGATGCTGAAAACCTGGGCAAACAGCTGGCTGGACCGTCCGGTCCGCCCGACCAGCTGACCTTGGACCGTCACCTTGTCAAACAGGGATTCGTCCCCCTGAACCTGCAGCGGTTGGATCAGGAGCGGGCTGGAAGCGGTTAGCCGGACCGGCAGCCAGAGCAGCAAACATGCCAGCGCCAGTGCCGTTACCGGCCAGCTGATTCGTTGTAAGCAGCGTTTCATGTCATATCTCCTCAACACGCGATGCGCCGGCGCATCAGGAACCAGCCGCGCCAGCAGGTCACGCCGACTTGCGCAGCCATGGCCAGGATCAGGATCACCCTGAGGCTCACCCCGATCTCGTCCAGGCTGGCATAAACCGGCGCAAGCAGCG
>JAAYJD010000039.1 GCA_012523135.1 Clostridiaceae bacterium
CACGGCGATCTGGCGGCGGAGGACCTGCTCGGCAGCCTCCGCGTTTTCCGCGTCCAGGCCCAGTTCCTGCAGCGCCTCGATCAGGCTGCCGCCGTCGTGGGCTTCGCCCAGTCGGCGCAACAGGGCGCCGAAGGCCAGGCCGGTCTGCAGGCTGCGGCCACGGATATCGCCTTTCCAGAACGGCGGCAGGGCGCCGGCGCTGCTGGTCTGGGCCACGATGACGGCGTCCTTTTGCACCTAGCGGATTTTCCAGGCGAAGGTGCCAAGCAGGAACTTATCACCCAGCCGCGCTTCAAAGACGAATTCCTCGTCCAGCTGGCCCAGGATGACCCCCTGCTCGGTGCGCACCGTGTAGAGCCCGCGGTCCGGGATGGTACCGCCCGTGGACACGGCCAGCATGCGGCTGTAGCTGTCGCCGCTGACCTGCCCGCTGAGGCGGTCGTAAAGCAGGCGGGGACGGACCGGGATATCGCGCGCGTGCTCTTCGTCGCCGGCCAGCATTTCCAGCACCGCGCGCACATCGTCGCGCGTCACGTCGCGGAACGGGTACGCCCGGGCCAGCAGGGCCAGCACCTCGTCCAGGTCGTAGCGGCCGCCGACTGCCAGCGAAACCAGGTGCTGGGCCAGCACATCGAGGCACAGCCGCGGCGGACGGCAAGGTTCCACGCCGCCGGCGCGCATCACCTCGGCCGTCAGGCCGCTGGCGAGCGCTTCGGCCGGGGTGCGCGGGAACATCAGCATCACGCTGACCCGGCCCGGGTTGTGGCCGGCCCGGCCCAAACGCTGCAAGGCGCTGGAAACCGTCCGCGGGCAGCCGACCTGGATCACCAGGTCGATCTCGCCGACATCGATGCCCAGCTCCATCGAGGAGGTGGCGCACAGCAGCCGCACCGTACCGGCGCGCAGGGCCTGCTCGACGTCAAAGCGCTGCTCGCGGGACAGGCTGCCGTGATGGGTGCGGGCAAACGATTCCCCGCCCAGCTGGTTGACGAAATAGGCCAGCTTCTCGGCATAGGCCCGGGCCTCGACAAAGGCGATCACGCTGCGGGCCTTGAGGCAGTACCGGTAGACGCTCTCGGCGATCGCCTGCCAGACGGTGTCCTTGCCCGGTTTCTTGAGATCTGAGAAGGGGCTGATCACCCGAAGGTCGATCGCTTTTTCCATCGGCGGCGCGACAATCGCCGCCGGTTCCGGGGCCAGGTAGGCCGCCGCCCGTTCGAGCGGCCGGATGGTCGCCGACAGCCCGATGCGTTGCAGCGGCTGACCGCAGAGCCGGTCCAGCCGGGCCAGGGACAGCATCAGGTGCGCGCCGCGCTTGGTGTCGATCAGGGCGTGCAGCTCGTCGACGATGATCCAGCGGGCCGTGCGCAGCATGGCTGCGCCCGACACACTGGTCAGCAGCAAGTAGAGGGATTCCGGGGTTGTGATCAGGATGTGCGGCGGCTTACGCAGCATCCGGCGCCGCTCGCTCTGGGTCGTGTCGCCGGTCCGGATCGCCACGTCCAACGAGGGGACAAGACCGGTTTCGTCTTCGCGTTCCAGGCGCGCAAAGCCCTGGAGCGGGCGGTCCAGGTTCTCACGGATGTCGCCGGCAAGGGATTTAAGCGGCGAAATGTAGATTAGCTGCAATGCCTGTTTGAGTTCGCCCCGGCGCGCCAGCTGACGCAGTCTGTCGATG
>JAAYJD010000287.1 GCA_012523135.1 Clostridiaceae bacterium
AACCAGATGGGTCAAACCAACCAGCTCATCCAGGAGTTGCTGGCGTCTCTCGATAAGGACAGCAATCGGTTCGTCTTTCATAGGATGAGTATAGCGCATATTATATACGCTATACAAAATAAAAATTATTTATCATTAACTTCCTGATAAAATTAACTCTCGAAAACAAATAAAGAATTTCTATCATTATTTTCGTTTAGGAATGTCATTATTTCATCCAGACTTCTGCTGCTGTTTTCAAATGTGTTCAGCAGCTCTTTTCCTTGTAGCTCACGTTTCTTTTTCATCAAAGCATTCAGTTCGTTTAGCGCTGAATCATACTTATCTTTCATCGCGGAAACAACTTCTTTTTGCCTGGAGATTTTTTCATCAATAGATATGCAGCGTCTGCCCATGTGTCCTGCCTCCTTACATTTATTCAATTATTTGCAGTTGTCTGTTAATGCTTATTGCTTGCACTCGAATGTTTCTTTCAGTAAGATCAAACGCTTTGAGTATTTCCTTCTGTGTTGCGGTCACGGCATGGTCCATTCGGTAGTTGCCGTCACTTTGACGGATCATCTCTATTTTTTCCAGTTCCCTGACAGCTGCCGGAACAGTCATAAAGTTATCGTTCTTGTTGTTTTTCTTTCAGTGATTATCTTTGTCAGTGGTTTGCTTTCCGGTGGTAACATCATCCGGATTGCTGCTTCCTTGACTCTTCGTGTGTAGGCCATCATACTTCCTCCGTTGTCGTATCCTCAGGATAATTTTTTCTTCGGCCTACGACAACTACTGTGACACATAGAGACAATGCTTTAGGTTAAAAACAGGTCAGGCGACTGCCATTTATCGCACAGAGCTTTTTCTTCCTGGAGTGTGTGACCTCTCAGAGAGACTTTGCGTGTCACGTATTCTGCCGCAAGGATCAGCGAACGGAGCTTATCCATGTCAAGGCAGCTGCAGTCCACGTCTGCCAGCCGCTGTGTCAAAACATCATCTGTGGATGCATGGCGCAATCCACAACCGACAATAGAGATCAGGCGATCTGCTGCAACACAGTGGTCAGCGAGGTATGCTTTAAGCGCTTCTATTTCCTCTGTCTGTTCATAGTAGTCGTCGTCAGCATAGGGCAGCAGTGATTCGATCGATGATTCCCGATAGGGCAGGCAAATCTGCTCTTCCAGAAGATCTGACAGATGCTCTGGAGAAGGACAGAACAGCCGCGAATATAGCCAAGGCCCCTGCTGCAGAAGTTTGTCATCCTGTTGAACCAGCGAGTCGATCAGGGCAATGTAATCATGAAGGATCAGATTTTCTGCTTCCGGTAACCGAGCGATCTGGCGGATGAGAAAGTCGCTATCTACGATGCCATAAAATTTCACACAAGCGCGTACAAGCTGCACAGTCATCTTATATCTTTCCAGAGATTCCGGTCTAGCCATCATTTTCATACGATTTGTCTTCTTCCTTTCCATTTTACTCTATTTGAGTTCATCTGAATGAATCATTGTTCTCTCTCTTTTTGCATATACGTGTTACAGGCGTTAATGGGTGTTCTGGTGCAGCGGAACCGCGATCCCGGCAAGTGCTGAGCCACTAATCCTGAATAATCAGCAGCAAAAGTTGGGATGTATTTTGTCAACGGGCAATCCCCCTTTCCGGTATTTTTAGTCTACTTTAAACATTGGGATCTGCTACGTTATTCATCATCATCAAACAGGCCCTGGAAATCAGCACCAGCTTGGCTGCACTGTAGATCACTCAATTCCCGTGCGGTATGTCCGCGGTAGCGGATGATTCGTATCTCATCTGCCAAGGCGTATATCAGGCGCAACAGCTGCAACTGCTCGGCTTCATCGATTTCCAGCTTGAATTTCTGCTGCAGCACCTTCAGGACAACTTTGGGGGCATCATGACGCAGACCGATCCCGACCAGACGGACGATCTCCTCAGCCGGCAGAGACATACATTGTATTGTATCATGTAAAGCCGTCAGGGCGGCGGATTGTGGCACATAAGTGTCATCTGCATAACGCAGCAGTTCTTCTATTGGGATCGTTTTATATGGATAAGCCTCCTGTTTTTTTAGTAATTTCTGCATTGAGGCAGCATGGCTGCAACAAGCGGTGCTGGTCAACCATTCTCCTAGCCGCCAGTAGCGTTTTCCGGTTCTTAACAGCAGAGAAAGAATCGTTCTAACAGATCTCACGGTCACGTCTGAAAGGGTTGGCAGTACACAGACCTGGCGCAACAACTCTGTTTCACTGAT
>JAAYJD010000288.1 GCA_012523135.1 Clostridiaceae bacterium
CCTGGGCAGCGCCAGCTTTTGCGCCATGGCCTTGATGCGCACGGATAGGCCATCGTCCGGGTCCGTCTCAAAGGGCGCGACATCGGCGCAGCCGACCCAGTCCACACCGCCGGGCAGGGCGTTGAAGTGGTCCATCAGGGTCTTCAGGTGCATATGGGCAAATCCGACGATAACAATCCTGTACATGGGTATTCATTGACTCCAATCTGTTTGACGCCGATCGGCAGGTCATCCGTCAGGATGAATCAGGCGCGTAAACCGGCCTATCCATTTTGTAACCCATGGTACGTGTGCTGTAAACAACGAGAATGCGGGCATTGATGCACAATATGAACATCGCTGTACGATTAACGCATAAACTCATATAATATGCACATTGACATGCACGAAATAAACCCAAGGGGGATTTTGCTTTGCTTTTCGATATCGACCTGAACACCTGGCCTGTGGTCCGCGACCTGTACCGGATCGAACGGAAAACTGTCTGGCAGCATGCCGACCACCATCACATCCTGGTGGTGATCTGCGCCGGCTCCTGCTTGTTCACGATTGACAACACCGACTACCCGGTGTCAGCAGGCGACCTGTTCCTGATCCCCCAGGGACAGCACTACATCCGTAGGCCGCTGGCTGACCTGCCCTGCACCTTCTGCTACATCCATTTCACAACCGCCGGCCCGCTGGTTGCCTGCACGCTGGACACAGCCCGCCGCCAGCTGCTGGCCCTGAAGACAAAGGCCGGCCAGGAGCGGGTCCAGGACAGCTACCAGCCCAACAGCTACCTGAGCCACCTCTATTTGGGCAATAAGACCTCCCTGGGCGAGCTGTCCGGCCAGGTCCAGGCGCTGGTTGACAAGGCTCTGCAGGAATTTCAGAAAAACGACCTGGAGAGCCAGCTGATCATCTCGCTGTGCGCCAGCCATATCCTGGCCCTGGCCTCCCGGGTGACGCTGAAAAGCATCGTGGCGGACAGCCAGGCCTATGCCGACGACCCCGTCCCGGTCCCTCTTAAAAAGGCGCTCCTGTTCATCCGCCAGAATTACAGCCGCAAAATTACGCTCGCCGAGCTGAGCCAGGCGGCCAACGTCTCCCGGCAGCACCTGATCCGCTTGTTCCGCGGTTCGCTGCAGACGACCCCGATCGACTATGTCAACCGGTTGAAAATAGCCCACGCCAAGGAGCTGATGCGGATGACGCCCCTTTCGGTCAAGGAGGTCGCCTACGAGCTGGGCTTTGTCAGCCCGCATTATTTCAGCCGGTTGTTCCATAAGATCGAGGGCATGTACCCGACCGATTACCTGCACCGGCTGCAGCAGTTCCCAACCCGCTGAGGGCCCGGCGGACCTTCACAGGACATCGGCATCGGCCAGCTGCAGGCAAACGTTCCGGAGACAGCGGCGCGTCCTGGCCCGCTGGCCCGAGTCAAGTTCGTCACCGAGCAGGCTCGCACTGAACAAAGCGATGTCCTCCAGGATGCGCTTCAGCCGGTAAAAAAGCAGCGCGTCCCGGTTGACCTGGCCAAACGGACGGACCGACCGGTAGGCCGCCAGCGCTTCATCCCAGGCAGTTCCAAAGAAGAACCCCCGGGAAAAAGAACACAAGTCCGCCTCCGCGGGTGCCAGGATCAGGCCTTCCCAGTCGACCAGGACCAGGTTCCGGGCCTGGATCAGGTTCCAGCCGTGCAGATCGCCGTGGCACCAGACGCAGGGCAGCTCAGATCTGGCAAGGGCATCCGACAGCAGCAGGATCGTCGTGCACGCCTGCCGGATCGCCGCTTCATGCCCCTCCAGGACGGAGCGCAGTCCGGAAGCCATCATCGGACTGAGCCGGCCCGGCAGCGATGCGATTAAGGGAACGGCGAAGGTTTCACGCAGGCCGAGCGCGAAGGGAATTGCGGCATCCTGCAGATGCAGCCGGCCGACGATCCGGGCCAGTTCACGCACCTGGGCAGGTTCCAGCCGTTCGTCCCCGACCGTCCGTCCCTCGATAAAGGGATACACCAGGTAGATATGACGGCCCTGCGACCAGCGAAAGGACCCGTCTTTGGCCCGGATGGGCACGTTCAGGCAATCGCGCAGCCCATCCTGGCTTTGCAGCCAAAAGACAACCGGCAGGACCTGGTCGATCCGTTCAACCCACTGCCGGGTCGACGGTTTGCGGCAATCGTAGACTTTGAGAAAAAAATCCCCGTCCGCACCATGAACCCGGTAAGCCTGGGCGGAAAAGCCGGCCGCGACAGGGCTGACCGCCAGGGCGTCAATCCCGTAGGCGTCAGCCAAGACCTGCCGGCTGCCTGCAAACATCATGCCTGGCCGGACGCACCTTTCAGCCAGCGGTCCATGAACGGCCAGACATCGGCCTTGTAATAGCGATGGCCGCCATCCCCGAGAAAGAGCTGGCAGCGTTCGGGCACGCCCGCCACCGTGTAGACCTGCCTCAGCTTGTCAAAAGCCTCCCGGACGCCCTTGAGCGGGAAAATGGGGTCTTCCCGCCCGGCGACGGCCATGAACGGGCGCGGGGCGATCAGGCCGGCGACATCGTACATCTCGCCGAGTTCCAGAATACCGGGCACGTAATTGCAGGCGCAGTGGGACACCGCGGCAATCGAGTCGGCAAAGGTGCAAAAATAGCTGCCGGGAACCGCCACCCCGATCCGGGTCTCGACCGCGGCGGCAAACAGCGAGGTCGTGCCACCGCCGGAATTGCCCGTGATGGCGATCCGGCTACTGTCGATTTCCGGCCGCGTCGCCGCGTAATCGATCAGGCGCGAAATGTCCCAGCAGCGCTCCCCGATCAAGGTCCGGCCGAACAAAAAGGCGTGCATCTGCATCCGCTGGCAGGAATTGTTCTTGTCGTCCACGATGTCCTGCTTGAACTTGGTGACGGTAAAGCCGCGCTGGTCCATGGCAATGGCGACATAGCCGGCACGCACCGCCTGCAGCGCGACATCGCGCTCACCCTCGGCGATGCTGGCGTGTCCATTCTCATCGCGATAAATCCCGGCGTAGGTGTCCTTGCCGTCCTTGCCGTGTCCGTGCGGCGTCAGCACCAGCGGCAGGGGGCCGCTTTGCTCCAGCGGACGCAGGAGAAAGAACGGCACCGCGTAGCCCGGTTCCGACTGGATCGTCCAGGTCTCGCGGATATGGTCCTCGAGCCGCACCTGGCCGTGGCAGACGGGCGCCAAATCGCCGGTCGCCCGAGCCCGGATGCGGGGAATGCCCAGAAGTGTTTCCAGCTCCTGCCGGAAAGCCGTTTGCCAGGCGTCGAATTCGGCCGGGCTTTGGGCCTGGAAGCGAAAGCGCGGTTGTTGTTCCTTTAGCAAGGTCGCGACATACGTGTCAGCATAAAGTGCGTTGTCCATGGTCGGTCAGCCGGGCTGGTTAACCCGGCACTCCTTTCAAAATGCTGTCATCAGCGGGCGTTGTCCACTCTGGAAAAATTATACCGCACTCACCGCAAAAATGGGCAGACACATAAAAAACAGGTAAAATAAGAGCAACAAGCGCGATCAGGGAGGGAATCAACATGAAAGCTGCCGTTCTGGAAGGGCCGAACCGGATTAATGTCCGCGACATCCCCATGCGCTCCTGCATAACTGACGAAGCGCTGCTCAAAGTCAAGGCCTGCGGCATCTTCGGCAGCGCCCTCAAGTACCACCGGGGCGAGAACCCCTGGGCGCTGCACACGCTCGGCCACCACGTGGACAACCCGTCCAACATGGTGCTGGGCCACGAGTTCTGCGGCGTTGTGCACGATGTCGGCCAGGCCGCATACCAGCCGCTGCTCGGCAAGCGCGTCTTTGTCGAGCCCTTCAATACGTGCGGACGTTGTGAATACTGCCGCACCGGCCGCTACAACTTGTGCCGGCAGACCCGCCACATCGGGCACGGGGCCGGCTGGGAGCCGATGGACTTTTTCCCCGGCGGCATGGCCGAATATTGCCCGGCCTGGGCCACCCATGTCTACGAACTGCCCGATGCGATCAGCGATGAGGAGGCCACCTTTCTCGATCCGCTGGCGGTCGCCGTCCATGCCGTTTCGGTATCCCGCCTGCAAGCGGGGCAATCGGTTCTGGTGCTGGGATCCGGCCCGGTCGGACTGCTGATCGCCCAGGTGGCCAGGGCGAGCGGTGCTTTCCCGGTCATTTGCACCGACCTGTTCGACAAGGCGCTCGAGGTCGCCCGGACGGTCGGCATCGACCGGCCCGTCAATGTACGTGAGACCAACCTGGTTCCGCTGCTGCTGGCGGACACCCAGAACCGCGGCATCGACGTCATCTTCGACACCGTCGGGTCGGCCGAGACCCAGGAGCAGGCGCTGCGCCTGCTGGCAAACAGCGGCACGCTGGTCAACATGGTGTCGCACACCGATACGCTGCCCTACCGCCTGATGGACATCAGCGGCGAAAAACACATCACCGGCAGCTCCAACAACCTGTACGGCGATGTCCTGACGGCGATCAGCCTGCTGGCCTCCGGGCGTGTCCAGGTCCAGCCGCTGATCACGCACCGCGTGGCCCTCGCCGATGTCAGCCAGGGGTTCGAGTTGCTGCTGGACCGCGCCTCGAGCCGCGCGCTCAAGGTGATCGTTCTGCCTTGACCGGTGATCCGGCCAGGTGGCTGTCACGGAAAGACAGCGGCGTCATACCGGTCTGGCGCTTAAAGACCATGCTGAAATAGGAGGGCGTGGAAAAGCCGCAGGCCGCCGCGATTTCGCTGCAGGTCAGCGCCGTGTGCAGCAGCAGGTCGCGCGCCCGGTCCAGACGAACCTGCTGCAGGTACAGCGCCGGTGTCTTGTGTGTCATTCTGGCAAACAGGCGGTGAAAATAGATGGGGCTGAGGTTGGCCCGGTTGCTCAGGTCCGCCAGCGTCAGCTTCTCGGCGTAATGGGCGTGCAGGTAATCCAGCGTGTCCATGACGGCTTCTTCGCTCTGCCGCTGCGCCCGGCCGGCAGGCCCCCGGGCGGCATCCGCACAGAGCAGTCGGATCAGCTCAAGCAGGCGGATTCGCAAGGCCAGCCGATCCGTTTCGGACTTGGAGCGGGCCAGCAGGTTGATTGCGGAGAAGCAGTCGATGTAGGCGCTCTCATCCTGGACCTTCATGTAAGCCGGGATCGCGTCAAAGGCGGGGTTTCGGATCTGTGCCTGGAAGCTGAGGTAGCGTGTGCTGGAAAAATCGTCCAGTGTCTTGCCGCTGTCGCCGGTCGGGTCAATCGTGATGTACCAGCAGGTATAGGGCGGCAAGCTGTTGCAAGTCTGCCCCGGCCGGCGCAGGATCACGTGGCCTTTCCCGATCGCGTACCCGGTGCCGTCGACCCACATCTGGCCGCCAGGCGCGACGAAAAACTCGATTTCATAGTCGTAGGCAAACCGTTCCGGCGTGCGGGCGCCGGGCGAGCGGACCCCTGTGCCGCTGCCAGCCGAATAGCCGATGTTCAAAACACGGGGATCCAGCTCATCCAGGGAAATGCTGCGTTGCAAAATGGACACCATCTTCATCACCATAAGCTAATATTTTGATAGCCAAGGCTAAGGCTCTGGCTTGACGGAACGGTTCATTTTGCCTGATTATAACACTTAGGATCACAAAAATAAGTCAAGATCCTGATACACCTGAGAAAGGCGAGGCGAATACCATGCTGGATAGTCCGACCGTCAAGCGAATTGCCAAGGAAATGGGGGCCGACCTGGTCGGCATCACCCCGATGTCACGTTTCGAGGGCGCGCCCCTGCAGATGGATCCGCGCACGATCATGCCCAATGCCAAGTCCATGGTTGTCGTGGGCTTCCGGATCAACCGCGGCGCCCTGCGCGGCATCGAGGAAGGGACGCATTTCATGAACTATGCCTCGATGGCCTACGGGGCTGTCAACACGGTTTTCATGCCCAACTTCATCATCCGCTTCAGCCGTATCTTCGAGGACGAGGGCTACGAGGCGATGCCGTTCGGCTATGAGAGCACCTTCGGCAACTCGGTCGACAGCTGGGTCAAGCCGGACCCCGACGGGCCGAATCCGCCGCTGCGCGACAACATGCTCTGGAGCAAGCCGGTCGCCCCGGGCAAGCCGGCCCCGGACGTGCTGGTCCATGTCCGCATCGCCGCCTACCTGGCCGGGCTGGGCGAAATCGGCTACTCCAAGGTCTTCCTGACGCCGCAGTTCGGGCCGCGCCAGCGTCTGTTCATGGTCATGACCGAGCTCGAACTGGAGCCCGATCCGATCTACAGCGGGCCGCCGCTCTGCAACCGCTGCATGGCCTGCGTCCGGGAATGCCCCGGCCAGGCGATCAACCCGGACAAGACGGTCAAGGTGACCCTGGCCGGACACGAAGTCGAATGGGGCGAGTTCGACCCCTACAAGTGCCTCTGGGCGTTCCGGGGTGCCGAGGAAGTCAAGGAAGGCGAAAAGGGCCGCTACATCGCCGGCCGCGACGACTTCAAGCCGTCCCCGTACACGCCGTTCTACAAGAAGCCGGCCAACACCTTCACCCACGGCGAAGCGATCTGCGGCGGACGCGGCTGCATCCGTGCCTGCATGGTCAACATGGAAAAACGCGACATCCTCGAAAACAAGTTCAAGACGCCCTTCCGCACCGAAAAGCCCTGGCTGGTCGACTGGTCGGACTACAATCCCGAGGACCCGCGGGCGCGTTAAGCAACGTTCAGGTAGGCTGTGACCCGCGCCATTCCCAGCCGGCCTCAAACAGGCGCAGCCGGTGTTTCGGGCTGTAGGGATGCCTGGCCGCTTCCAACTCGTCCAGCTCAACCCCGATGCCCGCCTGCTCGCCAGGCTGCAGGTACCCCTGCACGACCTGGGGACAGCCAGACAGCACATCCCGGGCCCAGGCGATATGAAAGTCGTCGAAGCATTCCTGGATCAGCACATTGGGAATCGCCGCGCCAAGATGCGCGTTGACCGCCGTCGTAAACGGGCTCTGGGCACTGTGCGGCGCCAGCCAGGCGCCATAGCTGCGCGCAACGGCACCGGCCTCGAGCAGACCGGAAACGCCGCCGATCCGGAGCGTCTCTGGCTGGACAAAGGATACAATCCGGCCCTGCAGCAGTTCAGACACCTGCTGCAGGGCTGTAAACCGTTCGCCGGAAGCGACCGGAACAGGTATGGCGCGCGCCACCTCCAGCGTCGCCGCAATGTCGTAGGACAAGACGGGTGTCTCGAACCACATCGGATGGTACGCTTCCAGCAGCCGCCCGATCCGGATGGCCGTTGCCACGCTGAAGCGGTCGTGCGCTTCGATCATCAGGTCTGTCTCATCGCCGACAGCGGCGCGTACCGCCGCGACAATCGCCAGCGATTTCTTTTCCTCAGCAGGCTCCAGGAACTGGTACGCGTGGCCAAAGGGGTCGAACTTGAGGGCGGTGTAGCCCATGGCGACGACCTCGGCGGCCCGTTCTGCGAAAAAAGACGGTTCGCGCGGGCCTTGGTACCAGCCGTTGGCATACGCCCGGATCCGGGGGCGCGTTCGGCCGCCCAGCAGACGGTAGAGCGGCAGGCCGGCCGCTTTCGCCGCAATATCCCAGCAGGCGATGTTCAGGCCGCTGAGTGCAGCGGAGATAATCGGCCCATGCACCAGGAACAGCGCTTTGCGCCACCGGTCGCCAAGGCCTTCTATTTGTGTTGGATCTTCCCCGATGACCAGGTCGCGTATTTCCTCGAGCATCGCTTCGACCGCCCGCGTACCCAGACCATACGTGCATTCACCCAGGCCGGTGATGCCCTCATCGGTCGTCAGCTTGACGAAGAGCCAGTTTTTCCACGGATTGCCGACCACAATGGTGTGCATGCCGGTGATTTTCACAGGGCACCTCCCCAAAACCTGCTCAGCTGGTGATCAGGCGATCGACGACCAGCTGGCGGAACTCAGGCGACAAGGTCATGAAATAGGCGGTAAAGCCGGTGACCCGGACCACCAGGTCGGGGAACCGTTCCGGCTCGCGGTGCGCGGCACGGATCTGCCCGGCATCGACGATGTTGATGTTGATCAGGGTGCCGCCGCGCTTGAGATGGGTTTCCAGCAGGGCCATGACCCGCTCGATACCGCCCTCGGCCGCCGTAATGCCCGGGTCGAGCTCCAGCTGGAACGGCGCCGTGTTGCCGCGGCCGCACTGGACCGATGCGATGGCCTCGGACAAGGTGGTGAGTTCGCCGTTCTTGACCGAACCGGGCATCGGGTTGGCGCCGTGGTTGATCGGGGCAAAGGCCAGCCGTCCGTCCGGAGTCGCCCCGACCTGTTTGCCGTAGGCGATCGTGCGCGACCAGGAGAACAACCCGGGGATGAACTGGATGCCCTCTTCCGAGACGCCGTTGACCGTCAGGTCGGTGAACAGGCGGGATATTTTCACCGCCCATTGCTGGCCGAGGCTATCGCGCTGGCCATACTTGGGTGCCGTCAGCAGCAACGCCCGGATCCGGGTGCCGTCCGCCTCGGTATAGTTGGTCCGAAGCGCCCCGGCCACATCCTGCCAGGTCAGCCGCTGTTCCCGGACCACGCGCTGATCGAGCGCCGCGAAGGCGTCCGCGGCGACCGCGATGCCGGAAGCATCGATCCCGATCGTGTAATAGTCGAGGCGCTTGGCGGACGCGTCGCGCCCCTTCTCGATGGGTCCCTGGCAGAACAGGTTGAGGAACAGCTCCGGCGAATTGTAGCGGTTGGTGCGCAGGTGAAAATCCGTCGTTTTGCAGACCACCTCGATGGCCTGTCCCAGGTGATACGCAAAGCCGTCCCAAAGCTTGTCCAGGGTCGGTTCCGGATCCCGGGCCAGCAGTTCGTCAAAGGCCACCGCGAAAATCCGGGCCAAATTGATCTTGATGCTGTCGTTAAGGCAGTATTCCACGCCGGGAATCGCCATCCAGTTGCAGCCGACGGCGATTCGCTGCCGGGCCAGTTCGGCGCTGAAGCCGTTTTTCATGAACCCGCTGACCAGCGACTCGTCGCCCGAAAAACGCGGCCAGCCGTTCTTGTGCTTGAAGAGCAGTTCCACGCCGCGGCGGAAAAAGGCCCGGTCCAGGCCGTCGTGCACCCGGATGGTCAGGTTGGCGCTGACGTTGAGCCGGTCGGCCGCCTCGAGGATCAGCCAGGACAGCCGGTTGGTGATGTCCTGCCCGCTGGCGTCCGGGCCGCCCAGCTGGTAATACTTGGTGTCGGACATCAGAAGACCGGTCAGCAAAAAGACGGCGTCCTCGTCGTCGATCAGGCCGGCGGCGCGGTCGCTTTCATAAAACGGTCGGAGCAGCTGGTCCAGCTGGCCGCCGCAGCCCTCGCGGTTGTAGGCGCGGCCCGCGACATTGTACCAGGCCATGAACTGGCAGGCTTCGCGCAGCGTGCGCGGCGGTCCGGTGGCGATATGCTCATTGGCCTCAAGCATGGCCGCCAGGTTGGCGCGCAGATCGGGATCGTTTTCCAGCGTCAACTGGCGCCGGATCTCGTCTGAGGTTCGCCGGATCCAGGCGATGATCGCTTCGACGACGATCGCTTCCGCCTGGTAGAAGCTGCGGGTCTCTTCATCTGCGCCATGAAGGGCTTCATAGCGGCGCACCTTGTCCAGCAACCCCTGCCAGCCCAACTCGAACCCGATGCGGATATCACCGCAGAAGTGGTGCACCTGCCCGATGCCGTGGTCGATGGCGTATTTCTCGATCAGGGGCACGTATGCGTCGAACGGGTAGTCCGGGTTCCAGCGCAGCTTGCGGTATCGCTGCAGGATCTTGAAGTAATTGCCGACGACCGCGTTGTAGGGCACGACGACCGGCGGAAAAGCCTCGGTTAGCGACCGGTAGTTGACAGCCCAGGCCATCGTGCCGTGGAAGTCGCCGTTGGCGTGGTTGGGGGTCGGCTTCCAGTCGAAGCCCTCCGGCGCGACCAGCGAATGGTAGTCGTCTTCGTCCATGGCGCCGTTGACCGCCATCTTCTTTTTGGTCTCGGCGATCTTGTCCTGGCGCAGGCGGGCCGTCCACGCCCTGTAGCGCTTGATTTTTTCTTCTGCTGGTGTCATGCTGTGGCTCCTCTCGATGAGCTGTGCTCAGTCCGGGCGATGGCAACGAAGCGCCTGACCGTCTCAGGCGGCAGCGCCTGGGCATCCGGCAGGGTATAGGTCTGGCCGATCGGTTCGTACTTGGCCTTGGCGAAGGGGTTGTAATTGAGCAGTTCGTAGTCTGCCCGCGGGCAATGCTGTGCGATCCAGCGGGCGATCGCGCGGATGTTGTCGTCGTCCGCGGTCCAGCCCGGGATCAAGGGCGTCCGGATCACCAGCGGCACGGCTTCGCCGGCCAGCCGCTCCAGGTTTGCCAGCAACAGGCGGTTGGAGACACCGGTCGCCGCGCGATGCCGGCTATCGTCGAGCAGCTTGATGTCGCAGAAGATGCGGTCGAGCAGGGGCAGGATCGGTTCGAGTATGCTGTACGACACGGACAGGTTGCTTTCGATCGCCGTGTCGATCCCCGCTTCCCGGCAGCGTTCCAGGAGCGATTGGACGAAGGCCGGCTGGAGGAGCGGCTCGCCGCCGGACAGCGTGACACCGCCGCCGGAGGCCCGGTAATAGTCCGCGTCCGCCGCAATGACCTGGAAGACCTCGTCGACGCCCATCGTCTGCCCGATCTGTACCAGCGCCCCCGCGGGACAGGCGTCGACGCAGGCGAAGCAGGATGTGCAGCGATCGGGGAAAAACCGGCGGCCGTCCGGTCCAAAGCAGATCGCTTCACCAGGTCAAACGGCCGCACAGGCCTGGCAGCCGATGCACTTGTTCGCGTAAAAAGCCAGCGTCGGAGCGGCAGCGATCGCTTCCGGGTTGTGGCACCACAGGCAGGACATCTGGCAGCCCTTCAGATAGACCGTCGTGCGGATGCCCGGCCCGTCGTGCAGGCTGAAGGATTGGATGTCCGAGATGAGTCCTGTTATCTGCGCCATGGGCGGCCCCTTTCGCTTCTGAGGGACTGTTCATCAATAAGTTGCTCGATAGGTTCTCCGAGAGATTGACCAGACGCGTCAATCTCTCAAAGAAAAGAGCAACACATTCCTTAACAGTCCCTTACTTCACCTTGACTATGGCACGGATCGCCCGGACAAACAAGAACAGCTCCTGCTGAAAAGTGTTCTGATTTTGTGATTTCGGGTATAATGCAGGTATGAAACGCGTTTCGACAGTCGTCATCAAGCCTACGGATCTCGAGGAGCGGCTGGATTTCAGCCTGGAGGTTCCGCACACGGTTCACCTGAAGTCCTTTCCCGAGGAGGACATCGTTCCGCTGCACTACGGCGAGACGCTGGAAATCCTGCTCTGCGACGGTCTGGCCGGCGAGCTTGTCATCGACGGCAAACCCTATGAGCTGGGCGGCCGGCAGGTGTTCGTCATACCGCCCCTGACGGTCCACGCCAACCGGATCCAGGCCGGTCCCGGGCAGATGGCCGTCGTTAAGGTTTCCTTTCCGGACCTGGCCCACTTCATGGACATCCCCGCCATGCTGGCCTACCAGGGTTTGTCGCTGGATCGCCTCGATCCGACCGGACCGCCCTACGACGCGCTCCGGCCGATCGTCGACCGCTTGATCGAGCACGACGACAGATTGTTCTTGCGCATGGCCGCCTTGATCGACCTGTTCGCCCTGCTCAGCCGCCACATGGCCTCCGGCGAGAAGATTGCGCCGGCGGTCAGCCAGGCGAAAAACGACTTTCTCACGGCCGTGCTCTCCTGGACCCAGGCCCAATACGCCCAGCCGGTATCGCTGGCGGACATCGCCAGCCATATCGGCTACAGCAAATCGCATTTTTGCCATTTGTTCCGGGAACTGACCGGGATGACCTGGACGGCCTACCTGCACAGCGTCCGTGTCTCCGCGGCCTGCCGCCTGCTCCAGGATGGCCTGACCGTCGGCGAGGCTGGCGAACGGTGCGGCTTTGCCAACCTGTCGCATTTCATCCGCATTTTCCGCCAGGTCCGCGGCCTGACGCCGCGGGCCTACCAGCAGCACGGCGGAGACCGCCCTGCCGTCAGGCGGTAACGACCTCCACGCCGCTGGCGCGGACCGTGCGCAGGGTATCCGGATCGGCGTCGCGGTTTGTAACCAGGCAGCCGATTGCCTGCAGGGCGCAGATGTTGTTGAAGCTCTCCCGGCCCAGCTTGCTGCTGTCCGCCACAATGATCGTCTGGCGCGAACGGCTGATCATCGCCCGGTTGATTTCGGCTTCCTCGGCGTGATAGGTCGTAATGCCGGCCGAATCGATGCCGTCAACGGACAAGATGGCTTTGTCGGCCTTGTACTGGGCCAGCTGCGCCAGGGCGTCGCTGCCGGAGGTGAACGCGTACTGGGTGTTGATCCGGCCGCCCAGCAAAATGACGCGAAAGGTCGGAAAATCGCCCAGTTCCATGGCGACAGCCAGGGAATTGGTCAGAATGTTCAGCCGCTGCCGGCGGCGCAGGGCGATGGCGGTCAAGAGGGTCGTCGTGCCGGAATTGATCAGGAGCGTCTCGCCGTCGGCTATAAGCTCCGCCGTCGCCGCCGCGACTTGCTGCTTGGCTTCGGTACGGGTCTTTTTCTGCTGCAGGTAGCGACCCTGGGCCAAGTGCAGGACCGTGGCGACCGCACCGCCCGGCACGCGCTCCAGCAATCCGTTTTCCTCGAGAATTTTGAGGTCGTGGCGGATAGTCACTTCCGACACACCCAGTTCCCGGCCCAACTCCTGGACCCGGACACGGCCGGTGCGGGTCAGCTGTTCCAGGATCACCCGCCGGCGGTCGTCAATGCGCAAACCTTCCGTTGTCATGCACACCTCTCCCGTCAACGGCTCTTGTTCAGCTTTTCGCCGACGGCTCCGCCCGGATGGATCAGGGCAAACTGCTCTTTGCTGTAATCTGTTTCCACGATCAGGGCCGCGAGCAGGGCGTCGAAAACCGCCAGGGTAGCCACAAAGCTCGATGTGGCCATCAGGTTGAGCGGGTCGCTTTCCGAAGCGATTTTCAGCCGCAGCAGCACATCCGCCTCCATGCCCAGCGGCGAGGCCAGGTTCTCGGTCACGGCGATCAGGACCGCCTTCTTTTTCTTGACAACATCGATGATCGGCAGCAGTTCAGCTGTCTTGCCGCCGCGGGAGACCATGATCACCGCGTCGCCGGGCTGGACACAGCCCAGGCCGCCGTGGATGGCTTCCGAGGGCGGCATGAATTTGGCCGGCTGCTCGATGCAGCACAGCGAATGAGCCAGCTTCATCGCGGCGATGCCGGAGGAACCGCTGGCGCAGGTGATGACACGCGGCGCAGCCACGACGGCCGCCACGGCCCGGGACAGCGATGCTTCGTCCAGGCTGGCCAGGACGAAGCCGATGGCGCGCTGTTCGATTTGGATGGATTGACGGGCCGCAGCCCACGCTTCTGCTTTCATGACATCTGCCTCCACGTCTTTTTTACCGGAAATACCGGCTGATCCAACCGTATCATATTTCGTTTACGAAAGCAATTCGCAAATACATTGATCATTTTATTGAAATTATTGAAAGTTTTTCTTATGCTTAAGTAAGTCATTGCGTCACTGTACCGGAGGTGAACCTGTTATGTTCCAAGGCTTTCCCCTGCGCGCTCCGTTTTTTGAGATCGGCCCCAAGGCCTACCTCGTCGGCCAGGATGTCGTCGATCTGGCCAGGGCGGCCGATGAAGCGTCTGAGCGCTACAACGTCGACATCATCTTCACCGCGTCGTTTACCGACCTGGTGCCCGTCGCACAGGCCACCCGCCGCATCCACCTTTTCGCGCCCCACATGGACCCGATCCGGCCCGGGCGCGGCGTCGCGGATATCCTGCCCGAGGCGATCAAGGCGGCCGGTGCCGTCGGCGTCATGCTCAACCACAGCGAAAAACCGGTCACCCTCGCGGCGCTCAAAAAATCGATCGACCGCGCTGACGAGATCGGCCTGGCGACCATCGTCTGCGCCGACTCGATCGCCGAAGCGAGGGCGATCGCCTGTCTGAGGCCGAACATCATCGTGGCCGAGCCATCCGACCTGATCGGTACCGGCCAGGTCAGCGACATGGACTATGTCACGGAGTCGATCAGCCGCATCAAGGCCATCGATCCGACGATCCTGGTCCTGCAGGCCGCCGGGATCAGCAGCGGCAAGGACGTATACCGGGTCATCCGCGCCGGCGCGGAAGCGACGGGGTCCTCCAGCGGCATCGCCAAGGCGCCGGACCGGGCGGCGATGGTCGACGAGATGATCCGCGCCGTCCGTCAGGCCTGGGACGACCGGCTGGCGAAACAGAACGGCTAGAAACATGGAAACACGCGCGATGGCGCATGGATATATATTACTAGGAGGAAAAACCCATGAAAGTTTACCGCGACAGCATCAACGTCCAGTCCGCTGGACTGCACCCCACCTTTCACGATGTCACGAAAGACGTCAAGAAAATCCTCGCCGACTCCGGCATCCAGAACGGCATTTGTGTCGTCTACTCCCATCACACGACCTGTTCCGTCATGACCCAGGAGTGTTCGCATGACCAGACCTACTTCGGCCTGGAATACCTGCAGCAGGATCTGTGCAACATCATGGAGAAGCTGATCCCGACCTGCCGCGTCGAGGGCCAGTACATGCATCCCGGGCCCAAGCACATCGAGTTTGCCATGAGCGTCGGCGAAGTCGGCGAATGGACCAGCCTGAACACGGAGGCGCACCTGCGCTCCTGCTTCTTCGGCCGTTCTGAAAGCATCGTCGTCGTTGACGGCGCCCTCGACCTGGGCGAGTTCGGCTATGTCTACTTCATCGACTGGGACCAGGTTCGCGCCCGTCCCCGGACCGTTCAGGTTCAGATCATCGGCGAATGAGCATTTTAAAAAATGTAGCAAAAATCGAAGGATCGTATCAATTTTTGCTAATTTAGTCAGATTATCCAGAATAATCGCATAGAAACCAGTCAATTTTCATAAACCCCGGCCCACCCGGCCGCCAGCAGCGATGATATGATGGACGTGTCACGAGACCGTCCATCATTTTTTCTGGAAGGCAGGGTGCGTGCATGCGTCAACGCAACCAAAAACCATTTCTGTCCTATTTCCGGCGGAACTACGACATGTATCTGCTGTTGGTTCCCGCCCTGATCTTTATTACCATCTTCAATCTGGTTCCGATGTACGGCATCACGCTGGCTTTCAAAGACTACAACATGTTTGCCGCCGACACGCCGTTCATGTCGGTTTTCAAAAGCCCCTGGGCCGGCCTGAAGCATTTCATCGACATTTTCGGCAAAAGCGATTTCAAGAGCGCCCTGGCCAACACCCTGATCATCAGCGTCATGAAGATTGTCTTCATTTTCCCGATCCCGATCGCGTTCGCCATCCTGCTCAACGAAGTGCGCAACTTGCGCTTCCAGAAAAGTCTGCAGCTGGTCGTCTACCTGCCCCATTTCCTCTCCTGGGCGATCGTAGCCGGTATCTTTGTCGTCCTGCTGGGCTCCACCGGCGCCGTCAACACCATGCTCGTCTCCCTGGGCTTTGAAAAAGAACGCTTCTTGATGGACAATTCCATTTTCCGCCAGGTGCTGGTCTTCTCCGACGGCTGGAAAGAAGTCGGCTGGAGCTCGATCATCTATTTCGCCGCGATCGCCGGCCTGGACCAGGAATGTTATGAAGCATCCCGCGTCGACGGCGCCAACCGATTTCAGCAGATGCGCTACATCACGCTGCCCGGACTGGCCCCAACCATCATCCTGATGTTGATCATCCGGGTGGGCAACATCATGGAAGCCGGCTTTTCCCAGATCCTGGTCATGTACAACCCGACCGTCTACGAAACCGCCGACATCATCGGCACGTATGTCTACCGGGTCAGCCTGGGCAAGCTGAACTTCAGCACCGGCACGGCGGTCGGCCTGTTCAACTCGCTGATCGCGCTTTTCCTCGTCGTCTCCGCCAATTCCGTCGCCAAGCGGATGACCGGCAAGAGCATCTGGTAAGGAGAGAACAGCATGGCTGAAGTCCGCAAAAAATTTGACCTGTTCATGATCGTCAACATCACGATCCTGTGTTTATTCGGTCTGATCACCCTGCTCCCGGTCATGAATGTCGTCGCCAAGGCATTCAGCGGCGAGGGTCCGGTCATCGCCGGCCAGGTTCTCTTCTGGCCCGTCCGGTTCCAGGTGAATACGGTCCGCTACGTGCTGACCCAGCCGGAGTTTCGCAACGCCTTCAGCATCACGGTTTTTGTCACCCTGATCGGCACCGCCATCGCGATGTTCCTGACGACGTCCGCAGCGTATCCGCTGTCCAAGCCGGCGCTGCGCGGCCGCAAGATCTTCCTTTATATCTTTGTCTTCGTGATGCTGTTCAACGCCGGTATGGTGCCGAACTACATCCTCTACCGCTCCCTCAAACTGACCAACACCATCTGGGCGCTGGTCTTTTCGGGCACGTTTTCCGTCTTCAACCTCTTTATCATGAAAAACTACTTTGAATCACTGCCCGAATCGATCGAGGAGAGCGCCCGCATCGACGGCGCATCCAATCTGGTCACGCTCTACCGGATCGTGATCCCGATGTCGCTGCCGGTCATTGCCACGATCACGCTGTTCTACAGCGTCGGTTTCTGGAACAACTACTTCGCCGGCGTCCTCTACATCACGACGCCCAAACTCAAGCCGCTGCAGCAGTACCTGTACGACCTGATCACGATGGCGCTCAACACAACCGATGCCACCGGCAACATTTCCGGTGATATCAACTCGATCATGAACCTGTCCGGCGAGAATGTCCGTTCGGCAACCTTCGTCGTCTCCACCCTGCTGATCCTGCTGGTTTACCCCTTCCTGCAGAAATATTTCGTCAAGGGGGTTACCATCGGCTCGGTCAAAGGTTGATTACCGACAGGCTCTGGATGAAAGGAGGGGTCAGCAGCACCCGTACATGCGGACACGGAACACCGTATTTTGAACCAAAATAAGTGGAGGGAACACGAATGAACAAAACATGGATGAAATGGCTGCTGAGCGTCGTGCTGATCGCCGGACTGGTTCTGCCAGCCGTCGCCTGCACGGGCGGAGGCACCACCACAGCCGGCACCACGACCGGCGCGACCACGACCAAGCCCGGTTCAACGACCGCGGCGACGACAACCACCCAGGCAACCACCACGGCCGACCCGTTCTTGACCGGGGAAAAGCCAGAACTCAATATCCTGATGTATTACCAAGCCTACGACATGCATCAGCAGCCCAGTCATGCCGTGCTCGAGGAACTGACCGGTTATAAAGTCAACTGGTTCAACCTGCCCCAGGAAAATGCCACCGAGAAGCTGATGCTCGATATCGCCGGCGGTGTTTCCTACGACTTCATCGACCGGGCCATCGGCGGCGACGCCTACGGGCAGCTGAACGCCCAGAACGCCCTGATGCCCGTCGACGAACTGCTCGATAAATACGGCGCCAACATCATGGAAGCCGTTTCCGAGATCGCCTGGAAAGCCGTCGCCAACGCGGACGGCAAACGCTACGGCATTCCGCTGGAAGCCTTTGACGGTCCGCGCAGCGCCGACGGCGATCCTTACGGCGTGCTCAAGGGCGGTGTCGGCTTCCGTTCCGACGCCCTGGAAGCGATCAACAAGACGCTGCCGACCACCCTGGACGAATTCTACGATGTTCTCAAGACCTACAAGGACCAGACAGATAAGG
>JAAYJD010000040.1 GCA_012523135.1 Clostridiaceae bacterium
GGGCCATTCACAGCGCAGCCGGCGGGAGGAGCCGGGCCCTTTGTAAGCACACCAGCTTTCATAATGGCGCTTGAGGCGCACAGGATCCCCGATATACGACGATAGGACGCCAAGATAATCCATCATGTGCTTTTTCTCCACACCGGTCAACAAGCAGATCAGTCGTCCATCAGGAGAGAAACGGTAGGGATGGATGGTCATCTGAGGAAGGCCATCGCCAAATACGATATGAGGCATATAGCCGTAATACCAGGGATTTTGCGGATCTGGCAACGACACGTTGCCAAAAAGAAAATTCCCGGTGCTGTATACGATGGGCTTCCCCTCGTATACCTCATAGCCCTGTGGGCAATGGGGATGCATGCCGATGACGGCATCGGCGCCAATATCGATCAGCGTTCTATACCGGTCCACCACGATGGGGGCAGGCACAGGATTATGCTCATTGCCGCCGTGCATGACCACCAGCACAAAATCAAAATCCCTGCGGGCCTGACGGATATCCATACACAGTCTGCGCATATCGAAACCGTTACTGCCCGGTTTCTTGTCGCGTGCGGTCCCAAATTCATTTTCTGTCGAGGCTAGGACTGCGAGCGTCAGTCCGTTCCGCCGGGCGATCCAGGGCCGTCGTGCTTCCGCCAATGTCATGCCTGCGCCCGTGTGGCCGATACCATGAGCATCCAGTGCAGCCAGTGTGCTTCGGACGCCTTCGCTGCCGAAATCACCCATGTGGTTGTTAGCCAGGACGGCAGCATCAAATCCGCCTGCCTGGAGCAACAAGACAGCCGATTCTGGGCCGCGGAGATTGGGCCCGGCTTTAGCGATCGGCTTTCCGTTGTCCGTGAGCGGGTTCTCCAGGTTGACAAGGCGGACATCAGCACGCTCAAGAACCTGGCGCACATCACGAAAGACAGCAGTTTCATTGCCTGACCCGATCAGACTGTCAACGGGTGCTCGTGTGCTTAGATCTCCGGCTGCTATGACTGAAAGCGTATCAGCGGTTTTCATCGGAACGATCTCCCTTTACAAATTCACGTAACTGCAAAATATCAAAATATCGCAGCATAGACGGCATAACATAGGCTTTAATGTTGTTATCGTTATAATATTTCTCGCTGGCGATTCGTCGGAAGCTTTCGACCGGATCGTGCTCAATGACTGAGTATATTCGCTCGTCAACCAGTTTGGCCATGAGCGCGTACAGGTTAAAGCCGCCGCGCGTTAGAATATCCACCCGTGTTTCGGTACCGCATATCTCCTGCACAGCATCGATGGCGCGCAGGATGCCGCGCACGCGCATTGCCGGCAGATTGTCCCCGTTTACGAGTAAATTGTTGGCGTAGTTGCCAAGGCGGGACCAAAAATAATCCGGTTCGCCGCCATGATACAGATCGTCGCCTATGCAGCCCGTGCCGGCCAGATCCACGATGAAAACGCCCTTGCCCTCGTGGCACAGCGCGAGCACCTCGTCCATATGGCGGTGCCGGACCAGCGTACCGCCATCCCAGAGCGCAAGCACGTTATGCAAAGGAATTTCCCCGGGGGAGTGAAAGAAAATGCCGAAATTGGATAGGTTTTCCTGCTGGTACCAGAGAAATAGTTCGCACCGCAGATCGTAGGCATGATAAAACGCGTCGTCAGCTCGCTTCAGGTATAGGGGATAGGCGGGGAACGCGTCTATCTGCGCACGGATGAAGCCAACCGCCTCCCTGCGCCGTGTGTCGAACGTTTTTACCGCCGCTTCCCGGTCATACCCGGCTAGCTTGTCGACCACATAGTCATGTGGGATTCGAGAACCAAGGCTTTGCACCACCGAACCGGAAGGCGTTGCATTCAGGCGGCCTTCGTGTACCGGCTCGCTCGGCCGAACCGGTGCGGCCGGTTCCCCGCGAAGCGCACGGGAGAAAAAATCCGCAGCGGCATTGGCTAAACCGTGGCTATACCCATGCCGACAACGGTCCGTTTTCATTTCAAGCCCGTCGGGATTCCCCAAAATACGCCAGAAAGGACGCGCTTTTTCCAGTGTTTTGCAGCTTCCCTCGATCGGGAAAAAGTCTGAATCCGCTGTGAGCAGCATAACAGGCTTTGGCGCCATACACAGCACGGCGTCTGCGTGATCCAGTCCCGCGGCAGCCATACCCGGCCAGATCTGCTCAAGATCCTGTCGCCTGTGCGTGCGCAGAATATCTTCTCGTGTGGTGATAAAGCAGCACGGCGCGGCGGCGGCGATCCGTTCGGGTGCCTGCATCATCAGCATCGCGGTCAGTGTGCCGCCGCCACTGCAGCCCGTTACGCCGATCCGCTGCGGGTCGATGTCGTCTCGGGATTCCAGGTAGTCCAGTGCGCAAAGCGCATCGTGAACAAAGAACTCGCTGATGTTCATCCCCGTTATCAGGCACTGAATCCCGGCATAATCGTGCTCCGGGCAGGTTGCCTTGACAGCTTGTGAAATGCCGTCCTCCATATATGTGATGCGCTCACCCTGCCCAATGCTGTCCAGCGTCATAACCGCAAAACCAGCTTTAGCAATGGTCATCATCACGTTCTGATAGGGAGGATAGGTCCGCCCTAATTCGGAATGACCGCAGACTTGCAGCACAGCAGGCAGCTTGCCTGACGTGCCGGTTGGTTTGGCGAGAACAGCTGTTGCAAAAAAACCCGGGCGTGTTTCCAGAATAATCGATTCGATGTACAGACCATCGCGCTCGAAAGCATGAGAGGTTTGTGCGCTCAAGAAGCTGTCTGCCGGAATAGGGCCCAGGGATTCAGACCATGCATCCCGAACCGTGCGTTGGTATTCTACCGCATCTTCCGGTGTCATCACGGCACCGCGCCGTAAATCGCCTGCATGCATGTTCCGGAGCGTCAATTCAGCCATGTACCAGTCAAGCTGATGAGGGTTTATGGGAACGACCTTGTCGGCGAGAGCCGCATTGGCCTCATTCAAATCCATTTAGTCTATTCAATCCTTTATTATAATAGCGCATTCCGGTTCAACCAAAACCGTGTACCGCACATCTCCTTGCTCGTTCAGATCAGGCGAGGACACATTGGCTGTCCAGACTCTTCTTGTATCCCGTGGGCGTCTGCCCAGTAAGCTGCTTGAACGTCTTGATGAAATGGGATATGTTCACGTACCCTATTTTTTCACATGTCTGTGTAACCGACATGCCATCCTTGAGGAAGCGTTTGGCCGCATCAATCCGCAGAGCTATAACATAGTCCTTGTAATTCTGCCCGGCCGCTTTTTTGATCAGCCTGCTGACATATTTGTCTGAGAGACTGAATGCACTCGCGAGTCTTTCAAGGCTTAGATCATACTCCGTGAAATGGTCCCGAATATAACACAATACATCCTCGGATATGTCTCGATCTGCAGAATTGTCGTCTTCTGTCACGCAGCTGCACAGCGCTTTGATTATGACACCCACACCGTACCGGAAACTCTCCCTGTCATGGGCTGCAAGGACCATGCTGGTATGGTGCTGATGAAGGGGTGTTTTTTTCTCTTGGGCGGTTTGCACCAGCGAAACCAGCACATCGGATATGATGTAGCGGTGCAGGACCACCGAGTTCGTCTGATCCCATACCTGCGTTATGAACTCATCCAGATGTGCACAGGCTTTATCACAGTCGCTTATACGTACGGCATGCAGCATGCATGCGACATGTTTATTGTCATAATAGAGCGAGTCAGGATCAACAGATCGCTGCGGCTCTTCAACTCGGTTTCCCGATATGATCTGGTCGCAGTCGTCCATGGCTTCCATTACGACGACCGGGAGACGATCAATCGAGCTTACGGTGTTCCTGCCGCCCCCCATTGTAAAGGCTGTATCCTCTCCTGACTCAAGTACCGACCGAATGAGATCAACGGACTCCTCCAGAAATCCCGCGTCCTTTAGGCTTACGATAACCCACAATGTGTTGTGCCGCTCGCTGGGAAGTGAATAGTAGTGAATATCCTCTCCCGATAAATCCTCAATATGGGAAACAGGAGGCTGTCCGAGGGCGTCCATGTCGGAAAAATCCTGATTCGGGAAATGAATGCGCAATACGGTGAAGCAGTTATTGGAGAAAGGAATACCCATCTGGCGTAGAAGCGTAAGCGTGCTGTCCGACGCGTCACCACTGATAAGCAGGCGCAGGCTCTGGTACCTGAGCACACCCATTTGCTCGGCCAGTCGTTCAGTAACACGCTTGTTGTTCTCCATCGCCAGCGTAAACATCCGGTCAATGTTATGCAGTTCGTTCTGAGACTCGTCATCCTGCTGCTCGTTGTTGTGAATTTTGGCGTGAATGCGCTTGATGGGCATATAGTTGCGAAGCGCCATCAGCACCGCTACCCCCAGCAGCATCAGGATGAACAACACGATGGCCACCACATTAATCATTCTTAATCCTGCGATCGTGCCATACGCACTGTTCCTGGGCAGTGTCAATGTCAAAGATATACGCCGCTCAGGAGAGAGGGCTTTCAGTATCGGATCGTTATTGCCGACATTCATCACACGGTTGAGCAATGGCTTTTCATCGAGCGTCACGCGCAGATCCCCGATAAGGCCGCCGGTCGTAGTCATCATGCGACTGATCAAATTGTCTGTGCTTGTCACAAAGCACAATGTTGCATTGCTCACGGCGAACCGGATGTCGGTGGCTTTCACGGGATAGGCAAGCAGCATGACTGAGCTTCCCTCCGATTCGATCACTGTCATCTCACGCACATCATCGATCCGTGTGGCAACCGGTCCTGGATCTGTTAGCCCCAGGTTTTCTGTTATGTGCGTCTGAATCGGACACACCATTCCCGTGGAAAGATATGCGGTATCCGAATCATGGTACACGAGAAAGTACTCGTCCGTGATCCTGGAATACCCAACGTACTTTGTGAAGTCCTCGAGAAGCAGTTTCTCGTAATATTTATTTTGACGAAAATAGAGCGGCCGGTACTTGATGTCAAAAGATATACCATACGCTACGGATTGGAGTGTTTCGAGTTGCGTCTCAAGATCATGGGCGGCCAGTTCGATTTTCCTGCGGTTGTTTTGCAGCTCTGTCTGTTGCAGATTGTACAGGAACATGTTGAATACGGCTACGCCGATGAGCGCGCACGAGAGCAGTACGATGCCGATATAAGAAAAAAGATACTGTACCAGCACGCTGCCCCTAGGGGCTTTATGTTTCATATGAGACCCTCCACCGGCGATATCCTGCGTATGCCCGCAGCCGAAATCGCCATATTGGCAGGTTTCGGCTGCGGGAACAGGTCAGTTCAGAAATTGGGCGGTGTTACCTCATACACAGTCTAGATCACATTTACTGGTTTGCCAAATAGTTCTCGTAGGCTGTCTTGTAATAACCCAGGTATTCCTCAAGACCCAGCGCATCCA